>JBGPHP010000181.1:0-6206 GCA_041484445.1 Gemmatimonadota bacterium
AGCGGACCCTCCGTGGGCGTCGGCGGCCACCGGAGCGGGGTGCCCCATGGCCTACCTGATTCAACGATTGCTCGAGCTGGCGCAGGCCGCTGCGCAGGAGATCGAACTCTCCCCGCGAGCGACGAGCCCGCCCTTTCGACTCGCCGGGCGATGCCAGCAACCGATCCATTTCGCGTCGCACGGTTCGCACGCCGTCGGCGAACAGACGCTCACCGCTGCGGATGATCTCGTGCAGCGCATCGGCGGACAGGAATGACACGCCGCGCCGCTCGCTCTCCGAGATCACCTGCGCCAGCACCTGCCCGGTCACGTCGGCACCGGAAGCGTTGTCCACCACGTGGAGCACGTCGCCCCGGCGGATGAGATCGGGAATCTCGTCCAGCGAGATGTAGCGGCTCTGCGCCGTGTCGTAGAGCTTCCGGCTGCCGCCTCGATACCGTGTGATCACCCGCGTCATACAAGCCTCGCCTCGTCGGTTCCGCGGTGCGACATCCGTCTGCCGCACTGCGACAATCCTAGACGTTGCCGGATGAATCCGGCCTGAAATGTCGATGAGCCCTTCCGCCGCCGCGCTTTTCCGGGTCCGGCGCTCCCGCTAGGTTTCACGAGCGACCCCCTCGTCTCGAAGGAGGCTCATTATGAAACTCGCCAGCGTGGCCGGTATCGTGGCTGTACTGCTCGCCGCCGCCGCCCTCGTGCGCGCTCCAGCCGCAGCACCCGCTGTCCGGACGGTGACCGTGTACAAAAGCCCCACGTGCGGCTGTTGCGGAAAGTGGATCGCTCATCTCCAGGCGGCCGGCTTCACGGTCGTGGCGCACGACACGGACGACGTGTCGGGAATGCGGAACAGCCTCGGGGTGCCGTTCCGCCTCGCCTCCTGTCACACGGCGCGCGTCGGCAACTATGTGATCGAAGGGCACGTGCCCGCCGACCTCATCACCAAGCTCCTCACGGAGCATCCCGCCATCGCCGGGCTCGCGGTCCCGGGAATGGTGACCGGTTCGCCGGGCATGGAAGGGCCGGGGGCGCAGCCCTACGACGTGATAGCCTGGGATCGCGCCGGCAAGACCAGCGTGTATGCGCACCGGTAATGGTCGACTGGCCTGATCCGCTGGACGAAGAATTCCCCCTGGGGGACGGCACCGCCGCCACCGAGGCGGCGGTCACCTGTCCCCACTGCGGCGAGGAAAGCGTCATCAGCCTCGATCCTGGCAGCGGAGCGTCGCAGGACTACGTGGAGGACTGCCCGGTGTGCTGCCAGCCATGGCGCGTGACCGTTCGCTACGGGGCGGATGGAGCAGCGGAAGTGTTGGCCGAGCCGATCGTCTGACTCAGGGCAGGCGGTGCAGCTCCACCCGCCGGTTCTGCGCGCGTCCGGCGGCGGTCTGGTTCGTCGCGACCGGAGTGGCCGGGCCGAACCCGCGGGCGGTCATGCGGTCGGGCGCGACCCCGTGGGCGGCGAGGTAAGCCCGCACCGCGATCGCGCGCGCGCGCGAGAGTCGCGTGTTGATCGCAGCCGACCCGGTGTTGTCGCTGTATCCCGCCACTTCGATCCGGATGTCCGGGTTCGCGACGAGAGATGCCGCCACCTGATCGAGCACGGTGAAGGATTCCGCTTTCAGTACGGATTTCCCGGTCTCGAACGTGACCCCCCGCAGGATCACCGCGGGCCGCACGCCGGGCCGCCGCTCCACCTGGAACAGCACGATGCAGCCGAAGCGATCCACCGGCGTCCCCGGCGGCGTTCCGGGACAGCGATCCACGACGTCGGGGACGCCGTCGATGTCCGAGTCGGCGGGGCAGCCGCGCACATCCACCACGGCCCCGGTGGGGGTGTCGGGGCACTGATCGATGCCGTCGAGCACGCCGTCGACATCGGTATCGGACGGGCAGCCCATCCGGTTGACCATGGCGCCGGTTGGGGTAGCCGGGCACTGATCCAGCCCGTCGGCGATGCCGTCCGTATCGGTATCGATCTGACATCCGGCGCCGTCGACCAGCGCGCCCGCCACCGTGTCGGGACACTTGTCGAACCCGTCGAGCACGCCGTCCTGATCGCCGTCACCGGGGCAGCCGCGTTCGTCGACCGTGGCCCCGACCGGTGTGGCGGGGCAGGCGTCATGGATGTCCGCTACGCCGTCGGCGTCGCTGTCGCGGGTGCTGTCCGGCGGAGCCACCGGGGCCGGCGTCCGGCTGGAGCCGAACAGCGATTCGTCGAACTTGAAGCCGAACCGGAGATACAAGCCGTGATCGGTGTAGTTCTGGCCGGCCAGGTCACGGTCATGGAAGCCGAAGAGGTTGTATCCGGCGGCGACCCGCAGATTGGTCGCGAGCGTGTGGCCCAGCTCGAGTCCGATGCCGTACTGGGCGCGGCTCTGGCCGAGCGTAACCAGGGCACGCGCGCTGGCCCCCACATCCCACGCGGCCCCGACATCGCGCACCCCGCGCAGGCCCAGGAGCTCGGCGTTGGTATGGGACGTCAGTCCCGCGGCCCACTGGGAGGCCACCTTGCCCGCGACTTCGCCGGTGATCGTCCAGACTCGCGCCGGCTGGAAGTTGAGGTGGCTCGAGAAGACATGGGCCGCGTCCCGCATGCTGCCGCTCGCCAGGTCGCTGCGATCGTAATGGTGTTCGTAGCGCGCCAGGAGGCTCCACCGGTTCACCGTGGTCTGCCGGAAGGCGAAGCCGATCTCCGAGTGCTCGTGCAGCTCGTCGTGCGCCAGCGCGCTCAGCACGCTCCGCCCGAGCAGGGTCCAGTCACGGCTCAGCTTGCGGCCGTAGCCCAGTGAGGTGAGCCAGTTGTCGCCCGACGGGGCGGTGCGGTACTCGACTCGGGCCGATCCCTTCCACAGCGGATTCTCGGAATAGTCGAGCGCGCCGGTCAACGCCGTCGCCGCCCCGGCACCGCTACCTACCAGCGGGCTGACCCGCTCGAACGACGTGTTGAGGCGCAGCCCCGGAGCGAGCGTCCAGCGGTTCCGCAGCCCGATCGCGGCCTCGGCCTCGCGACCGTTGAAGGCGTCCCGCGCGCGGTACTCGGAGAACACCGAGGCGTCCTTGAGGTAGTCCGCGTCGAGCCCGATGACGGTGGTGTTCTGCTGCTGCGAGCCGTTCAGCGCATACGGCCCCGCCAGGGACGAGATGAATTCATGGCGCCCGTAGATCCGCGCGCGACTGGCGAAGCGGTAGTCGCCGCCGACCAGCGCGCGGTGCTGGTCGCCCGCGGCGAGGTCCTGCTCGAACTCCCCGAACACCGCGGCGCGCGGCGTGAGCTGACCGGTGAGCCGCAGGCTCAGGCTGTTCGTCTCATTGGGCGTGGCGCCCGCGGTCGTCCCGCTCGCCGGCGTCGCGGTCTCCTCGGCGTGCCGCGCTCCGAGCTCGAGGCGCAGGCGCTCGCTCAGCTCCCGCTCGATACCGACCTGGAATCCGATGCGGCGCCCCGCGGTGACCAGGTCCTCGCTCCGCAGCGCATCCACCAGGAGCCGGGTCCGTCGATCGAGGATCGCCGAGCCGCGCGCCCCGAGCTCCCGGCGCCCGCGTCCCAACGCCGACGACGGATTGGCGAAGTCCGCTGCCGCGTCGAGGCCATAGAGGCGGGCCTCCCAGCGATCCGCGAACGTCCGGAGCTCGAAGCGGAACGCGTTCCCGCTGACGGCGCCGGCGGAGTCGGCATGGGCCACCTCTCCCAGCGCGTAGGTGCGGGCACCCAGACGGATCGTCGTATTGCCCGAAACCAGGCTCCGCGCGCCGAGCGGGTTGTCATCGCGCACCGCCGAGCCGCCCAGCTCCAGGCTGCCGCCGGCTCGCACCTGAGCATCGCCGCCAAACACCCAGAACGGCGTGCCGCCCTGATCGACCTCGTAGGTGACCCGGACCGAGATCGGATTCAGGTTCTGATCGACGCTGGGCACCGGCGCTTTGAGCACCAGGCGGCCGCTGAACGGCTCGATCGTGTAGTCCGTGAACCGGGTCAGGACCTCGCGCTTGAGGATGACGGCCGGCTGATTGCGGTCGCGGGTGATGATCTCGACGCGTTCGCTGTTGGCCAGCCCGGACTGCTGACTGAGGACGAACGGGCCCGAGATGCCGCGCCCCGGGAACTCGTCGATCACCTGCGACTCGTGTCCGCGGCTCGCGAACAGGTTCGCCGCCGCCCAGCGACTCTCGACGTGCTGGAGCGCGCCGTTCAGGCTGCGCGAATACGCCCCGAGCATGCGCACTTCGTTGGCGGGCGTGGTGCCGTAATCGCCGACGAGGAAGTACGAGCGCGCCTTCTCGACCCGCAGGTAGAGCCGGCTGGTCGACTGGGCGTCGAAGTCCTTGATCGAGGCGTCGCCGTACACCGGGTAGAACTCATCGGGTCGGATGTCGCGGAACAGCCGGGCCCGTGGGTCGCGCTCGGTGTCGAGCCGGAGGTCGATCACGAATTGCGGGCCGACGGTTCCTTTGACGAACACCGCCGCGCGCGTACCGGCCTGAAGCCTTTCCCCCGCGTTGTGGACCGACAGGTTGCGCAGCTCGTCTTCGAACCGGTCGCGGACGCGGAACGCCGGGAGCGTCCACGAGCGGAGATCGATGCGGCCCTCGGCCACGCCGGCGGCGAGCAGCGCCCGCCGTGCGGGTACGAAGACCAAGGTCGCCGAGCCGCTCAGCGCGCTCGTGCTGATGCGGACCTGCGCCTGTCCCGCTTGGGCCGCGGCCACGAGGTAGACGATGCGCGAGCTGTCGGTCACCGTCGTCTGCACGCCCGGGGCCGTGGGGTCGTCGTCCAGCACCTGCCACCGGCCGGCGCTCGCCTCGAGCGTCACCACGGTGCGGTCGGTGAGCGGCGCCCCCTGGGCATCGAGCAGGCGGATCGCCACGGGTACCAGCGTGCCGCCGTCGGCCGGGATACCGGTCAGCGGCACCTGGACCGAAATGACTCCCCGGCGGCCGATGGCCAGGGTGGGGACGATCTCGGCAGCCGGCAACGCGGGCGCGTTCGAGTTGTCGTTCGTCAGCGTGCGGGCCGGGAGCACGCTGGTGAAGCCGTCGGCGAGCGTGTCGCGTCCCTGTTCCGGTGCCGGGGGAGCGAAGGCGCCCCCACTTGCCAGCTCGGCGGACCGCGTCCCAAGCGGGGCGGTGACCGTGTCGCGGCGCGAGTCACCCGGAATCGGTCCGGTGATCTCGCCGGCATCGCGCCGTGCCTGCACGGCCGCCTGCACCGCGGGCGTGGAGGCCACGGCGAAGTCGGCGCGGTGCATCTCGCCCCGCTGGACGTCCACGAACAGCGTAGCGGCGTCCCCGGCCTGGCGCGTGGAGAGCAGCCTCAGCGTCGCTCCGGGCGGCAGGGTGATGGCGTCCACCTTCACGACGTGGAGGCGCGGTGTGACGCCGTAGAAGCTGTACTTGCCTTCGACGTCGCTCACCGTCGACGTGCCGTCCTCGAGGTAGATGCGGACGCCGGGGATCCCGAGGGAATCTCCGTCGAGGGTGACCTTGCCGACGATCAGCCCCTCGTCGGTGAACACGCCGCCCACGAGCTGCACGCGCGCGGCCGCCAGATTGGACTGCGCCGACCCGAGTGGCGAGCGCGCCACCGCGCGATTGATGCCGTCGCCCAGCCCCGCGCCCGGACCCACCCGGACGCGATAGGTCAGGTTCGTGACCGTCGCCGGCGCCAATGTGTCGAGCGCGAACACCAGCTGCGGCCCCGCGCCGCCCGCGGGATCGCCCAGCGGCAGTCCGTTGCGCCGCGCGCTGCCGGGAACGTAGGCGAATCCCATGGGCAGCTGGTCGGTGACCGTCACGTCGGGCGCGGGCGAGACGCCGGTGTTGCGGACCCGCACCGTGTAGACGAGCTGGTCGCCGATCTCGACCTCCGTGCGCGACGCTTCCTTCTCCGCAGCGAGGCTGGCGGTCGCCACCACGATCGTGGGAGCGTCGGTGCTCGTGTTGTCGCCGAGTGCCGTGTCACCGGGCGTCGTGACGCCGGCGCTGTTCGTCACCTGCGGCAGCGCCGCGAACCCGACGCTGACCGTGAGCGTCACGACGCTCGAATCCCCGGCGGCCACGGGGCCGGCGCTGGTGCAGGTGACCACCTGGCCGGCCGCCGCGCAAGTCCAGCCGGTGCCCACGCCCGACACGAAGCCGAGGCCCGTCGGGAGCGTATCGGTGAGGGTGATGCCCCCCACCGTCGGCGCCGACCCGATGTTCTTCACCGTGAG
>JBGPHP010000182.1:0-6177 GCA_041484445.1 Gemmatimonadota bacterium
GCCTACCAGGACCATCTGGAGCTGACCATTCCGGACGACGTGCTGCGCTTCATCGCGGAGCACATTCGCTCGAGCGTCCGGGAGCTGGAGGGCTGCATCATCAAGCTGCTGCTGTTCGCCTCGCTCAAGAACCGCGAGGTGACGATCGAGCTGGCGCGTGAGGCCCTGGCCGACAAGATCCGCCAGGGGGAGGAGAGCGCCTACCCCGGCCCGGCGACCCCCAGTATCGACCGGGTCCAGGAAGTGGTCGCCCGGCGCTGGGGCGTGACGCCGGAAGGGCTCCGCTCCAAGGCCCGCACCAAGACGCTGACGATTCCCCGCCAGGTCGCGATGTACCTCGCCCGCAACCTCCTAGGCATGCAGCTGGTGGAGATCGGTCAGGCGTTCGGCGGGCGGGACCACTCGACGGTCATCCACAGCGTGGACAAGGTCGAGCGGCAGATGATGCGGGATCGGACGTTCAAAGAGCGGATCGAGATGGCGCGGCAGGAATTGTCCGCACTCTAGCCAACATTCGGGTCGGGAAATGTTAGGAGGTGTGGGTCACGGCGTCGCGATGTGGGCGGGTGTGGGAAAGGGAGTACCTGCCAACATCACACCAACAGACGGGAGGAGGGGCAACGCGCGACCCACGTGTGGGTTCGCTGCATTCACCCACATATCCCCGGCTACTACTACTACTACTAGTATTTCTTATACAGTACAGCAGTAGGATTCTACCCTTCGCCCAAGGAGCGAAGTGACGGGCATGAAGTTCACGATCACGCGGGAACAGCTGCAGGAAGGTCTGACGGCAGTCGCTGCTGCAATCCCGGCCAAGACGACGCTGCCCGTGCTCTCGAACGTCCTGGTCGAGGCCACGAAGCAGGGGCTGCGTCTGTCGGGCACGGACCTGGACATCGCCGTGAGCACCACGGTGGCGGCAGACGTCGACACCGAGGGGGCGGTGACGTTGCCTGCCAAGAAGCTGTCCGACATCGTGCGGGAGCTGCCCCAGTCCCCCATCCGGTTCACCGCCGCCGGCGAGCAGCGGGTGGGCATCGATTGCGGGCGCTCGCGCTTCAAGCTGCTGGGGCTGCCGCGGGAGGAGTTCCCCTCCTTCCCGGCCGTCAAGTTCGACAAGGCCTGGAAAGCGTCGGCCGGCGTGGTGCACAAGCTGGTGGCTCACGTGGCCTTCGCCGCATCCACGGAAGAGAGCCGTCCCATCCTGAACGGGGTCCTGTGGGAGTTGCGCCCCGACCGGATGCGCATGGTGGCGACCAACGGGCACCGCCTGGCGAAGATGGACGTGCCGGCGAGCGGCGGCTCGACGGCCGATCTCATCGTGCCGCCCAAGGCGCTCGAGCAGATCCGCCGCCTCTTCGGTCCCGAGGACGCGCTCGAAGTCGCGAAGAGCGACAATCACATCGGCTTCCGGGCCGGTGGACGGCTGGTGTATTCGCGCCTGATCGAGGGGCCGTATCCGAATTACGAACAGGTGATTCCCCGCGAGAACGACAAGCTCGCCACCGTCGACAAACAGGCGATGAGCGCCGCGCTGCGGCGCATGAGCGTGATCGCGAGCGATCAGACGCACCGTATCCGCCTGGGGTTCTCGGGCGGCCTGGTGAAGTTCTCGGTGCAGACTCCCGACCTGGGCGAGGCGCAGGACGAGCTCGCGGTGACTTACGAAGGCGAGGCGTTCGAGATCGGCTTCAACGCCACGTACCTGCTCGAGATCCTGAAGTACATGCCGACCGACGAAGTGCGCTTCACGTTCAAGGCGCCGGAGCGCGCGGCGACGATCGAGCCGGTCGGGTGGGACGATCCGGCGAGCTATCTGGCGCTGGTCATGCCCCTGCGTCTGGTGGACTGAGCGGTCGAGTCTCGAGTCGTATCGGGCAGGGTGTCCGGCGGCGTGCTCTCGACCGGCACGGTGAGCGTGTCCCGGGACAGGGTGTCGATCACGGGCGGGACGATCGGCGGCAGGAAGGTGGGCACCGGGAGGCTGTCGAGCTCCTCGTCGGGCGGGATGTAGACGTCGACGCCGTGGTAGCGTGCCAGGATCAGATCGCGCCGATGCAGCATCCGGGCCGATCGGTACGCGGGGTTGGACGACCGCGGGAAGGGCAGCGTCGCGGCGAGCGCGGCGGCCTGCGTCTCGCTCAGGGCACCCGGTGGCACGCCGAAATAGTGCAGGCTCGCCGCGGGGAGGCCCCACACCCCCGGCCCCAGCTCCACGATGTTCAGGTACAGCTCCAGAATCCGCTCCTTCGACAGCGCCGCCTCGAGGCGTAGCGCCGTGGCCGCCTCCTTCAGTTTGCGCAGCGGATTGCGCGAGGGTGAGAGATAGAGGTTCTTCGCCAGCTGCTGCGTGATGGTGCTGGCGCCCCGCAGCCGCTCACGCCGTTTCCAGATCGTCCGCACCGTCGCACCGAATCCGGCATTCTGATCCAGTCCGAGCGCGTCGCGGATCTCCTCGAAATCGAGGCCGTGGTGCGTGTGAAACCGCGAGTCCTCTCCGATGATCACCATCCGCTGCAGGATGGCCGGGAAGCGGCCGAGCGGCATCGGCTGAACGACGACCGGAGCGTCCCGCAAACGCATCATCGCCGTCTCGGTCGGCCAGTGACTGCGCCACCACACGGGCGGGGGCCACACACCCACGAGCCACGCCAGCGCCGCGATGAGGAGCCCTGTCGCGACCCGCCGAACGATCGAGCGCCGCACCGCGCCGGCCATGGCCAGGAGACTAGCGCGCCCCGCGCGGGATTCCTAGGTTCCGCCCTCCATGGACGCCGCCACACTCCAACAACGCCTCCAGGACGCCCTGGGAGGCCAATTCGCGGTCGGCCCGGTGCTGGGACAAGGCGGGTTCGCCACGGTGTTCCGTGCCCGCGACCGCACGTTGAACCGGGACGTCGCGGTGAAGGTGATGGACACGGCCGGCGCACCCTCGCCGTCCCTCGCCGAGCGGTTCGTGCGCGAGGCCCAGACCATCGCCCGTCTCGAGCACCCCAACATCGTGCCCATCTACGAAGTAGGGCAGCCGGCCGATCTGCTCTACATCGTCATGCGCTGTGTGGACGGTCCGAGCTTGCGCCAGCTCCTGGGGAGCGCGCCCGGTCACCGGCTGTCGGTCGGAGATGCGGGACGTGTGGCGCGGCAGGTCGCCGACGCCCTCGCCTACGCGCACGTCGAGGGCGTCGTGCATCGCGACGTGAAACCGGACAACATCCTGCTCGACAAACGCGGCCAGGTGTTGGTGACCGACTTCGGGATCGCCAAGGCGGCTCAGGCGGCGACGTCGGCGCAGCTCACCATCGAAGGCATGATCATCGGGACCCCGCAATACATGAGCCCGGAGCAAGCGGCGGGGGACGCGGTGGATGGTCGCTCGGACATCTACTCACTCGGCATCGTGCTGTATCAGATGCTCTCCGGCGCTCCGCCCTTCGACGGCGATTCGTCGGCCAAAATCATCGCCCAGCAGCTGACGGTCGTTCCGCCCGACATCCGGACGCTCCGCCCCGACGTGACGCCGGAGCTGGCGCTCGTGCTCGGGCGCATGCTCGACAAGGATCCCGCCCGTCGGTTCCAAACGGCGGCCGAGGTCAGCCGCGCGCTCATCGAGGCGCTGCCCACCGCGGCGCACAACCGAGTGCAGCCGAGCCGCCACCATATGCTCTCGATGGCGCTGAAGTGGCTGGTCGGCCTGGGGCTGGCCGGGTGCCTCGCGGGGATCGCGTTCATCGCCGGAGCGGTGGTGGTGTTCTGGTACGTGTTGAGCGGGCCGGCGTGGGTGACGATGGGAGCCGCCGTCCCGGACTCGCTGGTGCGCTCGCTCTCGGCGCGGGGGCTCGTCCCACCGGGAGACACGGTGCAGCTCGCGTTCCGACCGCGGGACCGGGGCGATTCCATCCTGTTCGTCGTCGCGCCACATCGCGTGGCGGTGCTGACTCCAGGGCGCGCGCGTGCCTACGCGCGGGACAGCGTCGCCTACACATTCGACATGGACTGGAAAGGCGGGCCGAGCGCGAGCTATACCCTCATTCTCCAAGGGGGGCGGCGCGACACCGTGTATCCGGACATGACGCTGCGCGGGGCCTGGGCGCTCGCCCGGCGGGTGGGGTTGCTGCTCCCCGAGGACTCGGTACCGGGAAGGAAGGTGCGGACCCCGCGGGTCCGCGTCGGTCCCTAGCGGTGCACCGGCGTCTTCGTCGAGACGCCGTAGACGCTGAGGATATTCTGCTGCGTGCCGCCACCCGGGAACGAACCGACCAGCCCGACGCTGTTGGCGCGACCGAGCCCGAGACCGAACACCAGCACCCGGCGATGCAGCGCGCGGTCGGTATCCAGCCGGGCGAGCAACACCAGCCGGCGGGCACCCGGCACCACCGCGTGAGCCTCGACCGCGTACCCACCGACGGCCGATGATGTCGCTTCCGCCTGCGCGGAGAGAGCGAGCCAATCGCCCAAGGGGCGAGCTGTGATCGACGGGACGAACGTGGCCTCGAGTGTCTGGCCCCGGACGGTCGGCTTGCCGACGTCGCGCACCGCGCCGCCGATCGTCAGCTGCGGGCGCCAGTCGTAACGGACGCCGAAGTCCCAACCCGTTCCTCCGGTGGCGCCGCGGTACAGCGCCGCGCCGACACCGAACGCCAGTCCCTTCGACGCGCCGCCCAGCCCCAGGCGATAGGTATGCCCGTGGATGCCGTTGGTGAAATTGTCACGCTGGTAGCCGAACGCGAGCCCGCGCGCGTTGAAACCGATGCTGACCTGGGCGAGACGGCCGCCCGAGCCCGGACCCTGGACGGCGAGATCGAGCAGGACGGAGGCCTCCTCACGAGCGGCGAGGCCCGCCGGGTTGACCCACAGCGCCCGCACATCGCCGACGTCGGTCGGGGTCAGGTAGGCCGTGGCCCGGTTCGGGACTACCTGGGCCACGGCACGGTCTCGCATCCCACCCCCGAGCACGAGCGCGAGGACCGGGCCGGCGAATCGCCCGGTCACCGCGGCAACACGGTAATGATCGTATGGGCGATCTGACGTCGCGGGATGGAGATTCCCTGTACCGGCAATTCGATCGTGAGCGTGCTCGAGTCGCGCAGCTCGCCGCCCACATAGCGTCCATCACTCGCGAGGAACTGCACGCCGGTTCCCACGCCCGAGCCATCGAGCGTGAACGGGGCCCCGCCCTGCTCGCCGGAGCCGTTGAACTGGTAGGTCGCGGTGACTTCGAGCCTGAGCGCGCGAACGCCGCCACGGTCCTCCCACGTTGTCGCGGTGCGGCGATTCTCGGAGCGGGTAGTGATCGCAGCGCCACCCGAGCAGTTCGCCGGATCGCTGGCCGTCGTGGAGTCGGTCCAGGACATTTGCGGTGCCACGCCGTTCTCCGGCAGCCGCGGGAAGAAACTGCGAAACCGCGGCAGCAGATTGCCGAGGCTCGCCGCCGCGGCGCTCGTGTCGCACGGACCGCTGATGAACTCACCGGTCGCCGCGAGGCGGCCGTTTACCCGGATTCCGCGGGCGGCGCCCAGATTGATCTGCGGGGGCAGTTGAGAGCCCGAGTCCACCGTGACGGAGTCCACCGTGAAGGTGGTCGGCCACCCGGTGCTGTCCCGAGCGCTTCCGACCGCCGCCGTCAGGTACAGCGCGTACTTCAAATCGATGGTCGGTGGGAGGCCGGCGAAGTCTTGTTGGATGTGCACGTCCTGGCGCACCAGGTAGCGTGTCGTGCCGGACGCGAGCTGGAGCGTCGGCGTGCGCGATGACGGTGCGGTGGGCGTCGTCGCGCCGGGCGCGCGGGCCGGTGCGGGACCGCCACCGGGGGGCTGAGTGCCGCCGCCGCAGGCTGCGGTCAGGAGCACGACGGAACAGAGAAGCGGGCGTGGCATCATGGCGGAATCGACTCTCCTCAAGTCGCGGGGCGATCGCTCTTGGTCCGGCCGAACACGGCTACCAATTCCGGCCCATCGTGAGTGACGCGGAGCAGCCTCCAGCCTCGCTTCCGCATGTCCGCACGCCAGGCGATGAGCTTTTCCCAATCTTCGGTGTTGGTCCGGAAAACGCGCAGGTCGGCGACGCGCTCCCATTGCGCGGGGTAGGGCTTGCCGCCGGACATCAGGTGGAGACAGGTGGGGCCATAAGCCGAGTTCTGTTTGGCCGCGGAGCGGCCAGATGGTCATCTCTCTGGGA
>JBGPHP010000183.1:0-6110 GCA_041484445.1 Gemmatimonadota bacterium
GTGGGCGACGCCATCGTGGCCGAGGAAGGCTACGTGCTCGCCGTCCGCATCCTCGAGGACAAGAGCACCTACAACACGATCGAAGACACCAACGGCCGCATGCTCGCGCTGCGCGCCGGAGACGTCCTCGCCGGGACGCTCGGCGCGCGCCGCGCCCTGCGCGGCTACGCCGGCGTCGTCCCCGAGCAGATCGCCGTGGGTGACGTGATCGACGTGCTCAACCTCGGCGGCATCCTGGGACACTGCACCTCGGCGAATCCGGAAATCGGCCCGCCGTTCAAGGCGGAAGTGCTGGGCGCCGTGCTGGCGTTCCCGGAGCTTGGGGACCGCATCGGCCGGCCGGCGCACATCCGTGATCACGCGATCCCGCCCGCCGACCGGCTCGACTGCACCGTGCCGGTGGTGTACGTCGCCGGCACCTGCATGAACGCCGGCAAGACCGCGGCCGCAACGGAGCTGGTGCGCGGCCTGTCGCGCGGCGGGCTGCGCGTGGCCGCGGCGAAGCTCACCGGTGTCTCCCTGATGCGCGACGCGCTGGCCATGCTCGACGCCGGCGCCGCCGCCGCCCTCACCTTCAACGACGCCGGCGCCGCCAGCACCCACGCGGGGATGACGGTGAGCATCGCCAAGGCGATCCTGAACCGGCTCGCCGTACACCCGAGCGGCCGCCCCGACGTGATCATCGCGGAGCTGGGCGACGGCATCCTGGGCGACTACGGCGTGCAAGACATCCTGCGCGACCCGGAGCTGATGGCCGTGGCGGCGGCCCACGTCTTGTGCGCGCCCGACCCGGTCGGCTGCTGGGGCGTGGCCGAGCTGTACCGGCGGGAATACCGGTTGCCGATCACCGTCATCAGCGGACCCGCGACCGACAACGAGGTCGGCCGCCAGTACGTGCGCACCGCCCTGGGCCTTCCGGCCCACAACGCGCTGCGCGAGGCGCCCGCGCTCGTCGGCGTGGTGCGCGACGCGGTCAACCCTTCAGCCTCCGCCGCGGCGTGAAGGTCACCGTCATCGGCGCCGGCGGTTACGCCGGCGGTGAGCTGTTGCGGCTGCTCGCCCAACACCCCGCGGTGACCGAATGGGTGGCCGTGAGCCGCAGCCAGGCGGGGAAACCGGTGGCCGACGTCCATCCGGCGCTCGCCGCATTGAGCGACGCGACGTTCGCGGACAGCCCGCCGGGCGACGCGGCCCGCGGACGCGACGTGGTCTTTCTGGCGCTGGAGCACGGAGAATCCTCGCGCCTCGCCGCCGAGATCTTCGCGGCCGAACCCGGTCTCGTGGTGGACCTGGCCGCCGACTTCCGCGTGCGCGATCCGTCATTGCACGAGCGTTACTACGGGAAGCATGCCGCGCCCGAGCTCCGGTCCCGGTTCATCTATGGATTGGCCGACGTCTGCGGCGCGTCGCTGCAGGGCGCCCGGGCGATCGCCGTCCCGGGCTGCTTCGCCACGGCCGCGGAGCTGGCGCTCTATCCGCTGGCCCGCGTCGGTCTCCAGGCGGCGCCGGCGCTGTACGCCATCACCGGCAGCTCGGGTGCCGGCGTCGGCCCCAAGCCCACCACGCATCATCCGGCGCGCGCCCACAACGTCTTCGCCTACGGCGTCCTGGGACACCGCCACGATGCCGAGATCACCGAGCAGTGGCGGCGCTGGACGGGGGGCGGCGGGAACGGCACCGTGCCACGACTCGTGGCCCACGCCGGTCCGTTCGTGCGCGGCATCTACCTGACGGCGCACGCGCGGCTCGAGCCCGGAGGCAACCCGGTCGACTGGTACCAACGCGCCTATGCCGGGCGACCCTTCGTCCGCCTGACCGCGCGGCCGCCCGAATTGACCCACGCCGTCGGCACCAACGACGCGCTGATATGCGCGACCGCGAGCGAGGACGGCTCGGAGCTCCAGGTGAGCGTGGCGATCGACAACCTGGTGAAGGGCGCGGCGGGGCAGGCCGTCCAGGCGATGAACCTGGCGTTGGGACTCGAGGAGACCGCGGGACTCCGGCTGGCGGGGATGTATCCATGCTGACCGAATCGAAGGCACCGGCACGCGCGGCCGATGCGCTGCTCCCCGTCTACACCCAGATGCCGGTGCGGCCCGTGAGCGGCCGTGGCGTCTGGCTGATCGACGAAGGGGGACGCGAGTGGCTCGACGCCTACGGCGGGCACGCGGTGGCGTCCACCGGGCACTGTCACCCGCACGTGGTTGCCGCGATCGCCCGTCAGGCCGAAACGCTGCTCTTCTACTCGGCGGCGGTGTCCCTCGCGGGACGGGAGCGGCTGGCGTCGGAGCTCGTGAGCCGGTGTGCGGTGCCCGGGGCCCGGGTCTTCCTCTGCAATTCCGGCGCGGAGGCGAACGAGAACGCCTTGCACCTGGCGCGTCGCGCCACCGGCCGCTCCGGCATCGTCGCGATCGAGAGCGGCTGGCACGGCCGCACCGTCGCGACGCTCGCCTGCACCGACGGCGCGAAGTACCAAGGCTGGGCGCGCGCCGCCGGGATGCCGCTCGCGCGGCGCGTCCCGTTCGACGACGTCAAGGCGTTGCAGCGCGCGGTGGACGACACCACCGCGGCGGTGATTCTCGAGCCCGTGCAGGGACTCGCCGGTGCGCGCGACTGCGCCCCCGGGTTTCTCCATGCCGCGCGCGATGTCTGCGACAGCACCGGCGCGGCGCTGATCTTCGACGAGATCCAGTGCGGCGTGGGCCGGTGCGGCGCGTTCACCGCCGCCGAGTCGTACGGCGTGGTGCCGGACGCCCTGACGCTCGCCAAGGGACTCGCGTCGGGGCTCCCGGTCGGTGCGGTGATCGTGGGTGCGAAGCTCGCTGCCGGGGTTAAGACGGGCGATCTGGGGAGTACGTTCGGTGGCGGGCCGGTCGTGTGCGCCGCGGCGCTTGCCACGCTCGAGGTGATCGACCGCGAGGGGTTGATCGCGAACGCGATCGCGGTCGGCGCCCAGCTCACGCGCGGGGTCCGGGCGATCGGCGTCTCCCGGGTGAGCGGCCGCGGCCTGCTGCTGGGCCTGCACCTCGGCCGGCCGGCGGCTGAGGTTCAGCAAGCGCTCTTCGCCCGACGGATTCTCACGGGCACCGCGAGCGATCCACAGGTGCTGCGGCTCATGCCGCCGCTCACCCTCAGCGCCGCCGAAGCCGACCGGCTGCTGGCGGGACTCGCGGAGGTGCTGCGCTGATGCCGCGCGATTTCCTTGCGATGGAAGACTGGAGCCCGGAGGCGATCGACGGCCTGCTGGCGCTCGCCGCGCGCATCAAACGTGGCGAGATCACGGGCGGGCTCGAGCGCAAAGTCCTCGCCATGGTGTTTCTCGACCCGAGCCTCCGGACCCGCAGCAGCATGGAGACCGCCATGTTCCTGCACGGCGGCCATGCACTGGTGCTCGAGCCCGGGAAGGGCAGCTGGGCGCTCGAGACCGAGCCGGGCGCGGTGATGGACGCCAGTACGGTCGAGCATGTTACCGAGGCGGCACGCGTGCTGGCCCGTTACGCCGACGCGCTCGCCGTGCGGGCGTTCCCCAAGGGAACCGACTGGGCGGTGGAGCGCGAGGATCGTCTCATCCGGGACTTCGCGCGCTTCTCCGACAAGCCGGTGATCAACCTCGAATCATCGCGCCGGCACCCGTGCCAGGCGCTGGCCGATGCGATGACGTTGCGCGAGCGGCTGGGCGACCCCCGCGGCAAGAAGTTCGTGCTGGCGTGGGCCTGGCACCCGAAGGCACTGCCGACGGCCGTGCCCGCGAGCGCTGCGCTCGCCGCCGCGCAGCTCGGCATGGAGGTGGTGATCACCCGCCCCCCTGGATTCGACCTCGACCCCGAGGACCAAGCGCTCATCGAGCGGCTAGCCCGCGAGGCAGGCGGTTCGGCGCAGCTGTGCGACGACCTCGACGCCGGGATCGCCGGCGCCGACGCCGTCTACGTGAAGAGCTGGGGCTCGCTCGAGGCGTTCGGCCGGCCGGAGGAGGAGCGGGCCCTGCGGACGCCGTTCCGGGAGTGGCGGCTGACCGAGCGACGCCAACGCGCCACCCGCGGGGGACGAGGGATCGTGATGCACTGCCTGCCGGTGCGCCGCAACGTCGAGATCGACGACGCCGTGCTCGACGGGCCCAACTCGGTGGTGGTGGACGAGGCGGAGAACCGCCTGCACGCCCAGCGGGCGTTGCTGATCGAGATCATGGGAGGACGGACATGACCACGGCGATCGAGCCGGCGAGAGGGATCGTGGGGTTGAAGGGCGCGCTGCGTTACGTGCGCGCCTACCGCGACCGGGTGTTCGTGGTGAAGCTGGGCGGCGAAGTGCTGGACGACCCCGACGTGCTGGACGGCGTCGCCGCGCAGCTCGCCCTGCTGGCGTCGCTCGGCATCCGCATCGTCGTGGTGCACGGCGGCGGCGCACAGGCGACCGCGTTGTCGCGGCGCCTCGGCATCGAGCCCGCGCTGGTGGCCGGACGGCGCATCACCGACGACCGCACCCTGGAAGTCGTGACGATGGTGTACGGCGGGCAGCTCAACGTCGCCGTGCTGTCGGCGCTGCGCGGCCATCGCGTGCAGGCGGTGGGCATCTCGGGCGTGGACGGCGAGCTGCTCACGGCGCATCGCCGGCCACCGGTCACGGTGACCGACGACGACGGCAGCACGCGCCAGGTGGACTTTGGCCACGTGGGCGACATCGATCGCGTGGACCCGCACCTCCTGAAGACGCTGCTCGACGCCCGCTTCGTCCCGGTGGTGGCGAGCCTGGCGGGCGACGAGGACGGCGGCGTGTACAACGTCAACGCCGACACGGTGGCCGAGTCTCTCGCCGTGGCCCTGGGCGCGCAGAAGCTGATTTTCCTCACCGGCGCGCCCGGGGTGCTGCGCGACCGGCACGACGGCGCCACCCTCGTGACGTTCGCCGACCCCGGCGATCTCGCCGAGCTGATGGCCACCGGCGCGCTCGTCGGCGGGATGCGTCCCAAGGTCGAGGCGTGCATCCGCGCCGCCACCAAGGGTGTCGAGCGCACCCACATCATCGACGGGCGCGCGCCCGACTCGCTGCTGCTCGAGGTCTTCACGGGCGTCGGCTGCGGCACGATGATCGTCGGTCGCAAGGAAAAGGCTGCGGAAGTTGACGCCGACCTGGCCGACTGAGATCGCGCTCCTGGCGGAGCTCGTCGCCACGCCGTCGGTGAGCGGTGGCGAGGAGGCCGTGGCACGCCGGGTCGAGGATGCGGCGCGCGCCTGGGACCTGAAGGTGAAGCGCGACGGGACGGGAGTGTCGATCGAGGTCGAGAGCAAGCAGGACGGCGCTACCCTCGCGCTGGTGTCGCATCTCGACGTGGTGCCGCCCGGCGAAGGGTGGACGCGCGATCCGTTCACGCCGGTGTTCGAGGACGGCCGGCTGTACGGCCGCGGCTCGGGCGACGCCAAGGCGTCGGTGGCGGCGATGCTCGCGGCCGCGCACGACGTGGCGGCGCGCGGCGGCCCACCCCGCGGGCGCCTCCTCGTACTGCTGGGCTGCGGCGAGGAAACTCGCCTGACCTCGATGCCCGAGTTGGCGGCCTCGGCGGGCCAGATCGACGGCGCCGTCGTGGGCGAGCCCACCAACCTCGATATCGCCGTGGCGCAGCGCGGCCTGATGATGGTGGACCTGGTGGCGCGCGGCGACCAGCGCCACGCCGGCTATGCGGACGACGGCAACGGCGGTGGTCGGTTCGTCAACGCGACCCAGCGCCTGGCCCGCGACCTGATCGCGCTGGAAAGCGTTGCCCGCGACCGGGCGCACGCGGTGCTCGGTCACCCCACCATCACGCCGACCATGCTCGAGGCCGGCGTAGGCCGCAACGTGACGCCGCCCGTAGCGCGCGCCGTACTCGATGTGCGCACCACCCCCGCCTGGTCGCACGCCGAGATCGCCGATGCGCTGCGGCACGCGCTGGCAAGCGAAGTGGTGGTCACCTCGGACCGACTCGTCCCGTGCGAGACGCCGCCGAATTCTCGGCTGCTCGCCGCGGCGCTCCGGGTGCGGCCCGAGGCGCGCTGCTTCGGCAGTCCCACCTGCTCCGACTGGGTTTTCCTCAAGGACCGCGACGCGATTAAGTGCGGTCCCGGCACGAGCCGCAA
>JBGPHP010000184.1:0-6067 GCA_041484445.1 Gemmatimonadota bacterium
GAGGATTCGATTTCGACTGGTCGCTGCCGATCGTCGCCGAGACGTGGGACGGCGGGCTGAACGACATCAACGGGTTTCACGTCACGAAGCAGCATGCGTTTCAGGCGCTGGACAGTGCCCGCGCGGGGCCGGTGGCCGAAGGGAACGTGGGGGGCGGGACGGGGATGATCTGTCACCAGTTCAAGGGCGGCATCGGCACGTCCAGCCGTCGCTTCACGATCGAGGACAAGACCTACACGCTGGGCGTCCTCGTGCAGTGCAACTACGGCACGCGGCGCCTGCTGCGCATCGCGGGGGTGCCGGTGGGCACCGAGATCCCGGATCTCACGCCGTGCTACGCCGGCCCGGACCCGGTGCCGGCCGGTGAGAACCGGACCCGGTGCGTCGCAGCTGGCGCATCCGGGACCGGCGCGGGCCTGCCCCCGGCCGACGACCGCGACGTGGGCTCGATCATCGTAGTGGTGGCCACGGACGTTCCGCTGCTCCCGCACCAGCTGCAACGCGTCGCCCGCCACGTCTCGCTCGGCATCGGCAAGATGGGCGGACTCGGCTCCAATAGCTCGGGCGACATCTATGTAGCGTTCTCCACGGCGAACCCGAACGCCGCGGCGACCACCGGCCATCCGACGGCGACCTTCATTCCGAACGAGGAGATCACCACGGTGTTCGAGGCCACGGTGCAGGCCACCGAGGAGTCGATCGTGAACGCCCTGGTCGCGGCCGAGACGATGACGGGCGCCAACGATGTGCGGGTCTACGCGCTGCCGCACGACCGCCTGCGGGCGGCGCTGCAGAAGTACAACCGGCTGGTCAAGTGAGCATGCGCTGGGTGTGGGCCGTTGGGTGTGGGCTGCTGGCGACGCCCCTCGTCGCGCAACGGGACACCGTCCTTCGTCAGGTGCACCTGCCCCACGCGTACTACTGGCTCGAGATGTATGTCCCGCAGGTGACGAGCGGGCCGTCCGCCGCGACCTGGTCGCCCGACGGACGGGAGCTGGTCTATTCGATGCAGGGGACGCTGTGGGGCCAGCGCGTGGGAGACTCCGTCGCCTTCCAGCTCACCGACGGCCCCGGCTACGACTTCCAACCCGATTGGTCGCCCGACGGCCGCGCCGTCGTCTTCGCGCGCTGGTCGCGGGAGACGATCGAGCTGGAGCGGCTCGATCTCTCCTCCGGCGGCGTCACCGCGCTCACCTCCAACGGCGCCGTAAACCTCGAGCCGCGCTGGTCGCCCGACGGCGGCCGGATCGCCTTCGTGTCCTCCATGGTCAACGGCCGGTGGCACGTCTTCGTCGCGCCGGTCACGGGAGACACACTCGGCACCCCCGTCCGCATCACCGAGGACAAGGACAGCGGTCTCCCGCGCCGCTACTACAGCCGCTGGGATCACTACCTCTCGCCGTCCTGGTCGCCCGACGGCCGGGAGCTGCTGCTCGTCTCGAACCGCGGGCACATCCACGGCTCGGGGGGATTCTGGCGCGTGCCGGCGGAGTCCGGGAGCGCCATGCGCGAAGTGCGCTACGAGGAGACCAGCTGGAAGGCCAGGCCCGATTGGTCGCCCGACGGGCACCGCGTCGTCTACAGCTCCTATCTCGGCCGCCAGTGGAACCAGCTCTGGCTCATGACGCCGGAAGGCGGCGATCCCGTCCAGCTGACGTACGGAGAGTTCGACGCCACCGCACCGCGCTGGTCGCGCGACGGGACCCGGATCGCCTACGTCGCGAATGAAGGGGGGAACACGTCGCTCTGGGTGCTCGAAGTCCCCGGAGGGACCCGGACGCCCGTCGTGGCGCGCGTGCGGCGCCGCATCCATGCGACTGCCCGCCTGCGATTGTCAGTCGTCGATCGCGCCAGCGGCCGTCCGCTGGCCGCGCGGGTCCGCGTCACCGGTCCCGACGGGCGGGGCTACGCTCCCGACGACGCCTGGCGTCAGGCCGACTTGGCGTTCGACCGCGCCGAGCGGACCGCCCCCTACGAGTACTTCGACGTGGACGGCTCGGCCGACATCACCGTGCCGGCCGGTCAGGTGACGGTGGACGTGACACGCGGCCCCGAGTGGCGGCCGCTGCGACGCGCGCTCTCGCTCGCGGCGGATGCGCGGGACTCGCTGCGCCTGTCACTCTCGCGGCTGGCCGATCTGCCGGCCGCCGGCTGGTGGAGTGGCGACCTCCACGTCCACATGAACTACGGCGGCACCTACCGCAACACCCCGGCGCACCTCCTGCTGCAGGCGCGCGCCGAGGATCTCCACGTGGTGGAGAACCTCATCGTCAACAAAGAGCAGCGTATCCCCGACATCGGATACTTCCGGACGGGACCAGATCCCGTGTCGACGCGCGACTACCAGCTCTATCAGGGGCAGGAATTCCACACCGGTTTCTGGGACCACGTGGGCGTGCTCGATCTGCACGATCATTACCTGCTCCCCGACTACGCCGGGTATGCCAACACGCCGCTCGCGAGCCTCTACCCGCCCAACGCGATCGTGGCGGACCTGGTCCACGCCCAGGGCGGGCTCATGGGCTACGTGCATCCCTATGACACCCGGCCCGATCCGTTCGACAGTGCGGCCGCGCTCACCTCCGAGCTCCCGATCGACGTCGCCTTGGGGAAAGTGGACTACCTGGAGGTGATGGGGTTCTCGAACCACACCTTCACGTCGGAGGTCTGGTATCGCTTGCTGAACTGCGGCTTTCGGATTCCGGCCGGGGCGGGGACGGACGCCTTTCCCAATTTCGCCATGCTGCACGGGCCGGTGGGACTCGAGCGCGTCTACGTTCACTCCGGTCCGGTGCCGGACCATGGACGTTTCCTGGCGGCGCTCAAAGCCGGCCGGACGTTCGTTACCAACGGACCGCTGCTGTCGTTCACGGTCTCGGGTCACGAGGCGGGAGAAGAAGTCTCGCTCCCTGCTCCCCGCTCCCTCGCCATCCACGTCACGCTTCGCTCCATCGTGCCTGTCGATCATCTCGAGGTCATCGCCAATGGGCACGTCGTCACGTCGATCGCGTTGCACGGCGATCAGACCACGGCCGACACGACCGTGACGGTTCCCGTGTCGACGAGTGGATGGCTCGTGCTCCGCGCCCGGGGCGACGGCCCGCGTGAGCCGGTCCTGGACCTCTACCCCTTCGCCTCCACCTCCCCGGTTTATGTCACGGTGAACGGGGCGCCGGCGCGGTCAGCCGAGGACGCCCGCTTCTTCATGCGCTGGATCGACCGCGTGGCGCAGGCGGCGGCCCGAACCGATTGGAACACCGCGGCCGAGCGGGACACTACGCTGGCGTTGCTGGGACGGGCGCGGCTCGAATTCGTGCGGCGGGGCGGGGAGTGAGGGTGTCAGCGGCGCGGCTTGTCCAGCACCTCCCGGACTTTGCGGACCAGCGCTTCGGGGGTGAACGGCTTCTGTAGGAACGGCACGCCGGCCTCGAGCACGCCGTGCCGCACGATGGCATCATCGGTATAGCCGGAGGTATAGAGCACCTTCGTTTCCGGGCGGAGATGCGTCAGCTGCTCGCTCAGCTGCCGTCCCCCCATCGCCGGCATCACGACGTCGGTGACCACGAGGTGGATGGGCCCGTGGTGCCGCGCGGCGATCTCGAGCGCCAGGGTGCCGTCCGCGGCGTCGAGCACCGCGTATCCGCTGCGCTCGAGCATGTGACGCACTACCGTGCGGACCGCGGCGGCGTCCTCGACGACGAGCACCGTCTCCGTTCCCCGCGGCAGTGGCGCCGTCTTGGTCGCATCCACGGGTTCGGCGGCCGCCTCGATGCACGGCAGGTACACCTTGAACGCCGACCCCCGGCCCAGCTCGCTGTAGGGCCAGATGAATCCGCCCGACTGCTTGACGATGCCATAGACGGTAGCCAGGCCCAGTCCCGTGCCCTTGCCGGCCTCCTTGGTCGTGAAAAACGGCTCGAAGATGTGCGCCTGCGTTTCCGCGTCCATGCCGGTTCCCGTGTCGATGACGGCGAGCAACACGTAACGGCCCGGCTGGGCGAGCGGGTGGTTGTGGACGAACTCCGCGCCCACGTCCACGTTGGCGGTTTCGATGGTGAGCCGGCCTCCCTCGGGCATCGCGTCGCGGGCGTTCACGACGAGATTCATGATCACCTTCTCGATCTGGCCGGGGTCGTTCATCACCAGGCCCAGGTCGGGCGCGAGGGTGGCGACGAGCTCGATGTCCTCGCCGATCAGACGGGTGAGCAGCTTGCGCGTGCTTTCGACGACTGCATTCACGTCCAGCACGCGCGGCTGAATTACCTGCTGACGGCTGAAGGCGAGCAGCTGTCGCGTCAGAGCGGCGGCCCCGGTCGCCGCCTTGATGATCTGGGTGAGGTCGTCGCGCTTCGGGTCGCCTTCCTCCAAGTCTTCGAACAGCAGGTCGCTGTAGCTCGTGATGACGGTGAGCATGTTGTTGAAATCGTGGGCGACCCCGCCCGCGAGGCGTCCGACCGCTTCCATTTTCTGTGCCTGGCGGAACTGCTGTTCCATTAGTTTTGACGCCGTCACGTCGTGGACCAGCCCGACGACGCACGAGACTCCCCCGATGTCGATCTGCTCGAGCGCGATGAGTGCGTGGCGGGCCGTACCGTCCTTGGCGCGTACGACCGCTTCCACCTCGGTGGCCGAACCGCCCCGCAGCCGGTCCATCACCCGCGCCCGATCGGCCGGGTCGTTCCAGAACGTGATGTCGGACGCGGTGCGGCCGATCACCTCTTCCCGGGTGCGGCCTACCATCCGCAGGAACGCGGTGTTGACGTCGAGGTAGCGGCCTTCGGCCAGGGTGCTGACGGTGATCCCGATGGGGCTCGCCCGGAACACCCGCTCGAAGCGCTCTTCGGATTGCCGCAGCGCTTGTTCGGCGCGGCGGCGCTCGATCCCCACCGCCATGGCGTCCGCCATGGAGGTGAGTGATTTCGTCACGAACTCGCAGACTGGGGCGCGGGCGAACAGCTCCAGGACGCCGAGCACGCGATCCTGCACGATCAACGGATACCCGGCGAAGGCCACCAGGCCTTCGCCGGCGACCCAGGCCTGATCGTGCACGCGCGCATCGGCGCCGACGTGGTTCGAGACGTAGGATCGCCGCTCGCGGGCCACCGCGCCGATGAGGTCGTCGGCCAGCGGGATGGTCACCGCGGCGCGGTGGGCGACCGCCCCGGCGCTCGCGATCAGCTCCAGCGCGTCGCCGGCCTCGGTCAGAGTCCAGATCCGTGCGAGCGCCGCATCGAGGTGGCGGACCCCCGCGTCGGCGCAGCGTTGCAGCGTCTCGTGGAGCGTTCCGCCTTGCGTGAGGGCAACGCCCACTTCGGCGTACAGCTCGCCGGTGCGCGCCCGCTCCAACAGGGCCGCCTGCGCGCGGCGCCGCTCGCGCCGCCCCTCGGCCTCGCGCAACTCCCGCTCGATCGCGGGGATCAGGCGCCGCAGGTTGCCTTTGGTGATGTAGTCCTGGGCGCCGGCGCGCATCGCCTCGACCGCGATGTCCTCGCCGATCGTGCCGGACACGAAGATGAAGGGCACGTCGGAATCCCGCTCGCGCAACAGCGTGAGCGCCGCCGTGCCGCTGAACTGCGGCATGCTGTAGTCACCGATGACCAGGTCCCAGCTGCGGGTCTCGAGCGCGTCGGTCATCCCCCCGTGAGACTGCACGCGCTCGGGCGAGACCTCGTAGCCGGTCGTTGCAGCTCGCGGACCAGTAGCTGATAGTCGTCGTCCGAGTCTTCCGCGATCAGCACCCGCAGCGGCACGCCCATCGGTCGCCACCGGGAAAGGGCCCCAACTTGGGGAGGCAGGCCTTGGAGGACCTGCCCCATAACACAATGTGAGGAGGGGAGCCCGCGCGCTAGGGCGTTTTTGCGCCACCGGGCGGGCGGGAATACGTCAAACCCCGAACGCAAGACAGCCCGGCCAAATCGGCCGGGCTGTTCACGCTGCGGGGAAAGTGCGCCTCAGAAGATGTTGAAGGCGTTGCTCCCGATGAGTGCCAGGGAGGGACCCGTCCCGACCGCGGTCAACGTGTACCCGGTCCCGACGTTGTTGATATTGAGGTCGTTGAACGAAGCGA
>JBGPHP010000185.1:0-6007 GCA_041484445.1 Gemmatimonadota bacterium
CCCTACCTCAAGAAGGCGATTCCACTCGATCCGTGGGGGCGGCCATACGTGTTTCGCAGCCCGGGTGAGAAGAACCCGAACGGCTACGATCTGGTCACCCTGGGCCGGGACGGGCGCAAGTGAAATCGGGCACGGTTACCAAGATCACGACCGATTCCACCGAGGTGGTGGTGGTCGATCGGCGCAGCACGCCGTATGGCTCCGGGTGGTGGCCCAGCGCCTATCTGAAGCTCGTAGCGGCGGGTAGCGATCGGGTCCTGGTGGGCCCGAGCGGCACGGCCGCCGTGTACCGCGGCAACGGGGACAGCGTCTACCTCTCGCCCCCCGGCGACTTCAGCACCCTGGTGAAGACGGCGAGCGGCTGGGAGCTGCGACCGCGCGGCAGCACCGCGAAGCTCGTGTTCGACGCCAACGGCCGCTTGTACAAGGCGCTCGACCCAAACGGCAACCGGGATTCGATCGCCTACAGCGGGACGAGCGACCAGATCACGACCCTGGTCGATCCGGTCGGGAAGACGATTGCGTTCGCCTACGACGGGAACGGAAAGCTGTCCACGCTGACCGACCCCGGCTCGCGTCAGAGCAAGGTCACGATCAACGGCTCGAATCAACTGACCTACGACTCGATCAGCTCGCCCACGACGCGAGCCTTGCGCACCACGTTCGTGTACCAGGCCTATCCCGGGACGAATACGGCAGTTCTCTGGAGGCGGATCGGGGTGATCGGCGACACGACGGTGGTCACCTACGACTCGACCTTCAGGCGCCGGCCGACCCAGGTGACGCTGCCCCGGGTGCAGGACGAGACCGGGGCGAACGTCACGCCGGTGGTCAATTACACCGCCTACGAGCGGCGCGGATTCGGGAGCCTCGGGTCGCTCGACAGCGTGTACGTCGAGCTGAAGGACCCGCGCAACAACTGGACCCGCTCCCTGTTGAACCGCTGGGGCGAGGCGCGCCGGTCTTGGGACGCGCTCGGGCTGCTCGGCCGTGCGGAATTCACCGCGGAGGGGTTCGCGCGCTGGGCGGAAGGGAAGATCGCCGACTCGAGCCGGGCCTACAGTCGCCACGACGCGTTGGGGCGCGTGGCGAAGACTTTCATCATCCGGGCGACGGGGGACACGCTCCGAACCGACAGCCTGGTGTACGACGCGAATCATCGGGTCATCGTGCGCATCGACGCCCGGGGCAAGCGCGACAGTGTGCTGTACGACGCGAACGGCGACGTACTCCAGTCCATCACTCCCAACGGCGATGTCAGCAAGTTCTGGTACCGCACGGACGGGTTGCTCGATTCGACCCGGGCACCGGGCGCCAACAAATCGCGCAAGTTCGCCTATGACGCGACCTGGAAGAACGTGGCGCGGCTGCTCGACGAGAGCAACACGCTCGTGGACAGCGCCCTGTACGACGGGGTGGGGCGGGATACGGCCCACCTCAGCAAGGTCCGGGTTCAGGTGACGGCGGACAGCGGCAAGTGGCAATGGCGCCGGTCGATGACGTTCTACAATGTGGCGAATCAGGTCGATTCGACGCGCTTATTCCGGACCAACAACTGCAACAACCCCTGCAATACGCCACCGGCCTGGCCCGCGGCGAACGACACGACCCGCACGCTGCGGGTGGGGCACCGGTTCGACCGGGCCGGTCGCGATTCGCTGCGGCTCAACGATCGCGGCAAGGCGGTGCTGTACCTCTACGACCGGCTCGGTCGGGTGGTCAGCCGGAGACCGTGGACCGATTCCCTGGCGGTGAAGGACAGTTTCGTCTACGACATCGCGGGCAACTTGAAGAAGTCGATCACGCGCCGCGGCGACACGTTCACGACGAACTTCGATTCCCGCAACCGCGACACGCTCTCCGTAGTCCCCGGGGTCGGGACGCTGCGCAAAGCGTTCACAGGTCCGCTCGACCAGCTCACACGATTGTGGTACGACACCCCGGTCGACTCGATCGGTGGGGTGAACGCCGAGCTGCGCTGGGGGTTCGATCAGCGCGGGCGGTTGAAGGCCGATACGAGCTATACGGGCGCCACGGTGCGCGCCACGACCTACGCCTACGACACCTTCGAGCGGGTGAGCACGACGACCGACGCCATCGGCACCTGGACCACTCGCTACGAAACGAATCGCGGCATCGCCGACACTCTGCTGACCCCCATGGGGGACTCGGTGACCTACGTCTTCGACAACCGGGGGCGTGCGGTGGGTCCCTACATCCGGGGTGGCGGCCCACTGCACTCGCGGTTGCCGGTGTGGACGGCGCTCGCCGGGGAGTTGAGCACCCTGAGCGATACGGTGAGCACGGCGCCGGGGTATGTGCCGCTGAAATACGACCGCAACTGGGTCGTGGACGACCCGCAGCCGGCCGGGTCCCCGGTGTGGACCGAGCAGCGTGGCTCCGGCGCGAGCGTCGACAGTCTCCAGGACTCGCTGCTCTATGATGGCTGGAACCGCGTCATCGCGATGGTGAGTTACCGCAACATGGGGCACACGGGGTTGCTGGTACGGGACACGTTCGCGTTCGATCGCGCCGGCAACCTCAAGACGACCGCAGGGGTCGAGACCTACGACGCAACCACGGATCGCCTGCTCTCACGCAGCGGTGGGGCCTGCGGCACGTGGAGCTACAGCTTCGACCGGGCGGGGAACCTCACACAGGCGGTGTGCGGCACCACCACGTGGACATATGGGTACAGCGTGCTGAATCAGCTGCGCACCGTGAAACAGAACGGCACCCTGATCGTGCGGTATGCCTATGATGTCCTTGGTCGCCGCATTGGGAAGCGGGTGTACAACAGCGGTACGGGAGGCACGCTCGCCTACACGCGGTTTGTCTACCGCGGGGGCCAGGTGGCCTTTGAGACGGACTCAGCCGGTACCATCGGGCTCCGCTACACCTGGGGCATCGGGGCCGACAACCTGCTCGCGATCCGCGATGCGGCGGGGAATCACTACTACACCGTGCAAGATCTGCTTTCCAGTGTGCGGGGTCTCGTGAAGCGGGACGGCACCTGGGTGCGGAGTCTGCAATACGGGGCGTACGGGGCCGTCCTGCGCGACACGTCGAGCGCCACGGCGCCGAGCTGGGAGCTGCGCTATCGTTGGACGGGGCGCGAGTACGACGCGGAAACGGGGTTGTACTTCCTCCGCGCGCGTTACTACGACTCCGCGTCGCGGCGGTTCCTCCAGGAAGATCCCGTCGGGTACGGTGGCGGAGACAACGTTTATGCCTATGCTGAAGGCAACCCTGTTGAGGCTCGCGATCCGAGTGGGCTGAAGAGCACCTATGATGGGATCCCCCGTGGAATCCCACACAGGGAAACCCCCAGACGCTACTCTGGAACGGTGATCGGGGACATCTTCGACGATGATTGGGGTGTAGGGGGAGGGTTCTGGAGGGAACTCGATGCGGTCATA
Organism: Gemmatimonadota bacterium; assembly: GCA_041484445.1. GTDB lineage: Bacteria > Gemmatimonadota > Gemmatimonadetes > Gemmatimonadales > GWC2-71-9 > DASTHG01. Next base: position 3,420 of record JBGPHP010000185.1, read on the forward strand.
GCGAACGACGACCTCGTTTGGGGTTATCAGGAATACAAAGAGCACGCTGCGGATAACCTCGACGCTCTCGGGGAGCTTGGTAACAAGTTCCGCGCGCTCAAATTCGAAGAGTATACCCACGTCCTCGGGGCGATACGGTCGAGTTTAGGAAATCAGAACAAGAAAGGTTGGCAGGACGTCCATCAAGGAGTAAGCGACATTATCAACGGCCAAGGGACCATTCTTATCGCTTTGGCCGATGGGACCTATTCTCTCGGGAACCAGCAATTCACCTTGGATTGCGGGCCTGCCAACTGCGATCACCCAGCATCGGATTTTGGGGACGCAACCGGGCGCCAGGTTTGGCTAACCAGCGCAGGCATGCTGTCAAGGAGTGATGGCTTCATAGCCAACTATGCCGTGCACGAATCGCTGCATGGTATGGGATATGACGAGCCAGACAGTTACGCCGGGGCATTCTATTGGACGGGATTCCCAGTTTTTCATGCGCCAGAGTTTCCTTATGGAAGCCTCCCCAGGCAGGTTCCCTAGTGGGAACCTCTCCGGGCGGTTTCGTGGCCGAAACCCTCCCGAGGCAGGCTAGGTTGTGACAGGACCAAAAAACGTAGACATGCTTTGCCGCGTCCTACTCAGCTTGATTGGATTCAGGCCCACTGGCAGGACCCTTGGCTTTCTCACACTTATCGCGGCTTTGACGCCTGGACCGGCGCTCGGCCAATGGGCTTGTCGCAGATTCGTTGGCCTACCGCGTCTGGGTCTCACAGTGTCGCGAGCCGAGAGCGACTCCGTACTACAATTGATAAACCAGCTGGACATCGCCACATGGGGGAAGTTGAGAGAATGGTATACTAGGATTGAGGTACCAACAGATCTATTCACTCCAGAGTATGCTGAAGGGCTCGCCGAGGGTCTTAGGGTGCGTGTGCAACGAGATTCCGGCCTTAGGCGCCTCGTGTCCTTGGCGCTGTCTGAAATGATGCGAGGGGAAGGAGCCGCGATGGTACGAGGTCAGGACGTGCTTGCAGCTGGACTGTATCGTTATTGGCATCTTTCGCCCGACGCAGCGTTGTCACTATTGGCAAATCCGCTCATCGACTTCAGGACGCGCGTGTTGGCAGTAGCCGCCCTCGGGGACTATTGGACGGAGGTTCGCTTTTACCGCGCTTCGATCGGAGCTCTCTGTGTCCTTGCGGCGCGAGCCACCGCTCTCCAGGCGCTCCGAGGCGAGTCCGAAGAGCAGTTCCCAATTGATGTCGACGAAGAAAACTTCCTATTGTCGGTGGAGCGTGCTTTCGCTTCCGCTGGCGAAGTGCCCTCCGACTCGCTTATTCAACTGATACACGATCTTCCGGCCGGAAACCCCATAACAGAGCATGTCCTGCGAATCTGGGGTCGAAGATAGGTCCGTCGCAGGTAGGGCACACGGGCGAGGGCTCGATAATCTCGGTGGCTCGTGCTCAGAGCGCCAGTTTCTCCGGTGATTCAGGACCGACAAGCGCGCCGGAATCTGCGCAGACGGCTTGCTCGGGTTGCAGCGTTCTCCGTGGAGTACGCGATCACGGTAGTCGAAGCAGCCTCTTGCCTTACAGACCCATGAGCGACTGCGGCTCCAGGTCGGGGGAATGGGTGCTGGCAATGCGCGAGCGCGGGTTCGCTAGACACGGACCAGCGGGAACCCCTCCCGGCTCGCAGCCTCGCTGAGCCGCTCGTCCAGGCTCACGAACTCGAGCCCCGCCGGGTCGTGCTCCGCCGCGACGATCGCCGCCCCGAGCTGAAGGCTGTCGGCGGCGCGCAGGGGATGTACGCGGAGCAAGCGCAGCGCCATCGCCCGCACGCCGTCGGTCGGCAGGATCTCCTGCCAGCCGCTCTCCACGATCCGCAACCGTTCCAGCGCCGTGGCGGCCCCCCGGGCCGGAAGCACTCCCTCCCGCTCGCGGCGCGCCAGCGCCGACGCGCACTCGACCGGCGTCCCCCACCAGACCAGCATGATCGGGTCGCGCTCCAGCAGCTCGCGCACCGCCGCGGCGGCCGGCTCCGCCACCAGCAGGGGCACGATCGCCGACGCGTCCCAGAACTTCACCGCCCTTCGCGCCGCTCCTCGATCAGCGCCGCCACGACCGACCGCCCCACCGGTGGCCCCTCTGGGCGCAACCGCTCCACCGCGAGCCGTCGCCGGGCGCGCCGCACCAGGCCGGCCCGCTCGAGCGACGCCAGCCGGTCACCGGCCGGTCCCGCGGCGCCGACCCGTTCCAGCCGGGCCACGGGCTCGTCGCGGTCCAGCACCAGGATCGTGGCTCCGGCCCGCACCTTCCGCAGATAGGCGCTCAGGCGGTTCTTCAATTGGGATATGGTGACCTTTTCCATATGGCTATAATAGCCAAGTCATCAGTGGCCGGCAAGTGACGGCGCCGATACCATTGCCCCCCCGAACCCGGTAGCTTACGCCCCGATGCCCCGTCCCAAGACCATCCTCTGGGTCGATGACGAGGTGGACGGCCTCGCCGCCCACCGCCGCTTCCTCGAAGAGCAGGGATTCGTCGTCGAGCAGGCCGCCCACGGCGACGACGCGCTCGCGCTGCTGCGCCGCC
>JBGPHP010000186.1:0-5996 GCA_041484445.1 Gemmatimonadota bacterium
AAGAAGACGCTCGCCGTCGCGGTCTACAATCACTACAAGCGGATCAACTCCCACTCGGCGAAGGACAACGACGTCGAGCTGGACAAGAGCAACATCCTGCTGATCGGGCCGACCGGCGTCGGCAAGACGCTGCTCGCCCAGACGCTGGCCCGCATCCTCGACGTCCCCTTCACCATCGCCGACGCGACCACGCTCACCGAGGCGGGGTACGTGGGCGAGGACGTGGAAAACATCCTGGTGCGGCTGCTCCAGGCGGGCGACTTCAATGTGGCCGACTGCGAGCGCGGCATCGTCTATATCGACGAGATCGACAAGATCGCGCGCAAGTCGGAGAATCCGAGCATCACGCGCGACGTCTCGGGCGAGGGCGTGCAGCAGGCCCTGCTCAAGATCCTCGAGGGCACCGTCGCCAGCGTGCCGCCGCAGGGCGGCCGCAAGCATCCGCAGCAGGAATACATCCAGGTCAACACGAAGGACATCCTGTTCATCTGCGGCGGCGCCTTCGACGGCCTCGAGAAAATCATCGAGGCGCGTACCGGGCGGCGGCGCATCGGCTTCACCAAGGAAGACATTGAATCCGGCGCCGCGGAGAAGTCGAAAAAGAACCCCTTCGCCGACGTCGAGCCCGACGACCTGCTGCGGTACGGGATGATCCCGGAGCTCGTGGGCCGCTTGCCGGTGGCGGTGCCGCTCGACGCGCTCGACGAGGACGCGCTGGTGCGCATCCTGGTCGAGCCGAAGAACGCGCTCAGCAAGCAATACCAGAAGCTGTTCGAGCTGGAAACGGTCCGGCTGACGATCGAGAAAGACGCGCTGCGTGAGATCGCCAAGAAGGCCCTGAAACGCGGTACCGGGGCCCGCGGCCTGCGCGCCATTCTCGAGGAGATGATGACCGACATCATGTTCGAGCTGCCGAGCCGGGACGACGTGCGCGAGGTCGCGGTCACCGCCGAGACGGTCACCGAGGGCCGGCCGCCGCTGCTCGTCACCGAGCGGGCGCGCCACAAGAAAGAAGCCTGACCGCCTCCGAACCCCGTTTCGTCGGCTCGTTTCCCCGCGCCGACGCCCCGCTCGACCTGCCACTCCCCGAAATCGCCTTTGCCGGCCGCTCCAACGTGGGCAAATCGAGTCTCCTGAACGCCCTGTTGGGACGGCGCATCGCGCGCGTGTCGGCGACGCCGGGGAAGACGCGGGCGTTGAACGTGTTCGAGATACCGGGGCCCACACCCCCGCACTGCTATTTTCTCGATCTCCCCGGTTACGGCTACGCCCGCGCTTCCAAAGCCGACCGCACCGCCTTCGCGGGGATCGTGCGGCACGTGCTGCACCGCCCCCGGCTCGCCGGCGTCGTGTGGCTGCTGGATATCCGGCACGACCCGTCCGAAGGCGACCGGAGCATGCAGGACCTCCTGGCCGGCGCGGGCACGCGCGTGCTCGCCGCGGCAACCAAGGGCGACAAGCTCTCGCTCGCCCAACGGCGGGAGCGGGAAGCGGCGCTGCGGAACGCGCTGGCGCTGGACGAAGATCAGGTCGTGGTCACGAGCGTCCGCACCGGCCTCGGACTCCCCGAGCTGCGCGAGTCGATCGCGGCGCTGGCCCGGGGGGGGGAGCCGTAAGTGGACCGCCCGATGCGGGTGGCGTTCGTCAGCCACCACCCGCACCTCCAGATGGGCGGCCAGCGCAGCATGGCTCTGCTCATCGAGCACCTCGACCGGAACGCCGTCGACCCCCTGGTGATCTGTCCCGGCCCCGGACCGCTCACCGACCACCTCACCCGGCTCGGCTGCCCCGTCGTCCACATTCCGCTGCACCGCATCAAGCCGCGGACGCTCGGCGCCGTGTGGCGCTCCAGCCGCGCCATCCGGGCGTTGTTGCGCGAGCGCCGGATCGACATCATCGCCCCCGACGCCGCGCGCGACGCCCTGACTTGCGGCCTCGCCAAGCTCGGCACCGCAACCAAGATGGTGTGGTTCGTCCGGTTGACGTCGCACGATCCGCTCGACCCGATCCTCGCGCACTTGGCCGATGCGATGATCGGGGACTCGGACGACACGCTACGGCGCTTCGGCGGCTCGCGGCGCGTCGCGGCGCGCCACCGCACCATCGTCGGCGGCGCCGATCTGCGGCGGTTCCAGCCGCCGGACGACCGGACGGCCGTGCGCCGCGCCTTCGATCTGCCGCTGGATCGGCCCGTCCTCCTGTTCGTGGGCCAGGTGAAGGCCGCGAAAGGCGTGCTGGACATCGTCGACGCCCTCGGGCGACTCACGGCCGACCGGGCCGGTACCGCCCCGTTCCTCGTGGTGATCGGGACGCCGGATCCGCCCGCGATGCTCGAAGAAATCGCCCGCCGGGCGGCGGCCCACGGCGTCGCGCAGCAGCTGCGCGTGCTGCCGCAGCAATCCGACGTCGAGCGCTGGATGCAGGCGGCCGACGTGCTGGTGAGCGGCTCGCACCAGGATACCGAAGGGATGTCGCGCGTCTTGTACGAGGCGATGGCGTGCGGGGCGGTCCCCGTGGCGACCGACATCCGGGGCAACCGCGACGCGCTGACACCCGAGACCGGGGTCCTGGTCCCGGAGCGCGATCCCGCCGCCATGGCCCGCGCCGTGGGCGCGCTCCTGGCCGACGCCCCTCGGCTCGAAGCGCTGCGACGGGCCGGGATCGCGCGGGCGCGGGCTACGTTCGACATCCGGCTGCACGCGCGGGGCGTGGAGGGGTTCTACCGGGAGGTGCTCGACGGGAAGGTACGGTAGCCCGGAGACGAGTTCGTGCCGCGTCTTGCGCCGAGGTGGAGGCCGGATGACTTTGAAGCCATGAACATCGCGCGGGCAATCGCCGTCGTCGTGATGACCGGCACCGCCGGCTGCAGTCCCGCCACGCGGCTGGGGGCTCAAGGCACACGACCAAGCACGCCGGGGGACACCGTTCCTGCGGGGTTCGGCTCCCTGCGGCGCGACGATATCGTGCTGCGGTTCGCCACCGACCAGCTGCAGCTCCAGATCCTGCCGCTCGACGAACGGGTCATCCGGCTGCTCGCGCCCGACACCTACAACTCGCTCGAGCAGCTGATCCAGAGCCGACAACAGGAAATCACCGCCGCCGCCCACAACGCCGGCCTGGCGAGCCCGACGCTCGTCATGGTGACCTTCTACGGCCAGGCTCCAGGAGCGCGCTTCACTCCGGAGGACATCCAACTCCAGAGCCGCGGCCGTCAGTACCGCCCGGATGCCATCGTGCCGCTGTCCCCGACGTGGAGCACCCTGCAACTGGATCAGCGACAGCAGGCGGTCGCGATCTATTTGTATGACGAGGGAATCAGCTGGTTCGAGGACTTGAGCGCGAGCTATCAGAGCGGTCCGCAGGCCCCCTGGGGTCACGCGTTGCAGTTGCTGCAGCGCGAGCGCGCTCGGGTGCAGGCGCGGGCGCAGTCCCCGCCGACGCAACCGAATCCGTAGTCACGGCCACCCGGCCCTCCAGCTCCGGGCTCCAGCGCACGCGATCGTCGGCACACAGCACGCCCACCCCGGCGCGTGCGGCGAGCGCCAACGCACGGTCACACCCCAGGACGTAGAAGGCCGTGGACCAGGCGCCGGCGACCGCCGCCGCCCCTGCCACGACCGTAACCGCGCGCGCCCGGTCGGCGGGCTTTCCGGTGCGCGGATCGAGGACCGGATCGGACTGCTCCGCCAGAGACACCGTGCTCACCGCCCAGGTACCGGGCGGCACGGTGATCACGGCCAGCGTGCGCAGCGAATTGGCGGGGTCCGCAACACCCACGTGGCGCGCTCCCGCGGCCATGATCAAATACTGCCCGCCCAGGCTCAGAATCGCGCTGTCGGCCGTGCCGCGCAGGGCGACGAGTGCGCGATCCAGGGCGAGCCCCTGCGTGGCTGGTGCGGGATCCAGGCGCAGGCCGGTCTCGATCGCCACGGTGTGTCGCAGGCTGTCCAGCGCCGAGGGGGAATCCTCGGGCTCCGAATCCACGTGTCGCACCATGACGAACGCCCGGTCGACGGCACGCCCCAGGGAGCTCGAGTCCGGGCCCCAGGCGGCGACGCTGAAGACGGCGCCCAGGGCATTCCGGGCGCGCGACACCACGTGGGTGCGGACTCCTGCGCGGCACGCGGCCGCCCCGCACAAGGTCAACATGAGCGTGCGGAAGCGCCGTTTCCCAAGGAGATTTACCTTAGTTGTCGTGGCATCCATCCCTCTCCCCCTGGCCCTGGTCGCCGCCGGTGCCGCCGGCGCGGCCGCGATCTGGGCATACGGCCGTGCCCGGCAGCGTCAACGGAGCCTGGAGCGCGACCGGCAGCGCACCGCCGACGAGCTGAACCGGCGGCTCTCGGAGCTGTTCTGGCTGCAGGAGCTGTCGTACGTGCTCTCGGAGTCCATCAAGCTCGAGCGTATCGTGGAGCAGGTGGTACGATACGCCATGCGCTTCATCGACGCCCGCGGCGCGCTGGTGGCGCTGGCGGGCGAGAACCCGGACGATCCGCTCACCATCGCCGCGGCGGAAGGGTCGCTCGCCGAGCTGAAGGGCACCACCGTTCCCGCCGACGATCCCGGCCTCGTGGCGCGCTCGGCCCGCAGCGAGCGACTCGAGCTGATCCGCAACAGCGAGTCGGGCGCCCCATTGGGGGGCGGAGCCTCGGTCGAATCCGCCGCCGCGGTCCCGTTGCGCGCCCACGGCGTCGTGGTCGGTTCGCTCGTGGTCGCCGAGCCCCGGGGGGGTGCGCTCGCGCCCGACGATGTGCGGCTGCTCTCGACGGTCGCCACCCACGCGGCGGTGGCGCTCGCCAACGGGCGGTTCTTCGACCTCGTCCGGCGGGGCAAGGAGCAGTGGGAGACCACGTTCGACGCCTTGTCCGAGGGCCTCGCGGTGGTGGACGAGACCGGACGGGTGCGCCGGGCCAACCGCTCGCTGGCGGTCATGCTGGGCCAGCCGCTGCCCGACGTGATCGGGGCGCACCTGTGCCACGCGCTGCTGGGCCGCTCGCATGCTCTGGCACAGATGCTGGACGACGTGCGCCGCGGGGAGCGCCCCGCCTCGCTCACCGAGCGCTCCGAGGTCAACGGCAGGACGTTCCGGATCAACGCCGCCCTGATGCCCGGCGCCACGCCCGACCAGGCGTCGGTGGTGCTGGTCCAGGACGTCACTGAGCAGCAGGCGATGGAGGCCCAGCTGATCCAGAGCGAGAAGCTCGCCACCGTCGGGCAGCTCGTGTCCGGCGTCGCGCATGAGCTCAACAACCCCCTCACCTCGATCGCCGGGCTGTCCGAGTTCCTGCTTGAGCAGAAGGAGCTGGGGTCGGGCGACCGCGGCCACCTGCGGGTGATCCACGAGCAGGCGGAGCGGGCGGGCCGCATCGTGCGCAACCTGCTCACCTTCGCCCGCAAGGGGACGGCCGAGCGCGCCCGCCTCGACCTGAACGACCTGGTGCAGCGGACCCTGCTGCTGATGAGCTACGACCTCCGAATGCGGGACGTCGAAACGCAGACCGAGCTCCCGGAGAACCTGCCCGAAGTGGTCGGGGACCGGCATGCGCTGCAGCAGGTCGTGCTCAACCTGCTCACCAACGCCGCCCAGGCGGTGGGCGACCTCCCCGGCGACCGCCCGCGCTTCATCCGCCTGGAAACCTGGGCCGACGGGCTGGTGCACCTCCGGGTAACCGACACGGGTCCGGGCGTGCCGGAAAGCCTCGAACGGCACCTGTTCACGCCGTTCTTCACCACGAAGGAGCCGGGGCACGGCACCGGTCTGGGACTCTCGATCTCGTACTCGATCGTCGAATCGCACGGCGGGCACATCAACTACGAGCGCGCGCCCGGCGGCGGAGCGTCGTTCCGCATCGATCTTCCGCTGGCGCCCGCCCCCCGTCCCGCCCCGCCCCCCCCGCCCGCGCCGCCCGCCGAGCCGCCCACGCCGCTGCCCCCGTCGTTCGCCAAGCGCGCGATCCTGCTGGTGGACGACGATCCCGCGGTGCGGCGGCTGGTGC
>JBGPHP010000187.1:0-5967 GCA_041484445.1 Gemmatimonadota bacterium
CGAAAGCAAAACTGGGGGCTGTATGTCTTGGAAGCCAATCGTCGTAGGGGTGGATGCCTCGCCGGCCGCGACCGCGGCGGCGCAGCTGGGGGTGCAGATCGCCGGTGCCGCCGGCGCCGAATGCCGTCTGGTGCATGCGGCACGAGACAATTGGAGCCTCCTCGCGGCCTCCCAGGTCCCGCAGCAGGCGGCCGCGTTCCGCGACGCCGCCCTCGCGGCGGCGCGCAACCAGCTCGCCACGGTCCTGGCGGGCCGGGTCCCGGCCGAAGCCCTGCGGCGCCTGGTCGTGCGCGAAGGGTGGCCGCCCGCGGTGCTCGACGATGCGGTACGGGAAGCGGACGCGAGCCTGCTCGTCCTGGGCGCCAAGCACCACACGGCGCTGGGGCGCTGGCTGGGCGGCAGCACAGTTCACAACGTCGCCCGCATGCTGCGCGCACCGCTGCTCGTCACGGGCCTGCCCCCGGCGGCGATTCGCCGGGTGCTGGTGGCGCTCGACGCTTCCACTGCAGCGTCGCCCACGCTCGAGCTCGCGCAGCGCGTGGCGGACCTGTTCGACGCCGAGGTTCGGGCGCTGCACGTCATCGAGCCGCTGCCGATCCTCCCCGAGGTGCCGCCGCCGACCAACCCCGAGGACTACGAGCAGCTGCTCACGCTGGAGTGCGAGCAGAAGATCTGGCCGCTGCTGCCGCCGGACACGAGCCACGTGATTCGCCATACCGCGGCCGAAGCGGGCATCGCCGCCGAAGCGACCGCCTGGCAAGCCGACCTCGTGGTGGTGGGATCACACGGCAAAGGATTCGTGGAGCGGATGCTCGTCGGGAGCGTCACCGAGCGGCTGCTCGGTCACCTGCCGGCCCCGATGCTGCTCGTCGCACCGGTCCCCAAACTCGCGCAGCGCACTCAGCCCGCCACGGGCAAGCGCCAGGTGGCATTATTGGCCTGACGCGCATTGGAGGGTGAACCCGTACGTACGAGGGCCCGGCGGGTCGCGCCGGGCCCTCGCTGCTCGTCACCCGAGGTCGACTTGCTCTCCGTCTTGCGCGACCAGCACCGGCCAGTGGTAGCGGGCGGTGATCGCCTGGGCCAGTGCACGGGCTGAGTCAGGCTCCCCGTGGACCAGGTACGTCGTCCGGGGCGGGCGCGTGAACCCGCCGAGCCAGCGGAGCGTCTCCGCTTGGTCGGCATGCGCCGAGAGTCCGTGGATCGTTTCCACTCGCGCGCGCACCGGCACCTCTGCCCCGAACATCCTGAGGGTCTTGGCGCCGTCCTGCAGCGATCGGCCACGCGTCCCGGCCGCTTGAAAGCCGACCAGGAGGACGGTCGTGCGCGGATCGGGAAGACGGTGCTGCAGGTGGTGCAGGATACGTCCACCGGTCGCCATCCCGGAGGCGGAGATGATGATCACGGGCCCGCGGAGGTCGTTCAACCGTTTGGACTCCTCCACGGAGCGACAGAACTGGCACCGCTTGCTGTGCAACGTGGCCTGGCCGTCGGCAATTTCCGAGCGCATCTCTCCGTCGAGATCCTCGCCGTGCTTCCGGTAGATCTCGGTCACCAATGTCGCGGACGGACTGTCCACGTAGACCGGCAGCACCGGAATGCGACCTGCCTGCTCCAGGTGCTGCAGCATCCACAGGAACTCCTGCGTCCGATCCACCACGAATGCCGGAACGAGCAGCGCGCCGCCGCGATTGGCGGTCTCCGTGACGATGCGCGCCAGCTCGTCTTCGGTGCCGGCGGGATGCTGGCGATCGCCGTAGGTCGACTCCAACAGCAGGATATCGGCTTCGGGCACGGGTTCCGGATCGGGCAAGATCGGCCGATTGTAGCGGCCGAGATCACCGGAAAAGACAATGTGCGGTCCTGCCCCGGGTTTCAGATCGACCGTCGCCGCCCCGAGAATGTGCCCGGCGAGCCGATAGGTCACCGTCACTTCCCCGGCCACCGGAAACGGGCGATGGTACTCGGCCCGCTCGAGCTGTCCCAGCGCGCGCTGCGCGTCCTCGGCCGTATAGAGCGGCAGCGCCGGCTTGTGCTTCGAGTAGCTGTAGCGATTGGCCCGGTCGGCTTCTTCCTCTTGAAGGTGTGCCGCGTCGGGCAGGAGGACGCCGAGCAGATCGGCGGTGGCGGCGGTGCAGTAGATCGGACCGCGGTAGCCGCGACGCACCACCAGGGGGAGCGCCCCGGTGTGGTCGATGTGCGCGTGTGAGATGACGACGGCGTCCAGGCTCTTGGGGTCGAACGCCGGCTCGCGCCAGTTGCGCAGCCGCAGGTCCTTCAATCCCTGGAACAGACCGCAGTCGAGCAACACGCGACGGCTGTCGGCGGTCACCAGGTGCATCGAGCCGGTGACCGTTCCGGCGGCGCCGAGGAACTGAATGGTGGTCATGACGCTCCGTTCTCGAGGGCCCCGAGCAGTCGCAGCACGCCGTCCAGGATCGTGAGCGGATGCGGCGGGCACCCCGGCACCCAGAGATCTACCGGAATCTCCTCCGGCACGCCCCCCGCGACCTCCCCGCTTCCCCGGAACGGCCCGCCGCTCAGCGCGCAGGCGCCCACCGCGAGAACGATCTTCGGCGCCGGAACCGCCTCGTATGTCTTCTGCAGTGCCACCCGCATGTTCGCGCTGACCGCGCCCGTAATGACGAGGCCGTCCGCGTGGCGCGGCGATGCGACGAACTGGACCCCGAACCGCGCCAGGTCGAACACGACGTTGCCCAGCGCGACCAGCTCCGCTTCACACCCGCCGCAGCTCCCCGCCACCACGGACCGCAACCGCAGCGAGCGCCCGAACAGCCGGCGGCTCCGCTCGTCCAGTGCGCGGGCCAGCGCGACCTCGCCGGTGGCTGTCACCAGGGAATCGCGCGACGTGACGGCCATCCGGTGGTCGCGTGAATAGGTTGCCGCCTCCTCGGGATTGAAGAGACACGTCGCGAGATCCACCGGAGCGGAGCCGCCGGCCGGGCGGCCGCGGAACCGGTCGGGAAACTCGGGGGCCGGACCCTTCGGGAACGACAGTGTGCGGAAGCCCTGCCGCAGCCGATTGCGTATCAGATCGAACACGGCGTCCTCACAGGTCGTGCCCCGCGTAGGAGAGGTTGAAGCTCTTGTTGCAGAGTGGAAAGTCGGAGATTTCGTTCCCGGGCATCGCGAGGGCCAGCGCCGCCCAATTGTGGAACGAGGGATCCGTGATCTTGTGACGGCGCACCGTTCCCGACCCATCGGTGATCACCACATGCACGATCTCGCCCCGCCACCCTTCAACCATCGCGACCGCCAGCTCGTCGGGCCGGAGCGATCCGCAGGGCACGCGCGCCTCGCCCCGGGGCAGCGCGCCGAGCTGCTCGATGACGAACTCCAGCGAACGCTCGATCTCGAGACGCCGCACGAGCGCCCGCGCCAGCGCATCGCCCGCCCAGGCGGTGGCCACCGGGATGTGCGCAAAGCGGAAGATGCCGTACGGATGGTCGTGCCGCACGTCGCGCGGAACCTCGCACGCCCGCGCCACGGGACCCACGAAGCCCCCGTCGGCGCACGCGGCCTTGGGCACCACGCCCACCCCTTCGAGACGCGCCTGGACCGATGCGCTCCCGAACAGGAGATCGAGCACCGGCTCGACCTCCTCCCGGAGTCCCTGCAACCGGTCGCCCATCTCCACCGCCATCTCCGCCGGGATGTCGAACCCGACGCCGCCCGGACGGACCAGCCCCCGTCCGTACCGGTTACCGCTCAGCGTCATCAGGAGGTTCAAGCACTCGCCCCGCAGGCGGCCCAGGTAGGCCGCCGCCGGCGCGTAGGCCACGTCACCGGCCAGGGCACCGAGGTCGCCCAGATGATTGGCCAGCCGCTCGAGCTCGAGCGCGATGCCGCGCACCGTCTGCGCCCGCGGCGTCTTGCGGCTGCGGGCCAGCGCCTCGAGGGCGCCGCAGTACGCGCCCGCATGCCCGATGACCGAGTCGCCCGCGATCGACTCGGCCGTCATGACCGCGCGGCCGGTATCGAGCGTTTCCAACAGCCGCTCCACGCCGCGGTGCTGGTAGCCCAGCACGATCTCGAGGAAGAGGACCGTTTCGCCGTGCGCCTGGAACCGGAAGTGTCCCGGCTCGATGATCCCGGCGTGCACCGGCCCCACGCCGACTTCGTGGATCTCATCCCCTTCCATTTGGAAGAAGGGATACGCCTCGCGGTCCATAGGGCTGTCGCGTCGTGCGGGCGGCGCATGGTCGGGCGGGTGCCGGCGCAGCGGCTTGAGCCACGGATGCCCTTCCGGCACTACGCCGCACTGCTCGGCGATCTCGCGCTCGAACCGGTTGGCCGGGGGGCAGGCAGGCGTGAGCGCCGGATACCCCCTCCCTACCCGGGTGCTCGTGGCGCCCAGCTCTCCGCGGGCGTCGTCGGCCAGGATCGCGACCAGGCGGGCTTCGTCGCCGCCGTCCGGGAGACCGAACAGCGACGCGATCCGCCACCCGTCGGTCACAGCCCCGATGACCGTCTCGCGAAATCGTTCCGTCGCTTCGAGCGGCACCGACCCCCAGGGCACGGCGCGCCGATTGCGCAGGCCCAGCTGGTCGAACCGGCTCACGGCGCGACTCCGCCCAGGGCGCTCGCGGCGTGCGCCAGGAGATCCTGCAACGGCGCGGGGATCGCCACGCCCAGCGCGAGGACTCCCAGCGCGAGCGCCGCGGGCCCGACCAGCAGCCAGCGGCTCTCGCGCACGGGCGGGCTCGACGCCGGCGCCGGCGCATACAGCATCTCCAGGATCATCGAAGCGATCCCGATGAAGATCAGCGCGAGCAACGCCAGCATCGCCGCCGCGATCCAGGGGTGCCCGCCACCCCAGGCCGCGCGGAGGATCGTGAGCTCGCTCAGGAACATTCCGAAGGGTGGAGACCCCGTCACCGCAAACAGTCCGACGAGGAGCAGCATGCCCGACGCCGGCACGGTGCGTAACAGGCCTCCGCGCTGCGACGCGGCTGCCAGCGCAGCGTTGCCGACGGCGAGAAACAGCAACCCCTTCACCAGGGCGTTGTTCACAAGGTGTAGCATGCTGCCGTACGCACCCACACCCCCCAGGCCGAGGCCCAGCACCAGCAGCCCCACGTGCTCCACGCTCGAGTAGGCGAGCAGCCGCTTGATGTCGCTCTGTCCGATCACGAACGCAGCGGCCACGGCGAGCGAGAGCAGGCCGAACGCCACGAGCGGCGGGCGCGCGAAGGATCCCAGCCCCGCGGCGGTCGTTACCTCCGTCGCCCGGGCGATTCCCAGGAAGGCGCAGCTCGTGAGCCCTCCGGCCATGAGCCCGGCGACCAGCGCGGGTGATTCGCCGTAGGTGTCCGGCTTCCAGGTGTGCATCGGAGCGAGGCCGAGCTTCGTGCCGTAGCCGACCAGCAGAAACACGAATGCCGCCTTGAGCCAGGCCGGGTGGAGCTGCGCCGCCCCGGTCACCAGATCGTCCAGCACCAGCGGCCGCATCCCGGGGCCGAGATCGCCCTGCGCGGTCGCGAGGAAGAACGTCCCGAGCAGCGCCAGCGCGATGCCGACCGAGGAGATCACCAGATACTTCCACACCGCTTCGAGGGAGCGCCGGTCGCGCCGCTGGAAAATGAGCGGCGCAAAGGCCAGCGTCGTCCCCTCCATCCCGACCCAGAGCAGCGCGAGGTGATGGCTCACGGCGACGAGCGAGGCGGCGGCGAGAAACGCCAGCAGCCAGGTCGCGAAGCCGCGCCCACCGCGCTCACGCCGCAGATAGCCCACCGCGTAGGTCGCCACGACGAAGAAGAGCGCGCTGACCACGGTGACCACCACGAGACCCAGCGGATCGAGGGCCAGCCATCCATCGAAGATCGGCGGCGGCGGCGCGATCCACGCCCCGGCGACCAGCGCCAGATGGATCCCCGCCACGGCGACGAGCCACGCGCCGTGGCGCACCGGGCGCCCATAGGCGCCGGCGGCGCCCAGCGCGGGAAC
>JBGPHP010000188.1:0-5964 GCA_041484445.1 Gemmatimonadota bacterium
AAACGCGGCGGTCGCGCGTATTCATGGGGTATCGTTCACGGGGTTCCCGGCCTGGGTCGTGTGGCTGGTGGTGCACCTGATCCAGCTCATCGGGTTCCGCAACAAGCTGTTTGTCTTGACCAACTGGGCGTGGGACTACTTCTTCTACGACCGCGCCGTACGCCTGATCACCGGTTGACTCTGCCATCGCCGCCCGCCGCGGCAGGAGGTCCGGAATGACCCGTTCCCTGTTAGTCGTGCTCACCGTGGCCCTCGCCGCGAGCGCCCGGGCGCAGCAGCCGCCCGCGAATGCCGGCGCCGCGCGTCCCGACACCACGCGTCGGCCGGGACAGGCCGAAGGGCCCAAGCCGTATGATCAGGTGATCACCCGTGCGGCCACGACCGATTCGGGCGTGTTCATCGTCCATCAGATCGGCGAGAAGCTGTTCTATGAGATCCCGCGCGCCCAGCTGAACCAGGAATTCCTGCTCGTCGCCGACTATGCGGCGACGCAGGAAGGCACCCGCTACGGCGGCGAGAACCTCAACAGCCAAGTGGTCCGGTGGCAGCGGATCGGCAACCGGGTGCTGCTGCGCGGCGTGAACTACGACATGGTCGCCGACAGCACCAACCCCGTGTCGCGCGCCGTGCGGCTCTCCAACGTCGAGCCGGTGATCATGAGCTTCGACGTGGCCGCGTTTTCACCCAACGCCGATTCGAACGTCGTCATCGAGACGACCAAGCTCTTCACCACCGACGTTCCGGAGCTGGACGCGCGGCGCGTGTACCGCATGCGCCAGCTCGACCCGGCCCGCTCGTTCGTGGAGCACGCCCGGTCGTTCCCGACGAACATCGAAGTGAGCGCGCTGCACACCTTCGCCAACGACTCGATCCCCGGCGGCAACCGGACGCTGGCGACGCTGACGTTCGAGATGCACTACTCGATGGTGCGGCTGCCCGACCGGCTGATGGCCCGGCGGCTATGCGACAACCGCGTCGGGTACTTCTCCGTCACCCAGCTCGACTTCGGCACCACCGAGCACCGCGTCGCGGAGCGGTGCTACATCACGCGCTGGCGGCTCGAGCCCAAAGACCCGAGCGCGGCCGTGAGCGATCCCGTCAAGCCGATCGTGTTCTACATCGACCCGGCCGCGCCCCCCCAATGGGTTCCCTGGCTCATCAAAGGCGTGCAGGCCTGGGAGCCGCTGTTCCGCGCCGCCGGTTTCTCGAACGCGATCCAGGCGCGGCCGGCGCCCACGGCGCAGGAGAATCCGGACTTCGATCTGGACGACGCGCGCTACTCCACGATCCGCTGGCTGCCGTCCACCATCGAGAACGCCTACGGCCCGCACACGAGCGACCCGCGCACCGGTGAGATCCTGCAGACCAACATCGGGTTCTTCCACAACGTGATGAATCTGGCGCGCGACTGGTACTTCGTGCAGGTGGGCCCGATGGATCCGCGCGCCCAGCGGCTGCCGCTGCCGGATTCCCTGATGGGCCAGCTGCTGGCCTACGTGACGACGCACGAGGTGGGCCATACGCTGGGTTTCCCGCACAACATGAAGTCCAGCTCGTCGTATCCGGTGGATTCGCTGCGCAGCGCCAGCTTCACCGCGCGCTACGGCGACGAAGCATCCATCATGGACTACGGCCGCTTCAACTACGTCTCGCAACCTGGCGACGGCGCGACGCTGATTCCGCACCTCGGGCCGTACGACGCCTACGCGGTCGATTGGGGCTACCGTCGCATCCCGGGCGCGGCGACGCCCGAGGCGGAGCGGCCGGTGCTCGATTCGCTGGCGCGCTTGCAGGAAGGCAACCGCATGCTGCGCTTCGGCAACGCCGACGGCGTGGATCCCGAAGCGCAGACGGAAGACCTGGGATCCGACCCGATCGCGGCGACCGCGCTCGGGATGCAGAACATCAAGCGGGTGATGCCGCTCTTGATCCCGGCGAATACCACCGACCGGCTGCGCGACTACTCCGACCTCGACGAGAATTACGAGCGGCTGGTGGGGCAGTGGCAGCGTGAGCTGGGCCACGTGGTGACGCTGGTGGGCGGCGTGTACCGGGCGGAGAGGTACCCGGACCAGACGGGTGTGATCTTCACGCCGGCAGGCCGCGCCCGCCAGCAGGCGGCGGTGCGCTTCCTGCTCGACAACGCGTTCACGACGCCGACGTTCTTCTTCGATCTCGACATCCTACGGCGCATCGAGCAGACCGGGACCGTGGACCGCGTGCGGCAGGCCCAGTCGCAGCTGCTCACGGGGCTGTTCAACGACGCACGGATGAACCGGCTGGTGGATCAGCAGGCCCTGGCCACGACGGCCGCGCCGGCGTATGGATTGGGCGACCTGCTGCGCGACGTCCGGGTCGGGCTGTTCAGCGAGCTGGCTGCCGGCCGTCCGATCGACATCTACCGACGCAACCTGCAGCGCGCGTTCGTCGACCTGCTCGGCACCAAGCTGCAGCCGCCCCCGCCGCTGCCGCCGTTCCCCCCGTTCCCGGGATTCACCCCGCCGCCGCCGCGGCCCGAGGAGGCCAAGGCGCAGGTGCGCGGGGAGCTGCGTGACCTCGACGCGGCGATCGCGGCCGCGCTGCCACGGGTCACGACGCGGGACACGCGGGTGCATCTGCAGGATCTCCGGTTCCGGATCGATCAGATCCTGAACCCGAAGTGAGTGAATCGGACATCAGACATCAGACAACAGACGTCAGGGCGACGTCTGTTGTCTGACGTCCGCCTCTCATGCTCTCCACCTCAACCACCCACAAGCAGGTTCGCTTCGGCGAGCACCGGCTGCTGCAGGGGCTCGGGGTGTGGTACGCGCTCGTCTGGATCGTCACCGCGATCCGGCCGCTCGACCGGCACGACTGGGTGCTCGAAAACATCCTGGTGGCGCTCGTGGTGGCACTGCTGGTCGGGACCTACCGGGTGTTTCCGCTGTCGGACCTGTCTTACCTCCTGATCACGCTCTTCATGACGCTGCACGCGATCGGGGCCCATTGGACGTACGCCCAGGTGCCGCTTGGCTTCTGGCTCGAGCGCGCGCTGGGGTTCGCTCGCAATCCGTTCGACCGGCTGGTCCACTTTTCCTTCGGTCTGCTGCTCGCCTATCCGATCCGCGAGGTGTTCCTGCGGGTGGCGAATGCGCGCGGCTTCTGGGCCTATTATCTCCCGCTCGACGTAACGCTGGCGTTCAGCGCCCTGTACGAGATCATGGAGATGGTGGTGGCCAAGGTGGTGGCTCCGGGGACGGGCGACGCCTGGCTCGGGACGCAAGGCGACGTGTGGGACGCCCAGCTGGACATGGCGATGGCGGCGACCGGCGCGCTGCTCTGCATGACGTTGACGGCGGCGATCCGGCGGCTGCGTCGCAAGCCACCCGTGCTGCTCGCGGGAGCATAGTCGCCGCATGGGCGGGCGCCGCGCCAGGTACGGAATCGATGCTCCCGGAGTCGTCCTCACCTTCGCGCTGCTGGGGATCGCGGGGTTCGGCCTGGCGAAGCTCGCGCGTCCGCTGCGGGGATTCGCGATTCCCGGTGCCGTCTTCGCGGCCGAGGCCGTGTTGATGGTGTGGAGCAGCCGGTTCGGCAAGCGCCGCGTGGTGCGGCGGATGCTCGACGGACTGGCGTTGCCGCCCGACGCACGAGTGCTGGACGTGGGGTGCGGACGGGGCCTCGTGATGATCGAGGCGGCGAATCGCGTGCCCGCGGGGCGGTCGGTCGGCGTCGATCTGTGGCGGCGCAGCGACCAGTCGGGGAACAACCGCCGCGTGACGCTCGAGAACGCGGCGCGCGAGGGAGTCGCGGAGCGGGTGAAGGTGCACGACGGTGATGCGCGCCGCCTGCCGTTCGACGACGGGTGTTTCGACGCGGTCGTCTCGAGCCTCGTGGTGCACAACATCCCCGACCGCGCGGGGCGCGCCGACGCCATCCGGGAGATGGCGCGCATGCTGCGTCCCGGCGGGCGGCTCGCGGTGCTCGACTTCCGACACACCGCCGACTACGCCGAGACGCTCCGCGCGGCGGGACTGGCACAGGTGCGGCGTTCGGGGCTGCGGTTCGGCGTGTTTCCCCCGGTGCGGATCGTCACTGCCAGCAAGGAAGGACTGGCAGCGGGCTCCGGCTGAGGCCAACTTCTCAGTACTTCTCTTCCTCCCGGAGTCTGCCCGTGCGTCCCGTCCACGCACTGCTCATCGGCGCCGCGCTCGGCGCCGCCGCAGCGCCGCTCCAGTCCCAGCAGGTCAGCGTCGTGGAGCTGTCACCCCCGCGCGCCACCGTCACGGCGGGCGACACCATCCGCTTTCGCGCCGTGGCCCGCGATTCCGCCGGCAACATCGTGGCGGGGGCGCACACCGAGTGGTTCGCGACCCCGTTCGACATCGCCGCGGCCGACTCCGGAGGCCTGGTCACGACGACACGGGCGGGGCAGACGTACGTGTTCGCCCTGGTCGGCGGAAAGCCGGCCTTCGCGGTGCTCGACATCGCGGAGCGGGCCCCGGCACGGCTCGAGATCGCCGCTCCCGGCGGGCGGACCAGCCTTGTGGTCGGAGAGATCGTGCCGCTGACGGTGCGCGCCATCACCGCCGTCGGTGATCCAGTGGGCGAGGGCCGCGGTCTGCCGGGCGTGCAATGGCGTTCGCTCGGCGCGGCGGTCGCCGACGTCTCCTCCGGCGGCGTGGTGCACGCCAAGGCGGTCGGGCGCGCCACCATCGCGGCGGCGCTGGGGATGGTCGCGGCGCGCTGGGAGGTGACGGTACGCATCAATCCCGTGACGTCGCTGCGGATTCTCTCCGCGGGTCCGGCCCGGGTCGGCGACGTGGTGGCGCTGCGGGCGGACATCCGCGGGGCGGGCGGCCGGCGCGAGAGCGGAGTGCCGTTGCGCTGGAGCGTGACGGGGCCCGGGGCGACGGTGTATCCGGATGGCCGGTTCGTGGCGACCGCCCCCGGGACCTACACCGTGAGCGCGACGGTGGGGAGCCGCGTGGCGACCACGGAGGTAGCGGTCCTGCCGCGGCATGACTTCCGGGGCGTGGATCAGGTCTCCCACGCCGCCTTGCCGAAGGACGTCCAGGGCGCCGAAATCTGGCCGGTGGGTGATGTGGCGTACGTGTCGACGATCGGGAGCGAAGTCTATGTCTTCGACATCTCCGATCCGGCGGCGCCGAAACTGACCGACTCGCTGGTCGTGGATGCGCGGCTGCTGAACGACCTCATGACCACGGCGGACGGGAAGATCCTGGTGGTGAGCCGTGAGGGCGCCAGCACCCGCAAGAACGGCCTGCTGTTCTACGACTGCGCCGACCCGCGTCATCCCACGCTCGTGTCCGAGTTCACCGAGACGGTGTCGGGCGGGGTGCACAGCGCCTACGTCTATCAGCACTATGTGTTCGCGACCGACGACGCCACGGGCTCACTGCGGATCATCGACTTCGCCGACCCGCGCGCGCCGAAACAGGTGGCGCGCTGGGAAGTCCCACGGGCGATCCCGCCGCAGCCGTACGCGGTCGAGTTTCTCAACATCATCCCGCAGCGCTACCTGCACGACGTGCACGTGGTGGACGGCATCGCCTATCTGGCGTACTGGCGCGACGGGCTGGTCATGCTCGACGTGGGGAAGGGGATCAAGGGTGGATCGATCACGAACCCCAAGCTCGTGAGCCAGTTCAGTTACAACCACGCCGAGCTCTATCCGCCGGGCTACATCGCCGGCACCCACGCCGTGTTCCGCGCGGGCGACTACGTCTTTCTGGGCGACGAGTCGTACGCGGGAACCCTGGACCTCATGTCGCGCGAGCAGTTCTCGACGCGCGGCCGGATGCACGTGGTGGACGTGAGCGACATCGAGCATCCACACGAAGTGGCGTTCTACGATCCGATCGAGTTCGGCGTCCATAACATCTTCATCGAGAACGGGCTCGCCTATATCGGGGCGTACAACGGCGGCATCCGGGTGGTGGACGTGAGTGGGGAGCTGCG
>JBGPHP010000189.1:0-5930 GCA_041484445.1 Gemmatimonadota bacterium
ATTCCCGCGCGGCCCGCAATCTAACCCGGCCCATCCCTGCCGCACCACCCGGGCGGACCTGCCGCTCGCATCCCGTGCGCCGCTTGACTACCCAGCCATCCGACCAATGGAGGCGAGGGGGATCGAACCCCTGACCTCGTGAATGCCATTCACGCGCTCTCCCAACTGAGCTACGCCCCCGTTATATTGGCCGCCCCCGGTGCCGTCCGACGGGAACACGGCATGTTATCCGGGCGTTCTGGCGGTGTCAAGCGAACCTATGAACTTTTCGTGTCGTGAGCGGTATCACGGGGCGATCTGAGCGAGCGTCACATGACCAAGCCCAAGCGTCGCACCAAAACCGCACCTGCCAAGGCGAAAGCCTCCGCCCCTCGGGGGGCGGCCGCGAAGCGCGTCCCCGCCAAGGCCGGGGCACCGCTGCTGCCGCCGGTCCCGAAAGGGAAGCCCGGACGCAAGCGCGGCCGGCGGCGCGGCCTCTTGTCGGGACTGGGGCACGAGCACGAACGCGACATCCTCGATCAGTACCTGCACGAGGTGTCGAAGACGCCGCTGCTCACTCAAAAGGAAGAGATCGCCCTCGCGCGGAAGGTCCGCGCCGGCGACCAGGAGTCGATGCAGGAGCTCGTGAAGCGGAACCTGCGCTTCGTCATTTCGGTCGCCAAGAAGTACCAGAACCGCGGGCTGCCCCTCACCGACCTCATCGGGGAGGGGAACGTCGGGCTGCTCACCGCCGCCCGCAAGTTCGATCCCGATCAGGGCGTGAAGTTCATCTCCTACGCTGTGTGGTGGATCCGGCAGGCGATTCTGGCGGCGCTGGCACGCCAGGGCCGGACCGTGCGCGTCCCCCTGAACCGGACCGCGGACTTGTCGCGCATCGTGCGCACGGCGGAGTACCTCCGGCAGTCGCTGCGGCGCGAGCCGACGCCCGAGGAGATCGCCGACGCCACCAAACTGTCGCTCGAGGTGGTGCAGTCGCTGGCCGCCCTGAACACCGGGGACGTGCGCCTCGACGCGCCGCTCGATCCCGACGGGGACCGCTCGCTGATCGAGCGCTTCATCGCCGAGGACCTGCCCGACACGGAAGACCAGGCGATGGACCGCTTCCTGTCGGACGAGATCGAGAGCGCGCTGAACACGCTCCAGCGCCGCGACGCCAAGGTGCTGCGGCTCTACTTCGGGCTCGACGGCGGGCGTGAGCACACACTCGAGGAAATCGGCGGCATGCTGGGCGTCACGCGGGAACGGGTGCGGCAGCTGCGCGACCGGGCGCTCAAGCGGCTGCGTGAGGGAGATGTCGGGAAGGCACTGGCGAGCTTCGCCGCGTAACGGGATTCAGCGGCAAGAGCAGTTGCCGAGACGGCGAAGTTGCAAAGTGGTTGCAGGAGTCGAGAGGCCAGGAATTCACTTCCTGGCCTCTTGCTTCTTGGAGCCACTCGCAGCTTCGCCGTCCGGCAACTGCACTCGAGGCTTGGCGCTCGAAAGCTGGAACCTGTAGCTTAGAGTCCGTGATCGACCGCATCGGCCGGAGCGCCGTCGCCGCCGTGCGGGCGGCCGGACGGTTCGGCCAGTTTCTGGCGGACCTGGCGCACGCGATTCCCGATGTGGCGACGTGGGGCGGGCTCGCCCTCGTGCAGATGCGCCGCATCGGGGTGGATTCGCTTCCCGTCGCCCTGTTCATCGCCGCCTTCACCGGCATCGTCCTCGCACTGCAAGCGTCGTACACCTTCACCGGCACGGTCCCCCTCTATGTCGTGGGCGCCGTCGTCGGGAAGACCATGATGCTCGAGCTGGGGCCGGTGCTCACCGGGCTGGCGCTGGCCGGACGGGTGGGGGCGAGCGTCGCCGCCGAGCTCGGGACGATGAAGGTCACGGAGCAGGTCGATGCCCTCGAGACCCTGGCCTACGACCCACTCGCCTACCTCGTCCTCCCGCGGTTGATCGCCGGGACCCTCATGGTCCCGGTGGTGGTGGTGCTGGGGATCGTCATCGGGATCGTCACGGGGTGGATTACGAGCATGGGATTGCTCGACCTGTCCACCGCCGAGTTCGTCAAAGGCCTCAAGTTCCTGTATCGCTTCAAGGATGTCTGGTTCGGGGTGATCAAGAGCGCGAGCTTCGGGTTCACGATCACCCTGGTCGGGTGCCGGCTCGGGCTCGGCACCCGGGGCGGAGCGGAGGGTGTGGGGCGCAGCACCACGCGCGCGGTCGTGGCCTCGGCGATGCTGATCCTGGTGCTCGACGCCTTCTGGGCGATGGTGCTCCTGTGATCCGGTTCCGGGAGCTCCGCAAGGCGTTCGATGGGCGCGTGGTGCTCGATGGGTTCACGCTGGACGTCCGTGACGGGGAGACGATGGTGATCATCGGCCTGTCGGGCTCCGGCAAGAGCGTGGCGCTGAAGCACGTCGTGGGGCTGTTGCACCCGGATGCGGGAGACGTCATCGTTGACGACCGGGCGGTGTCGACGCTGGACCGTCCCGGGCTCATGGCGCTGCGGCGCGAGATCGGATTCGTGTTTCAGTTCGCAGCCCTGTTCGACTCGATGACCGTGGCCGACAACGTCGCACTGGGGCTGCGCCGGCGGGGGTTATCCGACGCGGCGATTGCCCAGCGGGTGGCCGAGGCGCTGGCCCTCGTCGACCTCGCGGGCACGGATCGCCGCACCCCGGCCGAGCTCTCCGGCGGCATGCGCAAGCGCGTCGGCATCGCGCGGGCGATCGCGCTGCAGCCGCGCTATATCCTGTATGACGAGCCGACGACGGGCCTCGATCCCGTGACCTCCGCCGTGATGAATCGGCTGATGGTGCGGACCCGCGAGCATCTCGGCGTCACCGGCATCGTCGTCACGCACGACATGATCAGCGCGTATGCGATCGGGGATCGCATCGCGATGCTGTCGGAGGGGCGGGTGCGGCAGGTCGGCAGCGTTGCCGAGATCCAGGCGACCACCGATCCGGTGGTGCGCCAGTTCATCGAGGGGCGGCCCGAGTGAAGCGCGAGAACGAGTTCATCGTCGGCCTCGTCGTGCTGGTCGCGTTCGTCGCCGTCGTCGGCGGCGCCCTGTGGCTGTCGGGCGCCCATCTTGGTCGCACGGAAGCGATCTATACGGCCCGCTTCCGCACCGTGGGTGGGCTGGGGGTCGGGAATCCGGTCGTGCTCCGCGGCGTAAAGGTGGGACGGGTGGAAGCGATCCGGCTGGCTTCGGGAAACTGGGTCGAGGCCGACCTCCGCATCTACACCGGCGTGGCGCTGCCCCAACGGCCGGCGGTCATCGCGACCTCCGTCTCGCTGTTCGGCGAGTGGGCGGCGTCGCTCGCCTCCTACGACCAGCCGCCCGATGACCCCAACGTGCGCCGGGCGCTGGCGGAGGCGCTGGCGGTGGGCGGCGGGCGCTGGCCCGGCGCGACGCTTCCCGACATCGGTCAGCTCACGGCGCAGGCGGGACGGATCGCGAACGACATCGCGACCGTGTCGGCCCGGGTGCAGACCGCGTTTGATTCCGAGGCGGTGTCCGAGCTGCGGCGCTCCATCAAGGACTTCGGCATGATCGCCGACCGTCTCGCCCGGGCGGCCAACGAGCAGGCCGGCAACATCGGGACCGTGGGTGACAACCTTTCGAAGGGATCCACGGCCCTCGCCCGCGCGGCCACGGTGCTCGAATCCACGCTCGGGCGCGTGGACACGGCGACGAACCAGGGGCAGCTCGCCACGATCTTGAACAACGCCTCCGCCGCGAGTCAGGACGTGCGGACGGCATCCCAGGACCTGCGCGATCTGCTCGACGCGACCCACCGGAGCCAGGAGAGCTTCGTGCGCGTCGTCACCGCCGCCGACACGATCCTGTCGCGGATCGCGAATCGCAACGGCACGCTCGGCCTCCTGGTGGCCGACTCGGCCTTGTATCGGGAAACGACGCTCACGATGATCCAGCTGCGCCAGCTGCTGTCGGACGTCCAGGCGAACCCGCGCAAGTACTTCACCTTCAGCGTCTTCTAACGGAGCCGTCAGACGATGGCGCAGCGGCGGGCGCAACGGGCCCAGCGGGAAACGAGCGCCGGCGGAGTCGTGTTCCGTCGCGATCCCGAAGGCCACGTGCGCTATCTCCTCATCCGCGACTCCTACCGCAACTGGGGATTCCCCAAAGGACACCTCGAGCCGGGTGAGCCGCCCGCCGACGCCGCCCGGCGCGAGGTCGCCGAGGAAACCGGCCTGGCGGATCTGATTCTGCACGGGCCGATTCGCGTGATCGACTGGTACTTCCGCTTTCGCGGCAAGACCATCCACAAGTACTGCCACTTCTTCCTGTTCGAATCGCGCACCGGGGACCCCATACCCCAGGAAGAAGAAGGCATCACGGAGTGCGCGTGGCACCCCCAGGAGGAGGCGCTCGCCACGACCTCCTACGACAATGCCCGCGGCGTGCTGCGCCGGGCCGCCGAGATGGTGCGCGCCCTGGCGGCCGTGAGCGGTGGTGAGGCCGCCGGCGCGTGATGCCCGTCATCCCGGTCTGTCACCAGCGTCGCGAGGCGCGACGCGCGCTCGCGCGCGGCTATCCGCGACGGCTCGGCGTCGTGCGGGCGTGCGGTACGCCCCAGGCGGTGCTGCGCCTGCTCGCGGTGCGGCTGGTGGACGCCATCGTGGTGGACGTGAAGTCGGAGCCGGAGGTGTGGCTGGCGGTGCCGAGCCGCTATCCGCGCATCCCGGTCTTCGCGCTGTCGGCGTTCCGCCCCGACGACGGCCGGCTGCTCGCCCAATGCCAGCGGGCCGGCTTTGCCGGGGTGCTGGTGGAACCCGTCGATCATGCGATGGCGGGCGAATGGGTCGCCCGGCGCACCGCGCAGCAGGCACGCCGCCGCGCGTTGGCCGATGCCCCGCGGCTCTTGCGGCTGATGGATCCCCTGCAGCTGCGCACCTGGGAAGAAGTCTGGCGCCGTGTGGCCGAGCCGACGAAGACGGTGGACCTGGCCCGCGCCCTGCGCGTGACCCGCGAGCACCTGTCGCGCGAATTCGCCGCTGGCGGGGCCCCCAATCTCAAGCGGATGATCGACCTCGTCCGGACCGCGTGCGCCGCCGATCTGCTCGGCAACCCGGGCTACACCGTGGGCGCGGTGGCGCGCATCCTCCGCTATGCCTCGCCCAGCCACCTCGCCGGGGCGGCACGGCGCGTCGCCGGCGTGGCCCCGCAGGAGCTGCGAACCCTGGGGCCACGGGGGGTGCTGGCGGCCTTCTTGAAAGGCCGGACCCGCTCGCGCGTGTGAGCATGTCGCTGAGGGGTGGCGGGGTAGGGGTACATGTGATAATTTTCACAAGCTAAACCACGGACCTGGAGCGTATGGCTACCGACACCACCCTTCGCCCCGGCGAACTGAAGAACATCCTCCTCAAAGAAATCCAGGCTGCCGACCTCGCCGCTATCGATGTGCGCGAGGTGGGAACTGTGCTCGAGGTAAAGGACGGCATCGCCCGGATCTACGGCCTCACCTCCGCGATGGCCGGGGAGATGCTCGAGTTCACCGCGTCGGAGACGGGCGAGAAGGTCACCGGTCAGGCGCTGAATCTCGAAGAGGACAACATCGGCGCCGTCATCCTCGGCAACTACCTGCAGCTGCGGGAAGGCGATGAGGTCCGCCGCACGGCGCGGGTGCTCGAGGTCCCGGTCGGCCCGGCGATGGTGGGCCGGGTGGTGGACGCGCTGGGCCGTCCGGTGGACGGGTTGGGACCGATCCAGACGAGCAAGACCCGCAAGGTCGAGGTCGTGGCCCCCGGCATCATCAAGCGGCAGCCCGTGAAGGAGCCGCTGCAGACCGGCATCAAGGCCATCGACTCGATGATCCCGATCGGCCGGGGCCAGCGCGAGCTGATCATCGGCGATCGGGGCACCGGCAAGACGGCGATCGCGGTCGACACGATCATCAACCAGAAGGGCCAGGGGG
>JBGPHP010000190.1:0-5893 GCA_041484445.1 Gemmatimonadota bacterium
GATCGGCCAGCTCGGTCACTGACGCCTCACCCGCGGCGAGCCGGGTGAGAATCGCGCGCCGGGTGGGATCGGCGAGCGCGGCGAACGTCGCGTTCAGTCGCTCCTGGGCCAGTTGCCCATAACCACGAGGTTGCATAACCATTGAGTTATGTTATAACGCTTCCGCACCGGCGTCAAGCCCCGTCTCGCTTGAGAGCCGCTGCCGCCCACGGCAGCTTGGGCGCCATGCCCGACGCCCAGGACTTCCGCGCCACATCCGCCATCACCATCGATGCGCCGGGCATGAAAGTCAGGAACACGCTGGTGTCCCCCGAGGCGCTCAAGCAATACATGTTCGGGACGACCGTGATGTCGGATTGGAAAGAGGGAAGCGCCATCGTCTGGGAGGGAGAATGGAAGGGCATCTCGACGGGTCTCCGTGCCGGGAGGGAACGCGCAGCCTCCCACGCCGCTCCTCCCCGGGCTAGCGCGCTGGCATGGAGTCGAGCAACACGACAATGTCGAGGTGACCCCGCTCGCGTGCTACGTCGACCGGGCGTTGACCCGTCTCGTTCAGCAGGGTTCGATCCGCGCCGAGCGCCAACAGCACGCGGGCCGCGGCGATGGAGCCGTTTTCGGCCGCATGGTGCAGCGGCGTAAAGCCGGTCCAGTTGGCCAGGTTGATATGGGCGCCGTGCGCCACCAGGTAGCGAAGCGCCTCGGGGCGATCATACCAGGCGGCCCAGTTCAGGGCGCGTCGCCCGTTGGGGTTGCGGCGTGTGTCCAGCGAATCGATAGCCGCGCCGCGCTGCAGCGCCGCCGCCAGGGCGGCGGTGTCCCCTTGCATGGCCGCATCCCACAGCTGCTCTTGCGCTCCCGCGGTCTGGGACGCGGCGGGTGAAGGTCTGAGCAGCAGCAGCGCGAACCCGAGCACTAACAGTCGAACCCAGCGCACAACGCCTCCGGTATAGGGATACGGATTCGATACCCGATCGGCCGATATGGTTGCCGGCATCCGGCCGGGGCTAGGGCCGGATCGGCGGTGGCCCTCCCGGCCGCACGCGCACGCCCTTGCGCAGCTGCCCCCGCTCGTCGAACGGGTACTCCCCGACGAACACGCGAGCGCGCATCGTGTAGCGCTGTCGCGCGGCCTCACCGGTGCGCGCAATGACGAGTCGATAGTCGCCGATCGTCCGCTCCCGGTAGAGCTCTTTCGCCGGCTGGAAACTGACGACGACCCCCCGTTTGAGCCGCGCCACGGTTGCCGGCATCAGGATGCCTTCACGATCGAACACGCCGAACTCCCACCGGTCCGGATCCAGATCCTCGAAGACGAGGTGATAGAGAGGCGGGCAGAGCCCTCCGGCGTCACAACCCGGACACGGGTATTTGACGGCGCAGTTGCGCGGCAGGGGATCGGCGAATCGGCAGAGCGCGAACGCCCGGCAGTCCAGCACGACGCGTTCGGGAAGCATCTCCGGCTCGCGACACCCATGCACTCTCGGGCCACACACGTCGACGATGGTAGGTGGGTTCGTTCGCGTGATCCTCCACACCCCGCGCCCCTGCGTCCCCAGGAAAACGCTCAGCACGGGAGCGAACAGGGTGGATCCATCGTGGGTGAAGTAGGCATAGCGCGGGCGGGGCAGGTGTGGGATGCCGCTCGTCTGCGGCGAGATGGGGTCGGTGAGCTGCTCCCACGTCGAGCCTCCGTCCACACTCAAGAAGACACCCGATTCTGCCCCACCCGCGACGATCGTGGCGCTGTTGAATGGATCGAACGCCACCAGCGTGGGCATCTGGTATCCAGAGAAGTTCGTGAACGCGGACGGCCCGCGGACATTCCGCAAACGAAAGACACCGCCGCCACTCATCCTGGCGTCGAGCGCCGGAAGCGGGTTCCAGGTGACCCCGCCGTCGGTGGTCATCACCATCGCGGGGTCCAGGTTCGCCCGGAGGTAGCTGGCGATCATGTGATCGGGGTCGTGCGGGTCGAGCGCGGCGATGCCGAAGCCCCCGACCCCCATAGGAGAGGAGACCGGGCTCCACGTCCCTCCGGCGGTGGTGCCCGAGAACCGCCACAGAGAATTCTGATCGTCGCTCGTACCGCCGCCGCACAGTGCGAAGTAGCTCCGGACTCCCGCGGCCTCCGCGAGCATCAGGGAATGGCAGCCCACCGGCGAGCTGGCCGCCCCGAGCTGATTCCACACGACCGGGGTGGCCGTGATATCCGGGGTGACGAACACGCCACTCGTGGTCAGCGCCCCGTACGATTCTCCCCCGAGGAAGGCGAGACCATCCGGTTGATCGGAATACGGCAGGCTCCCCGGAGGATAGGTGCCCAAAGGGCCTCCGCCGGTCAGCCCGGGCGATCGCACGGACAGCCGGATCATCGGCGGATTCACGTAGCAGCAGAGCGTCAGCAAGGACCGCGTGACCGACCCGATGACGTCGAAGATGTCGCCGATGTCCTGGTTCGCCCACGCGGGGGTGGGTTGGTCGCCATCGCGGGTCACATATGAGCCGTTGTCCTGGGCTCCGAAGTACAGGTCTTCAGCACCGGCCCCGGCCTGGCCCACGCCGGCCATCGACATCAGCCACAGTGCATGCGGCGTCTGGTCGGGCTGCTCCCAGGTCGGGGTATGACAGGCGGGGCTCACAATCGTGGTGTTGCGGTAGACACCCCCGTCCGAGGAAAAGAGCACTGGACACGCATCGGTGGAGACGCCCGGCGCGAATACGATTGTCCCGGCATCGACGTGGGCTCCCGCGGAGACCGACAGGTCCGCCGACCAGGCGTTGGCCGGACACCGCCGCCCGCCCGCCCCGGCCATAGGCGTCGTGCAGGTGGCGCGGTTGAGCCACACGTCGCCGAACCAGAGGTCCCAATCCGACCCGGCGCGCTTGTTGCTCGCCACGAAGGACACCCGGCCCTGGGGGTTCAGGTTCGTAAGGGTGTTCGGCCAGCTGTTGCCGCCGTCGTCCGACTCGTAGATGGTCGTCCCGACTACCACGACCAGGACGTCCGCTTCGTCGGGCGAAACCACGATCGAGCAGCGGCCACTCGGCGCCGGCGAGGTCGTCGCCGTCGTGAACGTGATGCCGCCGTCGGTCGAGCGCCGGTGCCCGTCGTCACCGCACACGTCGATGGTCCCGCCGTCGTGCACCACGACATCCCAGATGTCGTCCGCGCCGTCGGCCGGCGTCGGATCGACATAGGACCACGTGACGCCGGCGTCCGTGCTGATCGCCAGGCCGCAGTTCGTGCCCACGACCACGTGGCCGGTGTTGGCCGGATCGATGGCGATACCGAAGGCGGAGGGGTTGTCGCGGCGCGCCGCGTCGAGACAGAAACCGACTGGAGGAGCGGCGCTGGGCGGGTGGGTCCACGTCGCGCCGCCGTCGGCGCTGATGTTGATCGCGGCGATACTGCTGGTGCGGCCATCATAGAACGACGTGGCGAAGACCCGGTTCGCATGCGTGGGATCCACCGCGACGTCCCATGTCACCATCGGGACGTGGCCGGCCAGATGGTACCAGGTGCGGCCGCGATCGGTCGACTTGTACAAGCCCCCCCATTCGGACGCGGCGTAGAAATCGGTGCCGTTGGGCGAGCGCGCGAGACCGTTGATGCGCCCGCTCGAGGCGCCGTTGGGATTGGTGGCATCCAGGGAGGAGCGGCTGGGGCTGAGGTCGGTGTAGGTGACCACCGCCTGGCCGGCGAGGGTCGAGACGGCGAGCACGCCCCCGGCCGCCCAGGCTCCGACCCGGCACCACAGGACGGGCGCCATCGCTACCGCTCGTCCGCCGCGTCGGACGGGCATGTGAGCGCCTGTGTGCGCACCGTTTCGCCGGCAACCCAACGGCCGCCGGCATTCGCCCGGAGCCGCCAAAAGTAGTTCACGCCCGGTTCGAGCGACTCGATGCGGAGCATCCCCGCGCGGCCGCCGCCTCGTCCGCGCACCACGTCGACCGTGAAGGGACGGAGGCGCGCATCGTCTCGACGCAGGGACGGCGTCAACACAATCGTCGTGTCGCGGCCGTCCGCGGCGACGGTGCCGAAGAGCCCGCGCAGAAAGCCGTCCTTGAACACCGTGAAATCCAGAGTCGGCGACACCAGACTGTCGCGCTGCAGGCTCCAGGTGAGGCGTACGCCACCGACCCGAAGACGGGTGCGGCTGCAGAACGATTCGATCGTTGGTGTGCCGACCGCCGCGGTGTCGGTGATCACGGGCGGCTCCTGGGCGATGGCTCGTGTCCCAACGCCGAGTGCCATAGCGAGTAACGACATGATTCGCGCGGACATCACGCGCTCCTTCGCGGGTAGCCTAACTTCGCGGTCGCGTTTCGAGGGGTCAAGCCTTGCCGCGGGTACGCGATCGACGTCTCTTCACCGGATACCCGGTCCGCATCGCTTGACCGGCAGTTGATCGGTCGGGGGCAAGGTTGGACGCTCACCCGCGGGAGAACGTATGAGCCACAACATCGGTCGCCTCGTCGCTGGTCCGGGGAAGCGCATCGGACCCGACGGCACGACCCCGCCGGTCGCGCCGAATACCTGGGAGCTCGCGTTCGTCCCCGCGGCGGCGTTGTCGGGAGGATTGCCGCGATTCGTCATCCTCCACCTGACCGGGATGAGCCTGCCCGGGACGGCCCGGGTCGAAGTGGAGCTGGGCTACGCACGTGATGTGTTCACGGCCGTGTCCGGCACCGACGTGTGGAGCCGTCCCGTAGATCCGACCCTGGGCGCGATCGTGGTCCGGTATGTCGGACCGGGCCCGGCCGGGGGCGTCACGCTGTCGGAGTACGGCAGCGGGGAGCCGTGGACGACGACGTATCCCCCCGCGACGGCGTACTTCGACAGCGTGACGAACGCCGATCTGTTCCTCCATACCAACCCATACGCCGAGCCGACGTATCAGCCCTGGCTCGAATGCGGCGGCACCTTCGACTGGCAGAACGCCGCCTGCGCCCCTGCCGGGTCGGCGCAGGAAGCCGCCGTGCGGGCGGTGGGCATCTTCGTGCATGCCGACCACGATGCCGTCAGCGGCCAGGTATTGCTGTCCAGTTGCTCAGGCACGCTTATCGACACGAACTTGTTCCTCACAGCTCGTCACTGCGCCGTCGACGTCGATGAGCTGGACATCAAGTCGGGCTCGGTCTGTTTCGGCTATCAGACCGATTGTGGCGGCGCGCGCCCCGCGGGATTCGCGCCGGTGTTCCACAAGGTGCGCGGGTGGCGGGCGCGAGTGGGTCCGACCGACGCGCGCACCACCGACACCGACTGGCTCATCCTCGAGATCGATCCGCCTCCCGTGGGCATCGCGCCGCGTCCCCTGCGCGCCACGCAGCCCGTGGCCAACGAGCCGGTGTTCACCGTGCACCATCCCAATGCCGCGGTGAAGAAACTCCAATCGGGCGTTCTCCCCGGCAACAACGTGTACCAGGTGACGAATTTCGACTACGCCGGGGGCAGCTCCGGCTCAGCGTTGTTCGACGCGACCGGCGCGATCATCGGGGCGGCGCTCTCGACCGGGGCGGCCGGCTACAACCAGTGCTCCGTCGGGTACTGCCCCGCGACCAAGGTCCTCGAAGCACTCGCCAACCCGCCGGCGCCTCCCGGACCGCTCGACGTAATGATCGTTGTGGATCGTTCCGGCAGCATGGGGGCGCCGGGCACGTCGGGGCCGGGCCGCACCAAGATGGACGAGGCGCGCGATGCGGCATCCCTGTTCGTGCAGCTGGTACGCGTCGGGGCGGGGGACCGGCTGGGGTTGGTCTCCTTCAGTACCACGGCCACGCATCCGCCCGACGCCGCGCCCGCAGTGGTCACCGCTGCGGTGCAGCAGCAGCTCGTCGGTCCCGCTCCCTACACGGGCGGCCGCGTGGGCGGCCTCGCGGCCGCCGGCTCGAC
>JBGPHP010000191.1:0-5808 GCA_041484445.1 Gemmatimonadota bacterium
GATCACGGTCGGGAGCGAGACGGAAGTGAAAATCATGCTCGCCCGGCTCATCGATTTCATGAAACTCCGGCAGATCACGGCGCTCTTCACCTCCCTGACCGAGGGGGGCGGCGCGGCCGAGCGGACCGACCTCGGCGTGTCATCGTTGATGGACGTCTGGATGCTGCTCGGAAACCTGGAAGCGAACGGCGAGCGCAACCGGGCGATCCAGATCGTCAAGGCCCGGGGCATGGCGCACTCGAACCAGGTGCGCGAGTTCGTGATGACCGACAATGGCATCAAGCTGGTGGAGGTCAGCCGCCGGGCCGATGGCAGTGTGGCGGTCGGGTCCGCCCGGGGTGCCCAGCAGCAGCAAGCGCGTGCCGGTCGCCCGAAGCCGAGCCGTCGACGCAGGGTGAAATGAAGAACGGCAAGCGCCGCACCTGGCAGTTGCGCTTGTACGTGGCGGGGCAGACGCCGAAATCGATCACCGCCCTCGCCAATCTGCAGCGCCTGTGCGACACCCACCTCGCCGGCCGCTACCGCATCGAGGTGGTCGATCTCGTGCGGCAGCCGCATCTGGCGCGCCGGGACGACATCGTCGTGGTCCCGACGCTGGTGCGTCAGCTGCCGCCGCCGATCCGCAAGATCATCGGCGACCTCTCGAACGTCCAGCGCGTGCTGGTCGGTTTGGATGTGCTGCCGCGGGAGGACGACGCGTAAGCAGCGCGCGCCATGATCAAGAAACGCAAAGCCCCGCGTCGACCCGCGGCCGGAATGGAAGAGCTGCGGAGTCGCCTCCAATCGGCCGAGGATACCCTGCGCGCGATTCGGGCCGGGGAAGTGGATGCCCTCGTGGTTGTCCAAGGCGGGGACGACCACGTGGTCACGCTCCAGGGTGCGGACCTGCCGTACCGCATCTTGCTGGACCAGATGTACGCGGGCGCGGTGACGTTGACTCCGGACGGCACGATCGTCTACTGCAACCGCCGATTCGCCGACATCGTCCGGACGCCGCTCGCGGACGTCATCGGCTCGGCGCTGCGCCGGTTCGTGCCGCCCGGGGAGCAGGCGGCGCTGGCGACGCTGCTCGCGCCGGCGAGCGGGGACCGGACCAAGGGCGGGCTCGCCTTTCGGGCGGGAGACGGTACCTCGGTGCCCGTGTCGGTCACCTTCGCGCCGTTGCGGTTGCGGGGGAACGGCAACGTCAGCGGGGTGATCGGGGTGGTCGTGGATGACACGGAGCGGCAGCAGCAGGAAGCGCTCCGCACCCGGCTGATCGAGCAGGTGATGACCGCCCAGGACGAGGAGCGGGGGCGGATCGCCCGTGAGCTCCACGACGAGACCGGGCAGGCGCTGACGGCCCTCCTGGTGGGGTTGCGCACGATTGAAGGAGCCCGGACCATGGCGGAGGCGGTCGACCTGGCGCAACGGCTGCGGGAGGTGGCCGCCCGGACCCTGCGCGATGTGGGACGCCTGGCCCGAGGGCTCCACCCGAGCGTGCTGGACGATCTGGGGCTCGCGGTGGCGGTGACCCGCCACGTGCAGGAGTTTGCCCAAATGCACGGGATCGCCGAGGAGACGCGGATCGAGGGGCTTGCGGTGGACCTCCCGTCGCCGCTCGTGCAATCCACCGTGTACCGCGTGCTACAGGAAGCCCTGACCAATGTCGCGAAGCACGCCGGCGCCGGGCGCGTCAGTGTTCGCCTGGTACGCGACGAGACGGCGGTCGAGCTGCGCGTGCGGGATGATGGGGTCGGTTTCGAGCCGGGCTATGTCGGTCGCCGAGGCCTCGGGCTTCAAGGTATGCAGGAGCGGGCGACGCTGCTCGGCGGCGCGGTGCAGATCGCCTCGGCGCGCGGGCAGGG
This sequence comes from Gemmatimonadota bacterium, assembly GCA_041484445.1. GTDB lineage: Bacteria > Gemmatimonadota > Gemmatimonadetes > Gemmatimonadales > GWC2-71-9 > DASTHG01. The sequence goes on from JBGPHP010000191.1 coordinate 1,848, forward strand.
CACCACGATCACGGCCCGCTTCCCCGTGTGTCAATCCTAGCGCGCGTGTCGAGCATCCGCGTCCTGATCGCCGACGACCACGCCGTCCTGCGGGCCGGCCTCCGGATGCTCATCGAGGCCCAGTCCGACATGGAAGTGGTGGGCGAGGCCGCGGACGGACTCGAGACGCTGAGCCGGGCCGGGGAGGTCGAATCCGACGTCGTCCTGCTGGATCTCTCCATGCCCGGCCCCCCCGGCACCGCGACCATCGAGCGGCTGGTCCGACTGGTCCCGAGCCCGCGGGTGCTCGTGCTCACGATGCACGACGATCCGGTCTACCTGCGGACCGCCCTGCTGGCCGGGGCTTCCGGCTACATCGTGAAGAAGGCGGCGGACGTCGAATTGTTGTCCGCCATCCGCGTCGTCTATCACGGCGGCACGTTCGTGAATCTGACCCGCCCTGGCGAAGACCAGCGCAGCGACGAGGTCCGGCACGTCCACCGCGACTCACCAGCGGCCGGGCAGCCCAAACCGCTGAGTCAGCGGGAGGTCGAGGTGCTCCGACTGCTGGCGCAGGGGCACACGAATCAGGAGGCGGCGGACCGCTTAGCCGTGAGCATCAAGACCATCGAAACCCACCGCAAGCGGCTGAGCGACAAGCTCGGTCTCAAGAGCCGCGCCGACCTGTTCCGTTTCGCCGTCGAGGCGCGCCTCCTCTAGTGTCGGGGATTTTCCCGACATCCGGCCCCGGGTTGGGGGTTTTTCCCCCATACCCACTCCCCGTCTCGACTGTAGGTTTGCATGCGGGTTAGGAGTGTGTCGGCCCACGACCTCAACGCGGACCGAGCTCTGGCGAAACGCATCCGGGTGATGGTGATCGACGACAATCGGCTGGTCCGCGAGGGGCTCCGGGCCCTGCTCGACGAACAGCCGGACATGAAAGTCGTGGCGACAGCGGAAGACCGGGCCACCGGCCTGCGCCAGGTGCAGGAGCTCACGCCCCACATCATCCTCGTGGACGCGGCCTTGGACAACGGCGACAGCTACAACTTTGTGGAAGTGCTCCGCAAGACCGGGCCCGAGACGAAAGTGATCGTGATGGACCTGCTGCCCGCGCCCGAGGATGTGATCGAGTTCGTCAAGGCCGGGGCGAACGGATTCATCATGAAAGACGCGACGATCGAGGAGCTCGTGAGCACGATTCGCTCGGTCGCGCTGGGCGCGGACGTCGTTCCCCCCGCATTGACCGGGACGCTGCTGTCGCACATCGCGCAGCAGGCGGCGGCGGTTCGTCATGTGCCGGGTGTGGCGGAAGCCGTGCGGATGACGAAACGGGAGAAGGAGATCATGAACCTGATCGCCGAGGGCATGAGCAACAAGGAGATCGCCCAGCGGCTGAGCATCGCGACCTACACCGTCAAGAGCCACGTGCACAACATTCTGGAGAAGCTGGCCTTGCACAGCCGGCTGCAGATCGCCGCCTACACCCACAAGGCCGGCTCCACCCAAACCGGGTAGTCTCTTTCGGCCGGTCGATTCGCTGCGAGCGCGCGGATCAGGCCGCGCGCTTTTTGCCGTTTCCGCGATGCAGTCTCGGCGGGGTGCGTTTGCCGGCTTTCCCGCGCGGCATGGAAAACCGCGCCGGCCCCGTGAGGGCGAAGTTCATGTTGAGGTGCTTCAGTTCGGTCTCGATCGCGCGATCGACGCGGTGCACCTGGCCGGGGTTGTCGGTCACCACCAGGATGTGCGTGATGTTGGTCTCGACCACGATCCGACCCGTCCACAGGCGTCCCCCGCGCCGTGACGCCAGCCGCGCACGGCGGAGCAGCACCCTGATCTTTCTGAGCCGCGGCTCGGGCTGCGGCGGATTGAGCTCGTAGGCATACACCCAACGCCCTCGGGCGGGCGCCGGTTGTCGTTTGAGAGCCATAAGACTTGTCCTCCTTCCTCTAACTGAATCGCAAGCTACCCCAGTGGCACGGCGCGGCGCCATCCATCTTGCGGAGGACGCCGGCGCGCCAATGGAGTGAGGGCCGCGGCAATCGCTCCCGCCGTCGCGTTCCCCCACCCAAGGAGCTAGCTCGTTCTGCCCACGGTGGTTTCAATCGCTGTTCACCAGGGGACCGCCGCCGTGTCTCGGTTAGGACCGCCGGCTCGTGAAGCGGCGATGCCCGCGGAGCGCGCCCAGGTCGATCGCGATCGCCACCACGAGGCCCACGACCGGCCACAGCGTCCACGCGCCGCCGAACCAGTGGTGCACGGCCGAGTACCAGAGCAGCGTCGTCGGCAACAGGAGGAAGCCGATGATGGGCAAGAGCAGCGAGGGGAACAGCCCGTCAAACCAGTGCGTGAAATACCAGAGCAGGGCCACCGCGAGTCGCGGCGCCAGCAGCACGAGGGCAAGCAGGAAGCAGGGCATGGCGCGCTGCGGCGCTCAGTTACCCGATCCGCCGCCGGCGGGCGCAATCGCGTAGATCGCGACCTCCACGCGCCGGTTCACCCGGCGACCCTCATCCGAGTCGTTCGTGGCAACCGGCTCAGTTTCGCCGCGGCCCGCCGTGGAGATGCGGGTGCGATCGACGCCCTCCCCGGTGATGAAATTCGCGGCCGACAGCGCGCGCCGTTGCGACAGATCCATGTTGTACGCGGTGTTGCCGACGGCATCGGTATGGCCCACGATCAGCGTTCGCGTGTTGGGATACTGCTTCAGGCTCGTAGCGAACTTGCGCAGATCGTCGCGCGCCGAGGGCGCGAGCTCATCCGAATCGAACGCGAACAGGAGCCCCTCGGGGAACGTCACCGCGATGCCCTCGCCGATGCGCTGCACCGTGGCCCCGGGGAGATCGTAGGCGAGCTCCTGGGCCTGCTTGTCCATCTGGTGCCCGATGATCGCGCCGGCAGCGCCACCTACCGCCGCACCGATGATCGCCCCGCGCACCGTCGAGCCGGTGGCCTTGCCGATGACGGCGCCCGCGACGCCACCCGCACCGGCGCCGACAATCGCGCCCTGTTCCGCCTTGTTCATGGCGCAATCGGTCGCCAGGGACGCCATGGCGGCCAACGTGAGTATGCCGATCAGAGTACGTCTCATGGGGGGGTATCCTCTCATTCGGGTGCTGAGCTGCCGAGGCGAACTTCACTTGTCTGGAGAATGCCCTGGTGTCGCGCCGGTCGGTATCGCTCGGAGGGATGGAAAGAGTACTACGTGAGACCTCTGCTCTTCTTCGCCATCGTCGAGTTCTCCTGTTTGTAATTGCTGTCGACGCCAACCTTCTGCATCGAGCCACGTCTTGTCAATGGCGTCGCTCCAAAGAGCTAGTCCGTTCGATCCGCGTCTCCCCCTCGGCTCCTCCTGTCTCGCTAAGTCGCTTTTCATCCCGCTGAGCGATGTTGCCTGCGGTCGCGTACGTGCAAGTTGCATTTGAGGATACCAGCAGTTCCCAGCCGGCCACCGTCATCGCTGGTCCGGCACAGCTCGAGAAATCCCGGGAGTACCCGTCCAATGTCAGGAACGCCTTTCTTCACGCGCGCCCGGTCACTCGGCCTGGTGTGGCTCGTCGCCGGCAGCGCCGCGAGCGGCTGCGCCATGAACGCGGCCACCGGCTCGAACCAGCTCATGCTGGTCAGCGAAGCGCAGGAAATCGCGATGGGCCGGCAGGCCGACACGGCGGTCATCGCGACCATCGGACTCTATCCGGATGCCGCCTGGCAACGCTACATCCAGCAGTTCGGCGCACGGCTCGCCGCCACCTCGGAGCGCCCCAACCTCCCCTGGACGTTCCGGGTGGTGGACGACCCGGCGGTAAACGCCTTCGCGCTCCCCGGCGGTTTCGTCTACGTGCCGCGGGGACTCCTGACCCACGTGACCTCCGAGGCGGAGCTGGCCTCCGTCGTGGGCCACGAGATCGGCCACGTGACGGCCCGACACACGGCGGCCGAGATGAGCAAGCAGCAGCTCATCGGGCTGGGCCTCGCGGTCGGC
>JBGPHP010000192.1:0-5760 GCA_041484445.1 Gemmatimonadota bacterium
ATGTGGTTCGAGCGCTTCGTGATCATCGTCGTGTCGCTGGCCGGCGAGCCCTATGAGCACTGGGCCAACGGCGGCTACAACCCGACCTGGGCCGATTGGGGCATCATGGCCGGGAGCTTCGGTTGGTTCTTCATGTGGTTCCTGCTGTTCGTGAAGAACTTCCCGGCGGTCTCGATCTCCGAGGTCAAGGAAGTGCTGCCGCCGCCGACGCTCGGCAAAGGGAGGGCGGGGTGATGCTCCCCAAGATGCTGACCGACATCTTCCATCCGCCGCAGACGCCGGGGGTGCTGGCGGTCTTCGGCCACCTGGACGCCACGGTCGACGCGATCGGCCGTCTGAAAGCGGGCGGCCACGGGGAAGCACTGACCGTGTATTCGCCGATCCCCCGGCACGAGCTGGAGGACGCCCTGGATCACCCCACGAGTCCGGTGCGCATGTGGACCCTGATCGGCGGGATGGCCGGGTGCGGTATCGGCGCGTGGCTCACCTTGTACATGTCCTACGACTGGCCGGTGGTCGTGGGTGGCAAGCCGGTCGGCTCGATCCTGCCTTACGTCATCATCATGTTCGAGATGACCGTGCTGTTCGGGGCGCTGACTACGATTCTGGGGCTCGTCCTGAACGCGCTGCTCGCGTCGCGGCACCAGGGCACCATCGCCTATGACCCGCGATTCACCAACGACAAGTTCGGGATCTTCGTGCGGTGCGCGCCCGAGCAGGCCGGCTCTTTGGAGGGGCTGCTGAAGGGCGCCGGCGCCGAGGAGGTCCGTCGTGCGTAAGCCTCTCGCTCTCGCGGCGCTCGCGCTCGCGTTGACGGCGTGCGATCCCGACTGGGTCGTCCATCACGTCGGTTGGTTCGCCACGATGCGCCACCAGCGCAGCTTCCGTCCCTACACGATGCCCCGGCCGACCGTGCCCGGCACCGTTCCCACGACCGGGCTGGAGATCGATTCGGTCGGCCTGGCGGGCGCGGACCGGGTGAGCAACCCGCGCACCCGCACGGCCGAGTCGTTGAACCGCGGGCGCTGGGTATACGAGACGTACTGCCTCGTCTGTCACGGTGACGCGGGGAAGGGCGACGGGCCGATCTCGGCCGCCGCCGGGGGTCCCTTCTTCGGCGTGCGCTCGCTCGTCACCGACACCGTGGCGCGGCGCAGCGACGGGTACATCTACGGCGTCGTGATCCACGCTCCCAGCATGGGCCGCGGGCTGATGCCGATCTACGGCGACAAGATCCACGGCAGCGATCGCTGGGACGTCGTGAACTACGTGCGATCCCTGCAGGAGCAGGCCCGGATGGGAGGCCGCCGATGAGCGCCGCCACTGCCGGCCGGCGGATCGAGCTGGCGCAGAAGGCGCGCGGCTTCCCCGTGGGGTCGTTCCGCGCGATCGGTCTGGGGGCCACCGCCGTCGGGCTCGTGCTGCTGCTGTTGAGCCTGAAGTCCCACGCCGACCGGGTCTGGTCGGCCTACCACTTCAATTTCGTGTTCTGGCTCGGCCTCGCCCAGGCCAGCGTGGTCGTCGCCGCGTCGCAGAAGCTGGCCAAGGGACACTGGTCGGGGCTGGTAATCCGCTTCGCGGAGGCCTCGGTCGCGTTCCTCCCGGTCGCCGTCGTGCTGTTCTTCGCATCGTACCTGGGGCGGACCTACATCTACCCGTGGGTCACCACGCCGAGGACCGACATCGGGTGGTGGCTCTCGCCGACCTGGTTCTATCTGCGTGACGGCGCGGTGCTCATCGTCATGTCCTGGCTGTCCTGGCGGTTCGTGCGGGCCGACATGGCGCCGGACCTGGCGGAGCTCGCCACGGGGAAGCCGGTGGATCCCTCCGCGGAGGAGCGGGGGCTGATCACGCGCGACGCCGCGCTGGCGACGATCGGGTTCGCGTTCGGGTTGAGTCTGATCGCCTTCGACACCGTGATGTCGCTCGCGCACCGCTGGGTGAGCAATCTCTATGGCGCGTTCTACTTCATGGGGAGCTTCCTCTGCGCCCTGATGTGGCTCGCCGTGCTGAGCGTCCGGATGCGCCAGCGCATGGAGCTGGGCGATCTCTATTCCCGGCGGCAGCAGCACGACTTGGGCAAGCTGTGCTTCGGGTTCACGGTCTTCTGGGCGTATCTGATGTTCGCTCAGTTCCTCGTGATCTGGTACGGCAATCTGCCCGAGGAGACCTACTTCATCTTCTACCGGCTGTGGGGGCCGTGGCGGCCCGTCGGTGTGGCCGTGTTCCTCCTGGTCTTCCTGATCCCGTTCATCGGCCTGCTCGGCGCGAAGCCGAAACGGTCGTCCGCGTGGCTGCTCGGGATCGCCCTGCTCAGCGTCGCGGGCATCTGGCTGGAGCGCTATTACGAAATCGTCCCGTCGCTGAACGGCGGCGCGGGTCCGGCGATCGGTGTTCCCGAGCTCGGGGCGCTGCTGTTCATCGGCGGCCTGTATGCGCTGTCCTACAGCTGGTTCGCCGGGCGCTATCCGATGCTCTCGCCACGCCTCGCCGCGGACACGCTGGAGCGGGAGCACGGTCACTAGTCGTTCCGCACCACGGCACCCGACTGTGAAGAAAGAATCACCGCTCGCTGACACATCCGCCGTGGACCCCGACCGCGTACTGTGGGTATGACGGGACGCAATCGGGCGACCGCAACTTCCGGAGGATGAGTCATGCATATTCGCTTACTCGCTGTGGCGGCGATCGTGGCCGGCGCTGGCTGCAGCAACGCAACCTACAGCGGGGGCGGGGGCGGGGGCGGCGGCTGCACACCGACGGCGACACAGATTTGCATGACGGGCTCGCAGTTCAGCCCGGCGACCCTGACGATCACGCACGGCACGGCGGTCACCTGGAAGAACGGCGACGCCATCACCCACACGGTCACCAGCGCAACGGGCTCGACCGATGTCTTCGATAGCAACAATGTCCCCGGGAGCACGACGTTCGTTCGCACGTTCAACACGCCCGGGACCTACGAGTACTACTGCAAGATTCACGGGGTCAACGGCGCGCCGCCGACCGGCATGCACGGGACCATCACGGTCAACTGACGCTCAGCGGATGCGCGCACAGGCTCCCGGGGCGGATTCCGCTCCGGGAGCTTAACTTTTTCGTCATGAGCGAATCACCGGAGACTCTGGAAGCCTTCCGGCACTTCCGGGAGAAGATGAATGACGCCATCCTCGCGGCGGGGAACGTCAACATCAACCGCTTCTTCGCCCTCGACAGCCGCTGCTACGAGCCGGGGGCGCTGCCCTCGAAGACCAAGGAGCTGTTGGGGCTCGTCGCCTCGATGGTGCTGCGCTGCGACGACTGCATCACCTACCATCTGGTGCGCTGCCGCGAAGAAGGGGTCAGCGACCCCGAGTTCTACGATGCGTTCGCCGTGGCGCTGGTGGTGGGCGGATCGATCGTGATTCCCCATCTGCGGCGTGCGGTGGCCCGGCTCGAGGAGCTGCCCGCACCGTGAGCGTCTGGCGCGCGGCGGCCGAGCTCGCCCGGGTTGGGGGCGGCGGCGCCCTGGCCACCGTCGCGCACACGTCGGGGTCGACGCCTGTGCCGGCGGGCACGAAGATGCTGGTCGGACCCTCCGGGCGGCTCGCAGGATCAGTAGGCGGCGGGTGCGTCGAGGCCGATGTGATCGAGGCCGCCATGGAAGCGCGGGCGCGGGGGCCGATCATCCGGACCCACCACCTCAACGCCGACCTGGCGGGCGACCTCGGGCTCTCCTGCGGCGGGACGGTGCATATCGTGGTCGAGCCGCTCGTGTCCGATGCCGCCTATGTCCAGGCACTCGAGGAGGCGGCGGGCGCGGTGTCCGGTACCCTCACCACCGGGCTCGACTGGTCCGCCGGGCCCCTGAAGCACTTTTCCGCGGGGGCGATCGAGCCACACGCAGCGACCGCCACGCTCTCGCCGGATCACCGGACGCTCATCGAACGGCTCACGCCGTCTCCCCGGGTCATCGTCTTCGGGGCCGGTCACGTAGGGCGCGCGGTGGCGCTTGCCGCGCACGCCGCCGGATTCCGGGTGGTCGTCGTGGACGATCGCCCCGAGTTTGCCGACGCGGGCGCGTTTCCGGCGGAGGTGGCGGTCCGGGCGGCGTCCGTCTCCGACGCCCTCGCGGCGCTTCCGGTTCAGGCGGACGACGCGATCGTCATCGCCACCCGAGGACATCGCCACGACGCCATGGTGCTCGAGCGGGTGGCGGCGTCCGCCGCGGGCTACGTCGGGTTGCTGGGCAGCCGGCGCAAGCAAGCCGTCGTGACGCACGCGCTGCAGCGAGCCGGTGTGCCGCTCGAGGCGCTGCAACGCGTGCGGGTGCCGGTGGGTCTCCCGATCGGCGCGGTGACGCCGGAGGAGATCGCCGTGAGTATCGTGGCGGAGCTGATCGCCTGGCGCCGCCGCGGGGGCGACCCCGTTACTTGATCAAGCCGAGCAACAGGCTCAGCGAATCCGCTGGCAGCATACCCGCGATCTCTACGCGCAGCGAACGGATGTAGCGGGCGAGCCGCTCGTTCGAGTCAGCCGCCGTACCTCGGGCCATCGCGCGCTGGCGGGCATCCCGCACGAGCGGATCGCTGCGTCGCTCGAACAGCAGCACGACCCCGCTGTCGACCATCTGCTCCACGACGATTTCGGACGGCACAGCCGGATTGCTCCGCAGGGTATGGATCGGGTAGCCGGGAATCACGGCCGGCTCCTCACCCAGGAGATCCCGTGCCCGCCGCGGCTCGATGATGGGCCAGGTCGTCGACATTCGATGTATGGCCAGGTCCTTCCCGCGGTCGGGCCGGGTGAGGACGATCCCGTTGTCGGTTTCGGCGGGGGCCGCCGCTAGAGCTCCGCGCAGCACGGGTTGTGTGGTCTCGGCCGCCAATCGTGACGCCGCCTTTCCCGCTGCTACGGTGGGCGGCGCGGCTTGCGGCCGCTCGTTTGCGGCGGCAGCCGCGGTCCGATCGCCGTACGCGAAGCCGGGCGCCGGGCTGGCCGGCACCTGCGTCTCGTCTCGTCTCGGCTCTGCCCGCCCTTGGGGACGGCCCTCGGAGTCGTTGGGCCGTGGCTGCGCCGAGGTTACGGGAGCGGTCGCGTCGACACGCGTTTCGGTCAGTGTGACGGCTGACGGCTGCAACCCGCGGACGTACCAGCCGGTCCCGACAGCGAGCGCGATGGTCGCCGCCCAGGCCAATGGAATGATGAATCCACGGTGGCCGGTCGGGCGGCGCAGCTCGTGGAGCGGCGGCGCGGCGCGGCCCTCCGGCGGGACGGCCAATCCGAGCAGCCGGCCGGCCCGTTCAATCAACGCCCGCTCTTCATCCAGCCGGGCGCGGCAGGCCGCGCAGCCGGCGAGATGTCCTTCCGTCCGTTCCCGCTCGACGGGGCTCAGCTCCCCGTCGAGATACGCGTGCAGGGTTCCCTCATCGACGTGCGACATGCTCAGCCTCGCTTCCCTGCTCGAACGCTTCAACCAGACGGCGCCGGGCGCGCGCCAGTGTCGTGCCGACCGCTCCCTTGGCCAGTCCCGTCTGGGAGGCGATTTCGTTATACGATTGCCCGGCATCCCACAACAACAGCACCTCGCGGTCCCGGGGCGTCAGATCGTCGAGCGCCTTTCGGACCCGATCGCGCTCGAGATCGGCGCTCAGCGTCTCATCCGCCGCCGGTGTGGCCGGCTCCGGCTCGTTCTTCAGGAGGGTGAGGTGCCGCCGCTCCCGCATCTGACGCCGGGCCTCGTCACGTGCCATGTTCGCGGCAACCACGAAAAGCCACCCC
>JBGPHP010000193.1:0-5743 GCA_041484445.1 Gemmatimonadota bacterium
GCATGCGTGCGGCCAGATCGAGGTCATGTGTCACCACAATAAAGCTGGTGTGGAGGCGCTCGTTGAGTTCCTGCATCAGGTCGAACAATGCCTCGGCACTGGCACGATCCAGATTGCCGGTGGGCTCGTCCGCCAGCAGAAGCTTCGGGTCGTGCACCAGCGCCCGTGCGACCGCGCAGCGCTGCTGCTCACCCCCCGACAGCTCGGCCGGCCGGTGTGTCATCCGCCCCGCCAGCCCCACCGTCGACAGCTTCTCCTCCGCCCGTGAGCAGGCCTCCCGCTCCGGCACCCCCCCGATCAACAGGGGCATCATCACGTTCTCCAGAGCGGTGAACTCGCGCAAGAGATGGTGGAACTGAAAGACAAATCCGAGCTTGCGATTGCGGAGCTCGGCCAGGCCCGGGGCGCCCAAATCGGCATAGCGCGACCCTTCGAGCCACACGTCCCCGGCCGAGGGCCGGTCCAGCCCGCCCAGCAGGTGCAGCAGCGTGCTCTTCCCCGCGCCCGACGCCCCCACCACGGCGATCAGCTCTCCTCGATGCACGTCGAGATCGATGCCCCGCAGCACCTCGAGTGGGCGGCCGTCCCCACCCGCGAACACCTTGCGGATGCCCCGGGCCTCGAGCAAGGCGGTCATTCGTAGCGGATCGCGGGCACGGGGTCGAGCCGCGCCGCCTGCAGTGCCGGGTAGAGCGGCGCCAGCGTCGCCACCAAGAGGCTCGCGACGACGACCACCAGCGCGTCGAGCGGCTGAGTATGCACCGGCAAGTGGTCGATGAAATAGACCGACGGATCGATCGGTACCAGCTGGCCCCGGTTCACCAGGATGCCGATGACCACGCCGAACGTGGCCCCGATAACCGTCCCGGTCAGGCCGATGAGCACCCCCTGCACCAGGAAGATCCGGCGAATCGAGCCGCCGCGCATCCCCATCGCGAGCAGGATGCCGATCTCCCGCGTCTTGTCGCGCACCACCATCGTCAGCGTCCCCACCACGTTGAACGCCGCCACGACGCAGATCAGAAACACGATGAGCGCGAGCACCAGCTTCTCCAGCTTCAGGGCGGAGAACAACGACACGTTCTGGGACTGCCAATCGACGACCCGATACGGGTACCCGAGGCGATTCTCGAGATCCTTGCCGAACCGCTGCGCCTTCCACGGGTCGGCCAGCCGGACTTCGAGCCCGGTCACCGCGCTGTCGAGTCCCGCGAAGCGTTGCGCGGTGGGCCGATCCATGACGACGTAGGAGGCGTCGTACTCGAACATCCCCGTGTCGAACAGCCCCGTCACTTCGAAGCGGTGGAACCGCGGCACGTAGGCGCCCAGACTCGGGTTGAACTTGGTCCCCGCGAAGGCGACGAGCGTGACCACGTCTCCGGGAAACGCGGACATCTTGCTGGCGAGTCGCGTCCCGAGAACGATCCCCGCTTCCACGTCGGGCCGGGTGGTGCGAAAGCGCAGATCGCCGCGGGTGAAGTGGCTGGCGAGGGTCGTCACCGCGCGCGATCCCGTATCCGGATCGATGCCGAACACGACGACCCCTTCGGCGTAGTCGTGCCCGGCCGTGAGCCCCGCCTGCGTGATCACGAAGGGTGCCGCGGCCGTGACGCCCGCCGTCCGGCGCACCTGCACCAGCACGGTTTGCCAATCGTCGAGCCGCAAGCCCTCGCCGAACGTCAGCACGCGCAGGTGCGGGCTGGCCACCAGAATCTTGTCGCGCAGGTCCGCCTGCATTCCGTTCATGACGCCGAGTACCAGGATCAGCGCCGTGACGCCGACGATCACCCCGCCGGTGGCGATGACGGTGATCAACGACAGCAGGCGGGACGTCCGCCGGCTGCGCAGGTAGCGCAACGCGATCCGCGCCTCGAGCCGTGACGGCCAGTTCGCGCGCACGAAGACAACCACCGCTGCCAGCAGCAGCGCGCCGACGGCGACGAGGATGATATCGCGCAGGTTCATTCGGGCCGCAGCATGGGAAAGAGGATGACGTCGCGGATGGTGGGCCGGTCGGCGAGCATCATCATCAACCGGTCGAGGCCCAGCCCCACGCCCCCGGTCGGGGGCATGCCGTACTCGAGCGCGCGCAGGAAGTCTTCGTCCAGCGGCTGGGCCTCGGCGTCCCCGGCAGCGCGGAAGCGCGCCTGCTCTTCGAACCGCCGCCGTTGCTCCTCGGGATCGTTCAGCTCACTGAAGGCATTGGCGAACTCGCGGCCCAGGATGAACAGCTCCCAGCGCTCCACCCGCGTCGGGTCATCCCGCATCCGTTTCGCCAGCGGCGAGAGGGCCACGGGATAGTCGAGCACGAAGGTCGGCTGCACCAGGGTGGGCTCCACGTACGTCTTGAACACCTCGTCCAACAGCTTGGCGCCCGAGAGCGTGTCGGCCTCGGGAACGTTGCGGCGCCGCAGGGCGGCCCGCAGCTCCGGCTCGCCCGCGGCCGGGAGGTCGAGACCGGCCGTGTCCCGCACCAGCCCGTTGAAGTCCTTGCGGGCGAACGGCCGGGCGAACGACAGGGTGGTCCCGTGGCGCTCGAGGGCCGGAGCGCCGAACAGCTCCTGGACGAGGCCGGCGAGCATCGTCTCGGTGAGGTCCGCCATGTGCCGGTAGTCGGCGTACGCCTCGTACCACTCCACCATCGTGAATTCCGGATTGTGCCAGCGATCGAGCCCTTCGTTGCGGAAGTCGTGCCCGATCTCGTACACCTTCTCGAACCCGCCCACGATGCACCGCTTGAGATACAGCTCGTCGGCGATCCGCAGATACACGGTGGTGTCCAGCGCTTCGTAGCGCGTGGTGAACGGCCGCGCGGCCGCGCCGCCGTATTGCGGCTGGAGCACCGGCGTCTCCACTTCCAGATACCCCGACCCGTCGAGGAACCGGCGGATGAAGGCCACCGCCCGCGCCCGGAGCTGGAAGACCTGGCGGACATCGGGGTGCACGGCGAGATCCGCGTAGCGCTGGCGCGAGCGCAGCTCCGGGTCGACCAGCGCCCCGTGCAGCACGCCCTGCTCGTCCAGTTTGCCGCGCGGCAGCGCCCGCAACGACTTGGTGAGCAGCGTCAGCCGGTCGACCCGCACGGTGACTTCGCCGGTCCGCGTGCGGAACAACGGCCCCGCCACGCCGACGACGTCGTCCTGGTCGAGCAGCCCGACGATCTCGTACGCGTCGTCTCCCATGTGGTCCCGCTTGAAGTACACCTGCATGCGCCCGGACGCGTCCTCGAGGTGGGCGAATGTCGTCTTCCCGTGCGAGCGAGCGGGTCCCAGGCGCCCGGCCAGGCGATGGACGGTCTCGTCCCCGTCCCGGTAGCCTTCCAGCGCCGGCTGGATCGGGCCGGTGCGCGCGAACTCATAGGCGAACGGCGCGACGCCGCGCCGCACCAGCTCGGCCAGCTTGTCGCGGCGCGCCGCCTCGGGACCCGTCACGCCGCCTTGCTCCCGAAGCGCTTCAAGTACGCCTCGATGAACTGGTCGAGGTCTCCATCCATCACCTTCTGCACGTCCCCCACCTTCATTTCCGTGCGATGATCGTTGACCATCGTGTAGGGCTGGAACACGTAGGACCGGATCTGATTCCCCCACGCGATGTCGGTCTTCTGCTTGTCCACCTCAGCCTTCTTCGCCGCCTGCTCTTCCACGGCGCGCTCGTACAGCCGGGCCTTCAACATCTTGAGCGCCGTCCCCTTGTTCTTGAACTGGCTGCGCTCGTTCTGACACGCCACCACGATGCCGGTCGGGATATGGGTGATGCGCACCGCCGACGACGTCTTGTTGACGTGCTGGCCCCCCTTGCCCGACGCGCGATACACGTCGATGCGAAGGTCATCCTCCTTGATGTCGATCTCGATGTCGTCATCGACGACGGGATAGACGAATACCGACGCGAAGGAGGTGTGGCGGCGCGACTGGGCGTCGAACGGGGAGATGCGGACGAGCCGGTGCACGCCGATCTCCGCCCGCAACAGGCCGTAGGCGTACTGCCCGCGGATTTCCATCTCGGCCCGCTTGATCCCCGCTTCTTCCCCGGGCTCGAGGTCGAGCAGCTCGACCGTGAAACCACGCCGCTCCGCCCAGCGCGTGTACATCCGCACGAGCATCTCCGCCCAATCCTGCGATTCGGTCCCCCCCGCCCCGGGGTGGATGTGCAGCAGCGCGTCGCGCCCGTCGTCGGGCCCCCGCAGCAAATTGCGGAGCTCGAGCGCTTCCAGATCGCGGGCGATCTTGTCGCCCTCCTCGTCCAATCCGCGCTGCAGACTCAGATCGACGTGGGACTCGGCCTCCAGCAGCTCGGCCAGCTCGCGCGCCTCGTCCGCGCGCTTGCGCAGGGCATGGTAGGGCTCGAGCCAGCGCTTCAGCGTTTTGACTTCCTCGACCACCTTCTTGGCCCGCTCCTGCTCGCTCCACAACCCCGCGTCCGCCATGAGCTGCTCCAGCTCCGTCAGCCGGGCGGTCTTGGTGTCGACGTCAAAGAAAACTCCGCAGTTCCAGGAGCCGGCGGTCGAACTCGACGAATCGATCGGTCAAGGCCACGGATGATCCTTGGGTTGCATGGCGGTTACGAGATGAGCCGCCCCCCGATTTCGCCGGGAGCGGCTCTGACTTGCCGTGAATATCGAGGGTGAGCCCCGTTTTCTCTACCCCGCCGGGCGGCCAGACCAGCTAAAACAGCTTCTTTCCCCCCGCCAGGATCTCGTTCAGAGCTTCGTTCCAGAAGGGCGTCGTGTCCGCCATGTCGCGGCCGACCTGCTCGATGTACTCCAACCAGCTCTTCTCGATTTCGTCCTTGAACAACAGCGGCAGGGTTCCGTCCCGGATCCCCTGCTGCCGCTTCTCGGGGTGATAGACGAGCATGTCGGAAATCAGCGCCCGGGCCAGGCGCCGCGCCTTCTGCTTCGGGTCCTGTACCAGGAACGGGTTCACCGGGCGCAGTGGCCCCGTCTTGCGCGGCTCGGGGGGTGCCGCGAGCGGCGCCATTGGGGCGGACGGCGCGGATGGTGGTGCCGGCGGCGCTGGCGGCACCGCAGGCGCGCCGAACGGGGGGGGGACCGGGCGCGGCGCAGTCGGCTGCGAGAAGCGCGGCATCGGCGGCATCGTGGGCGCGCTGCCGGGCGACGGCGTCCTGGGTGCGACGGGCATCGCCGGAGCCACCGGCGCAACCGGGAGCGCCGGCGGCAGCGGTGCGGCCGGCGGTGCCGCGACCGGTGGCGCGCTCACCGCAGGGGGAGCGACGAGCGGCGGCCGAACGACGGGCGGCGCGAACGGCCGCTGTGGCGCCGCCGGAGGTGCCATCGGCGGCGTGACGAACGCCGGCGGCGGCACGGGCGGCGGCGCCGGGGGACTCGCGGCCGGGGCCGGATGCGGCGCCGTCGCGGGTGCCACGAACGCCGGGCGTCCGAACGGTCCGGTGACGGGAGGCCGTGCAGGCGGCGCGGGTGCTGCGGCCGGCGCCGGTGTGAAGACCGGGGCACTGGGCCGGGAAACGGGGGCCGCTGTGGCGTGCGCCATCGCGCCGCCGCTCATCGCGCCGGCGCCATCGGGCTGGACGGCGAAGACATTCCCGCACACGGCGCACCGAGCCCGCACCCCGGAGGCCGGGACCTTCGCGGGATCGACCCGGTAAATGGTTTCGCACGACGTACAGATGACGTTCACTGCGACGACCTCGCGCTCGTTCTCGCGTTCGGCTCCACCGCCCCGGGCTCCGGATCGTGCCGCCGATCGACCACGAACACCGATCC
>JBGPHP010000194.1:0-5742 GCA_041484445.1 Gemmatimonadota bacterium
CCGCGGGTTTCCGGATGCGGCATCGCGAGTACTTCAATCTCGCCGGCGTCCCCGGCTGGTGGTTCGCGGGCCGGGTGCTCCGACGGGAGATCATTCCGCGGGGAGCGCTGCACTGGTACGACGCCCTCGTGCCGCTGTTTCGTCTGGAACGGGTGCTGCCGTGGCGGGTCGGGCAATCGCTCATCGCGGTCGGGGAGCGCCCCGCATGAGCACGACCCCCGAACTGCGGCTCTCCGTCATCGTACCGGCCTACAACGAAGCCGCCACCGCGGAGGCCGTGGCCCGGCGCCTGCGAGAGCTCCCGCTGCCGCTCGAGATCATCGCGGTCGACGACGCGTCGTCCGACGGCACCGGCGAGCTGCTGGATCGCCTGGCGCGGGAGCGGCTGCTCGACCACGTGATCCACCACCCCGTGAACCGCGGCAAGGGGGCGGCGCTGCGCAGCGGTTTCGCCGCCGCCACGGGTGACGTGGTCGTCGTGCAGGATGCCGATCTGGAGTACGACCCGGCCGACCTCCCGGCCCTGCTGGAGCCGATCCGCCGCGGCTACGCCGACGCGGTGTACGGTTCCCGCTTCCAGGGCGGCCCCCACCGCGTGCTGTTCTTCTGGCACGCCGTGGGCAACCACTTCCTCACGCTCATGTCCAACATGTTCACCAACATGAACCTGTCGGACATGGAGACGTGCTACAAGCTCGTGCGCCGCGACCTGCTGCAGCGCCTGCCGCTGACCTCCGACCGCTTCGGGTTCGAAGTCGAGCTCACCGCCCGTCTGTCCCAGGCCGGGGCCCGGATCTGGGAGCTGCCCATTTCCTACAGCGGCCGGACGTACGCGGAGGGGAAGAAGATCACCTGGCGCGATGGGCTCGCGGCCCTGTTCCACATCGTGCGGTTCAACCTCTTCCCGCCGGGCGGTGCATGGCGCAACCGCTGACGACCTCCACCCGGGATCTGTTGCAGCGACCGGCTGCGCTGCCGCTCGTCGTCGGCGCCGTGGCGATCGTCGTGTACCTGGGGGCGCTCGCCAACCGGTTCGCCATGGACGACCTCCCCCTCATCGTCCAGAACCCGCTGGTCGCGTCGTGGTCCGGATTGTGGCGCGCCTTCGCCGCACCGCTCTGGCCCCCCGACATGGGCGGCGCGATGTACCGTCCCTTGCCGCTCGCCACCTGGGCGCTCGACCAACGGATCGACGGCGCCATCTGGTTTCACCTGGTGAATCTCCTCTGGCACGCGGGAGCGGCGATCACGGTGGCGGCCCTGGCGCGGCGCCTGGCGGATGATCGGACCGGGCTCGTGGCGGGGGTGTTGTTCGCCGTGCATCCGGTGCACGTCGAAGCGGTGGCGAACGTCGCGGGCCGATCGGAGCTCATGGCCGGCGTGTTCGTCGTGCTCGCGGTGCTGGCCGCGTTGCGGTGGGACAGCCTCGGCTGGTCGGCGGTCTTTTGGGCGCTGGGGATGTTGTGCAAGGAGAACGCGGTCGTGCTTCCGGGGCTCGTCGCCTGGGGGTGGCTGCTCGGGCTGGCGCGACCGTCGCGCCGCCGCATGCTGCTCTACGCCGCGAGCTGGGTGGTCGTGGGGGCGCTGTATGCGGTCGTGCGGACGATGGCGCTGCACCCGTACGAAGGGTTCAGTCTGGCGCCGATCTTCTTCGAGGCGCCCGCGGGAGCCATCCGGTGGACGGCCCTCGCCGCCCTGGCCGACGTTGCCCGTCTGCTCGTCTTTCCCCTCACGTTGCGCGCCGACTATTCCCCCGACGAGCGGACGCTCATCCTGTCGCCCTTCGATGCCCGGGTCGCCCTCGGCCTCGCGTGCTTCGCCATTTGGGGGGCGCTGCTGGCGCTGGCGTGGCGCCGCGGCCGCAAGATCGAAGCCTATGGCATCGGGTGGATCGGGATCGCCTTCTCTCCCGTCGCCAACCTGCTGTACCCGGTCGGGTTTCTGGTCGCGGAGCGCACCCTCTACCTGCCGTCGATCGGGCTCGTTCTCGCGGCCGGGGCCTGGCTCGCGCGGCTGCCGCGCTGGCCGATCCTCCTGGCGTCGCTGGCCGTGCTCGGCGGGATCCGCACCGCGCTGCGCGTGCCGGCCTGGCGCAGCAACTTCACGGTGACGCTCCACATCATGGACGACTCGCCGCGCTCCTACATCGGTCCGAAGCAGATGATCGGCGTCTATATGGACTTCCGCCGGCCGGATAAAGCCCTCGAGGCAGCCCGGTCTTCGGTGGCGATCTTCGATCGCGATCCCACCGTGTTCGTGACCGCGGCGGTGGCGGCCTTCGCGTCCGGTCGCTCGCCGGTCGCCGATTCGATGCTGGCGCAACTTCACGGCTTGTGTCAGCAGCGCTGCCCCGGCTACTACCGCTGGATGGCCGGCATCGCCCGACGCCGGGGATACCCGGAGGCCGCCGATTCTCTGCTGACCCGAATTCCCGGCACTCCGTGACGACTGCCTCCGACCCCGTCACCGGACACGGGACAGGGAAGGGGGTTCTGTATCTCGCCGTCGCGCTCACGGCCGTGGTGGTCTACCTGGGCGCACTTCGCAACGGCTATGCCCTGGACGACGTCCTGATCGTTGCGATGAACCCGCTCACCCATCATCTGGGCGGCGTGTGGCAGGCCTTTCGGGAGCCGTACTGGCCGGCCAGCTTCGCCGCGGCCATGTACCGGCCGCTCCCGATCGCGTCCTTCGCCCTCGACCTCCAGCTGCACCACGTGGCGTGGCTGCACGCGGTGAATCTCCTGTGGCACGCGGGCGTGAGCGTCCTCGTCGCAGCGCTGGCGCTGCGGTGGACCGGCTCCGCGCCGGGCGCGTGGCTCGCGGGTTTGGTGTTCGCGGTCCACCCGGTGCACGTCGAAGCCGTCGCCAATCTCGTGGGGCGCGCGGACCTGATGGCCGCACTGTTCGCCATCCTGGCGGTCTACCTCGCGCTCCAGTACGACCGCCTCTGGTGGAGTCTCGTCGCGCTGGCGCTGGGGCTCCTCAGCAAGGAAAACGCCGCCGTCGCTCCCGCCCTGATCGCATGGGGCTGGGTCGCGGCGATCGGCCGACCGGCGCCACGGCGGATGTGGGCGTACGCCGCCGGGTGGGTGGTTGTCGGCGCGGCGTACGCCGCGGTGCGCTGGACCGTGCTCCATCCATACGCCCGGCTGCAGCATCTCGCCCCGGTGTTCGTCGCGGCGGGGCCGGGGGCCATTCGCCTCACGGCGGTCGCGGCCCTCGCGGATGTCGCCCGGCTTCTGGTCTTTCCGCTCACGTTGCGCGTCGACTATTCGCCCGCCGAGCGGACCCTGGTGACCTCGCCGATCGACCCCCGCGTGCTCCTCGGAGCCGGATGTCTGGTCGCCTGGGCGGTGCTCGTGTGGCTCGCGTGGCGCCGTCGAGACCGGGTGGCCGTCTTCGGCCTCGGGTGGATCGCGATCGCGCTTCTTCCGGTCGCCAACCTGCTGTTTCCGACCGGTGTGCTCATCGCGGAGCGGACCCTCTATCTCCCCTCGGTCGGACTCGCGCTCGTGGTTTCCGCCTGGCTCAAGAACCTGGCGCTGCGGCCGTTGGCGGTGCTCCTGACCATCGTCGTGCTGGCGGGAGGCGTACGAACCGCGCTGCGCGTTCCGGTCTGGCGGAATTCGCGGAGCGTCACGCTCAGCATCCTCGACGACTCACCCGACTCCTACGCCGGGCCGGCCGGGATGATCGGGATCTATCTGTCCGAGGGGCAGCCGAAGCGGGCCTTGGAGGCGCTGCAGCTCTCCACCAGGGTCTACGATCGGGTGCCGACCGTCTACCTCGAGGGGGCGTACGCGGCCTTCAAACTCGGCCGGTCCCGGCTCGCCGATTCGCTGCTCGGCCGCCTGGAGCAGCTCTGCCAGCGCTGTCTTTTCTACTACCAGTTCGAGGCGACCACCGCGCGCGCCTGGGGCGATACGGCGATCGCCGAATCCCTCTTGTCTCGCATGCCTGGACCGGGTGCGCCGTGAGCCGCTGGCTCGCTGTCGTGTTCGTGGCGGGAGTGGTGCTGTACCTCCCGACGGTTCGCTACGACTTCGTGCAGGACGATCGGGCGATCATCGTGGCCAATCCGGCCGCTCATTCCGTCGGGGCCGCCCTCCGCGCCTTCGACCAGCCCTATTGGCCCCGGCCGGCCGAAGCGGGACTGTACCGTCCCGTCACGATCCTGAGTCTCGCCGCGGATTGGTCGCTCTCCGGCGGCCGTGCGGGCTGGTTTCATCTGGTCAACGCGCTCTGGCACGCTCTCGCCGGGGTGTTGCTGGTCCTCGTGCTGGCGCGCTGGCTGCCGCCGGCCGGGGCGCTGGTGGCCGGGCTCGTCTTCATCGTGCATCCGGTGCACGTCGAGGGCGTCGCGAACATCGTCTCCCGCAACGAGCTCTTGGCCACGGTCGCCATGTTGGCGGCGATTCTGGCCGCCCGGCGTCGCTGGTGGCTCGCGGCGATCGCCTGCGCCCTCGCCGCGATGTTGAGCAAAGAACGTGGTGTCATCACTGCTGCTGCGATACTGATCGACAACTGGCTCCGGCCAGAGGACGTGGAGCGCTACCCTCGGGGGTTCCTGGCGGCGCTCGCCGCGGTCACGATCGGCTACTTCCTGATCTGGCTCCGAATCGGCCACGCCGCGGTCGCGGACGTCGCGGGACCCTTCCTCGGCGCGGGAGCCGGCGGCCGGCTCGCCATGGCGTTACCGGCGGCGTTGCGGTCCGTCGAGCTCCTGATCTGGCCCGCATCGCTCTCGGCGGACTACAGCCCCCAGGTCATTCCGTATCGCACGACACTCTCCCCGGCTGCCCTGATTGGAGCGGTACTCGTGGTGGGCATTGCCGTGATGTCTGTAGGGCTCCGGCGTCGGGCCCCGGCGCTCAGCTTCGCCGCGGCGCTGGCCGCGCTGGCCTATCTACCAACGTCGAATCTGCTATTCGCTTCCGGCATCGTCCTCGCGGAGCGAGATCTCTATCTGCCGATCGTCCTGCCGGCCGCGCTGGTGGGCGCGGGGGTCGCTTGGGCGCTCGCGCGGTGGGAATTGAGGCGGGTTCTGCTGGCGGCGGCGCTGATCGTCGTGGTACTCGCCGGCCGGAGCTTGACGCGACTTCCGGCCTGGGCCGACAACCGGGCGTTCCTGCTGACCTTGTTGCTCGAGCACCCCGAGTCCTATCGCGGGCAGCAGTCGACTGCGGCCGTCTATGCGGGGATGGGGAGGGTGGCTGACGCGCGCGCGGCGTATGCGCGGGCCGACTCGCTCTTCAACCGGGACCCCCATCTGAAGGCTGGTTACGCGCTCTTCCTCCTGGGGCACGGAGACACGGCCCGGGCCGAGCTGTTGGCCCGCGCGTCGCGGCAGCTCCTCCCGAGAGAGCCGGTGGCGCTGCGGGTCGAGTACCTTCTGGCTCTCGCCCGCGGCGACTCGGGTCGAGCCGAGGCTCTGGCGGATACGGCCCGTCGCTGGTTTCCCCTGGCGGTTTCGCCCTAGATTGGAGTCGGGACTGCTCGACGCTGTAGGGTTTGTCTGACGGCCTCCTGGCGGGCCGAAGCGGAGGGAATGCGTTTCATGCCGCGGCTTGCAAAACGCGGGATTCCAGCCCCCCGGGAACGCCACCCCGAGCTGGCGGGAATCGACCCAAAGCTTTATCTTCCATGCGGTTAGGCGATGACCCCGAATGGGGCACGCCCCTTGCCCTAGTCGATGCCGGGAATACTAGGCGCCCATCAACTCCATGACCGGAGAGGTTC
>JBGPHP010000195.1:0-5742 GCA_041484445.1 Gemmatimonadota bacterium
CGCTTGTGCCATGCCCGCCGATTATTTTTTCAGGGACGGTTTCTTCTTGCCTGCAATCGCCCGCCGCGGCCCCCTCTTGGTCCGAGCGTTCGTATGCGTGCGCTGCCCACGCACCGGCAACCCTTTGCGGTGTCGTCCCCCGCGATAGGTACCGATGTCCATCAATCGCTTGATATTCATGGCGGTCTCGGTGCGCAGCGCGCCCTCGACCTTGTAGTCCCGCTCGATCACCTGCCGCAGCCGGGCGACTTCTGCATCGCGCAGGTCACGCACGCGCGTATCGGCGCTCACCCCGGTCTCCAGCAGAATCTTTTTGGCGTTGCTGCGACCGATTCCAAAGATGTACGGCAGCGCGAATTCGATCTTTTTGTCGCGCGGCAAGTCCACGCCGGCAATCCGTGCCATGCCTCAGCCCTGCCGCTGTTTGTGCTTGGGACTGCGCTTGCAGATGACGCGCAGCACACCACGGCGCCGCACCACCTTGCAGTGCTCGCAGATCGGTCGAACGCTGGTGCGCACTTTCAAGGCATCTGCTCCGGCATAAAAGGTCCAGTTGAGCCTTGAACTATAGACGGGGGCGTAAGTGCTCGCAAGGGGCGCGATTACAGTGTTCAGGGGGCGGCGCGGAGCTCGACAACGACCCACTGATCGCCCCACCAGCGCAGTCCCAGGAACACCGTCTCCCGCCGCTCTTCGCTGGTGCCCACAATGCTGAATCGCCGCACCATCTCCACGTAGCCTCGACCCTCCTCCACCTCCCGCGCCACCGAGATTTCGACGCTGCGCTCGACCGAGGTCCGGAAGAACCGCGCGAGCAGCTCCCCCGCCTGGTCTCGGCCGATGGCCGACGAAGGGTCGGCGCCCGGGATCTGCAGGATCACCCCGGGGCTGCCCCGCAAGAGCGCCCCCGGGTCGTGCGCCAACCAGGCCCCGCGCGTCCGCTGGGCGGCCGCGTCGAGCCCGCCCTGGGCCACCAGGGGCCCCACCAGGGGCCCCACCATGAACACGGCGATCCACCACCAGCTGTGTCTCACATCGCCTCCAGGAACTCCTGGTACACCGCCCCCGGGTCGCGGGCGCGGGTGATGGGCCGACCGACGACGATGTGCGTGGCGCCCCAGCGTACCGCCTCCTGCGGTGTCACCGTCCGTGCCTGATCGTCCGCCGCGTCGGTCGGGGACCGGACGCCGGGGACGACGATCCAGGGCTCGGACCCTAGCGCCGTCCGCAACATGGCCAGCTCGCGCCCCGACGCCACGACCCCCCGGAGCCCCGCCCCGAGGGCGAGCCGGGCCAGCCGAGTCGCTTCGACTCCAAGATCGGGAACGCCACGGCCGAGGATCTGCTCGGCCTCCGCCGGCGTGTGCGAGGTCAAGAGCGTTACGCCCACCAGCGAGAGGTCCGGGCCCGCCGCCTGAGCAGCAGCGGCGAGCACCGCCGGGCCGCCGAGGCAGTGCACCGTGGCCATGGCCACCCCCTGGGATCGCGCAGCCGACACCGACTCGGCCACCGTACTGGGAATGTCGTGCCACTTGAGATCGAGGAACACCCGCACACCGCGCGCGGTGAACTCCTTCACCAGGATCGGTCCCTCGCGCCCGAACAGCATCGAGCCGAGCTTCGCCCAGCGCAGTCCGGGCAGCCGGTCGGCGAGCGCGAGTGCCTCGCGCCCCGAGGGGAGATCGAAGGCGACGACCAGCTCAGCCACGTGCGAGCTCCCGTGCGATGCGTTCGGGCACGCGGGGGTCGGCCAGCGCCGCCGTGCCCACGGCCACGAGGGCGGCGCCGGCCCGAAGGTACTCCCGGGCATCGGCGGCCGTGCGTATTCCCCCCACGCCGATCACCGGGAGGCCAACCCGCTCACGTACCCGCGCGGTCGCCAACACCCCCACCGGCAGCAGCGCGGGCCCGCTCACGCCGCCGAACCCCAACCCCAGCCTTCCGGCCAGCGAGCCCGGCAGCGTGTTGACCAGGCTCACGGCGTCGGCTCCCTCCTGCTGCGCCACCAGCGCCATCGCGGCGATGTCGGGTAGTGCGGGAGAGAGCTTGATCACGAGCGGCTTCTGGGTGCGGCCTCGGCAACGCCGCACCAGATCCGCCAGTCCGGCCGGTGAGGCGCCGAACTCGAGTCCTCCCGATGACGTGTTGGGGCACGACGCGTTGATCTCGAAGGCGACGATCACCGCGAAGGCGCTCAAACGCTCCAGCACGCGTTCATAGTCTTCAACGGTGGCACCGGCCACGTTGACCAGCACCCGGGCGCGGGTGAGTCGCCGCGTCAGCCAGGGCAGCTCGTGGACGGCGACCGCTTCGAGTCCGGGATTGGCCAGTCCGACGGCGTTGAGCATTCCCCCGACGAATTCGGCGACCCGGGGGCCCGGATGGCCGCGTCGTGGCTCGGGCGTCACCGCTTTGGTCACGATCCCGCCCAGCGACTCGAGGTCGATGACACGATCGACTTCCGGTCCGAAGCCGGCGGTACCGGCGGCGAGCAAGACTGGGTTTTGGAATGTGGCGCCGAGGACCTCGACGGCGGTCACGGACGGACGTCCGGACGCACCGTGGGTCGCTCGCCGGGACGGCGCGCGGGGACCGGACGCCGCACGTCGGGAGCGCGGGGGCGAACCGCCGCGACGGCTGGCGACGGCGGGTCGAGATCCGGTCCCCGCGGTCCCGTGCGCGGCGGGGCCACCCGAAGCTCCACCAGGACGCGGGCCGCCAGCACGGTCGAGCGAGCGACACCCAGGGCCGCGGCCAGCGAGTCTTCGGTCGCCTGAAACGCCGGGCTTGGGGCGCCCCGAAACGCGAGGGCATACGGCGAGTCGGCGTAGCGCGTCCGCAGCACGGTGTCCACCGAGCCGAGCGACTCCGGCTGGAGCTGCCCTGCCGCGATCAATGCCTTCGGAGCGAACAGCGAAGCCGGGTGGCGCATCGCGAACTGGCGGAACAGGGCGGCGGCGAGTGCAGGCGCTTCGAGCGAGTCGCGCGCGACCTCGGCCGCGCGAAAGGCGGCGATTTCCGAGGTGTCGCCGCGCCGTGCGTCATCGATGCGCCGCTCGAGTTCCCGCGCCTCGGCGAGCAGTGCACCGCTCGTCGTCTCGGTCAGGTCCGCTACCCGGGCCGACAACGAGTCCAACGTGCCCACCGTACGGAGTTGCGCCACCTCCGCCCGCAGGGCATGCAGGCGAGCCACACTCCCCTCGGTCGAATCGGGCACCAGCTGCACCACGGCCGCATATCGCGCGGCGGCAGGGTCGAAATGGCGCGCTTGGCGCAGCCGGTCGCCGTCGGCGATGAGGAGCCGCGCCCGCGCGCCAAGACGGAGCCGGCCGCGCGCGAGCAGGCGGTCGAGCGCCGCGGCGGCCACGTCCACGCCGGCGGCACGGGCGACCTCCACGAGCGCGTTCGACCAGCGGGTCTCGTCATTGTCCCGCGCGGCGACGCTGTCCACCACGGCCAGCACATCTCTCCCGCGGCCGGCGGTCGCCAGCGCGCTGACGCGCGCCGGTGCCGCCGCCGGGAGGTCGGAGCGGGCGAACCGGTCGGCGGCGGTACCCGGGTCGCCGCGCAGCTGGGCCGCGCGGCCCGCGAGATAGGCGGCGCGCGAACGGCGGCGCCCATCGTGGGACGTGAGGACCGGTTCGAGCAGCCGCTCCGCCCGTTCTCCGGCGCCACTCTCCAGCGCGCAATCGCCGGCCGCGAGTGCGGCACGCTCGCGCAGGGTATGGTCGGTGACTTCGCTGAGAGCGCGGTCGAGCGCCGGGGTCGCCTCGGCGCAGACCCCGCTTCGCGCCAGCCCCTCGCCCTGCAGCACCAGGGCGTCGTCCGCCCACCGGCTGGATGGGTGATGCACTAGGACCGACTCCGCCTTGATGGCCGCTTGTCCCCAGCTGAGCCGCGCCTCGGCGGTCATCCCGCGCGCCTCCTGCCGGCGCGCGTCACGGGCCAGGCGTTCGGCGCTCCACATGCCGTTGTAGTACGCACACCCGGTGAGCGCCAGCAGGAGCAGGCACGCGCCGCCTGCGCCCGGGCGCTTCACGGAGCGCCTCCCACCGCGAGTTTGCGCTCGAGATCCAGCAGGTAGCCGACGATACCGTCGGCGATCGCGCCGGCGATCTTGCGCTTCCCGGCTGAGGAGGTCAGGAACGCTCCGTCCGCCTTGTTGGTGGCGAACCCCGTTTCCACCAGGATGGCCGGCCGCCGCGCGCTGTTCAGCACGTAGAATCCCGCCTGCTGCACCCCGCGGTCAACGCCCGGATGGATCGCGGCCACGCGCTGTTGCACCAGCTCGGCGAGGCGCGCCGACTCACGCAAGTATTCGTTCTGCTGCAGGTCTTTGACGATGGTGGCGAGGGCTCCTTCGACCACCTGCGCGTCGGGGGATTCATAGCGGATGGCGTCGTTTTCCATCTGTGCTACGCGCCGCTGGTCTTCCGTCTTCGCCTCGGACAGGAAGTACGTCTCGATACCGTTCGCCACCGGGCTGCGGCGTCCGGTCGGCATCGAATTCACGTGGAGGCTGACGAACAGATCGCAAATGTCACGGCAGTATCCCGCCCGGTCGTGCAGGTCGATCAACGTGTCGGTGGTGCGCGTGAGCGAGGCCACGATGCCTCGGCGGGCGAGCTCCGTGCGCAGCAGTTGGCCGATCGAGAGGTTGACGTCTTTCTCGGTGGTGCCCTTCGGGAAGAAGCGGCCCGGATTCCCCGGGTCGCGGCCGCCGTGACCCGGGTCGATCACGACGATATGCCGCAACCGCAGACCGGTGATGGGATTCGGGGCCGCGTGCAGCGGCGGCCCGGCCAGCGGCGTGGCCGGCACGGGCGGCGTGGGTAGTGGGGGTGGCACGGACGCAGTCGTATCGGGCGCGGTGCGCACGGCATCGGGCACGACCCGCGGCGAGTCCGCCGCCATCGACGGGGAGTCGGCCACGGCGCGCGGCACCGGTGCCGCGACGGCCACGCCGGGCGGAGCGGACTCGGTCAGGAGTCCGGTCGTCGGGTCCCATTGAAACCGGTCGCGAAACACCCGCGGTACGCAATCGGTCAACCAGACGAGCGGCAGGAACAGCGTGTCGCGCGCCACGTACGGCTCGTCCACCAGCTGACACAGCTGGTTGCCGATGCGGACGAACGGCGAGTTGAGCGCGAACACGAAGCCGGCGCCTTCGAGCACCACGGTGGCGCGCGCCCCTTCGACGACGACCGCCAGCCCCAGCGGACCGGCGATCAGCGGAGCGGCGACGGCGACCCCGAATTCCCGGCTCAGGGGCACGCTGGTCACACCGCGCGGCGTGGCGATCCGCACGGTCTCGGGCGCCGCCGTGGCGCCGAGCACGAGGAGCAACGGGGCGATCATCCGCGGCGAGCCCGGTACTCGCGCGCCAGCTCCCGATCAGCGGTACGCCGCTTCAGGTCCTCGCGCTTGTCGTGCTGTTTCTTGGCTTTGGCGAGCGCGATGGCGATCTTCGCGATGCCGTCCTTGAAGTACAGCTCCAGCGGAATGAGAGTCTGTCCCTGCTGCGTGGTGGCGCCGATGAGCTTGCGAATCTCGCGCCGGTGCAGCAGAAGTTTGCGCGACCGGGTGGGCGGGGGGTTGTTGTAGCTGCCGTGCACGTAGGGCGAAATCGACAACCCTTCGAGCCACACCTCGCCCCGCTGCACGTGGGCGTAGGCTTCTCCCAAGCTCGCCTTCCCTTCCCGCAACGACTTGACCTCGGTGCCGGTCAGCACCAGCCCCGCC
>JBGPHP010000196.1:0-5549 GCA_041484445.1 Gemmatimonadota bacterium
GTCGCGCCGAGCGAATCCGGCCGGTCGTATCCGTGCAGCGGCTCGTGTCGCAGCGCGCCGATCGCCGCGCTGGAGCCGGCGACGCGACTGACGAGGGTGAACCCCGACACCTCATAGCGATCCTGCGCCACACGCAGCCGCCCATCCGCTCCCACTACGAGGGCGTGCCGCGGGAGCACCGAGTCCACGCGGGGCTCCGGCGCGAGCCGGTCCACGGACGTGGCCACGAAGCCGAGGGCGGCCCGGCTGCCGGCGAGCTCCCGCACCGCCCGCGCCGCGCTGAAGCTCGTGAGCGGCTCGCCGAGCGTCGTATGTCGGATGCCGGCGGTATCCGCGAACGAGGCGTACTCGGCGGCGGTCCACGCGTTGAACACCCCACCGGTCCATCCCGCGCCGGAACGCGCGGAGATCCGCGCGGCGCCGAGCAGGGTCGTCGTCTGCGGCTCCCGGCAATGGAGTGCGGCGTCCGGACAGCCGACACGGGGCGCGCGGCCGATCCGGCGGGAATAGAACGGGCTCTCCAGGTTGAACGACGTGCCGCGCGACGCGAACTCCAGTGTCGACGCGAGCTGGAAGATGTCGGTGCCTTCCACGAACAGGGGGCGGTGTTCGGGGAGAAACGTCTCGAAGGTCGTGAGATTGACTTGCGAGGGGTCGGCTTCGACCTGACCGAAGTCGGGATGGATGGAAACGGCCACGGTCGTGGCGGACGTCGGACGCAGGCGCAGATCTCCTCCCACAGCCGCGGACACGTCGTTCGCCGCTGCGCCCGCCGGGCCTTCCGGGAGCGAATGGGCTCCTGTCATTGCGCTGTACGTCACGAGCTCGCGCGCCGCGTGCCGCGGGGGGACGGTGATGCCCCGCAGCTCGTTGAAATGGGAGACCACGCCCACCACGCTGGGCAGCCGCGGGGACCAATTGGACGTTTCGCCGCGGTGCGGCGTGTAGCGATACAGATTGATGCCCCACGTGAGCGGGTCGCCCGGACGGCTCCGCCCCAGGGTCAGCTGCGAGAATCCGATCCGATATTCCACGGTCCAGCCGGCCGAGTCGACCCGCGCCGCCGAGGCCCACACGCCGTTCCACGCGGCGTCGTAGTTGACGTCGCCCGCCCAGGTGCCGTCCACTTGTACGCCTCTGGGGTTCACGCCGAAGGCGAAGGCGCTGCGCCGGTCGAAGCGTGAGTCGATCTCCAGGAACAGCCAATCGGATGTGGTCTCGTCATCCCGGCGTGGGTAGGGCGCGACGATCGAATCCGGGTGGGGGTCCCAGAGGCGAACGGCGACATAGACGGCTGCATCGTCGAACAACACGCGGGCCTGGGTGGGGAGCGTCGCGAGCGCACCGGGGCTCGGCCCGCTTTGGACGAGGTCGGTCAGCGGCGGCGCCGCGCACCAGGCGAGCTCGTCGAGCCGCCCGTCGATACGGGGTGGCGATCCCGTCCAGCGCGCCGCCTCGGCGGTGCGGCGGCGGACGGCGGTGCGCGCGCGGGCCGAGTCCGGTGCGTCCACGGCGGCGGGAGGCGCCCAACAGCGCTCGGCGGATTGCGCGAGCAGCGCCGACACGGGGGCGACGGTCGCTCCCATCAAGGGGAGCAGGCGATACAGGGTGCTGGGAGAGAGCATGGGTCGCGTGGGTAATGGTCTATCATACGTATAGACATTACCTCACGCGGACGGCAAGACGTGGGCATGTCCGCGTTTGGTTGCCAGTGGCCTGGTCAGCCGCGGCGCCGGTGGCTCTGGCCCGTCCCAGGCGACGAGACCACTTTGCCAGGATGCCCGCTAGAGGCATGGCCGTACCTTGGTTCCGGTTCGCCCTCGCGTTGACGTGCACGCTCGCCACGCGTCCCGTCGCGTCCCAGACCGTACTTCCCGTGGAGCTCAACTCGTCGGGCATGATGCTGGTGCGGGCCGCGGGGCAGGGGCAACCCGAAGGCCGGTTCGTGATCGATCTCGGCAGCGGGATCGAAGTGCTGTCCAGCGCCTACGCTCAGCGGGTGGGACGGGGTTCGGCCGGATTCTTCACCGGGTTCCGCTCCACCGGTGAACGGGTGGACGCCGCCCGGGTGCGCATCGCTCCGATCGTGCTGGGGCCCATCTCAACGCCCGCCGACGCCGTGGTGTGGCCCGGTCTCGACGCCGACAGCATCGCCGGGCTGATCTCCGCACGGACGTTCGCGCGCACTCCGGTCACGTTGGATTTCCTCAATAGACAGCTGGTCTTCGAGACTCCGGCCTCACTCGCCGCTCGGGCGCGCCGCGGGTTCAGCCTCCCTCTGAAGTCTGACGCGGTGCGCGATATGGCGCTCGATCTCTTCCTGGATTTCGACCTGGGCGGCGGCCAGGTGGGGACGTGCGAGATCGATACCGGATCGGAGGCGATCGACCTGAACGCGCGTTATCTGCCCGCACTGGGTATCAGCGCGGACTCCGGAGCGGCGGGGGCGCAATCGCGCGCCCGCCTCCCGGCGGACCTCGCGCCGGTGGGGGCGCCGCGGCTGCGTCTCGAACGACCCGCGGTGCGGGTCGGCAACTACATCTACGACTGCATCATCGGCACCCGGTTCTGGTCGCAGGTGGCACTGACGCTCGACATCCCACACCGCCGCGTGATCCTGTCGGCGGCTCAGGAAAGCCGGTAAGCGCCACGTGATGATGACTCGCCTGACTGTTTCACTCGCGGTGGCCGGGCTCGCGCTCTCGTGCCACGCCGCCACCAACGATCTCACGCCACCCGCGGATCGCGAGGCAATGGCGTCGCCACCACGTCTGCCAACCGGAGTCCGGCTGGACCCCGCCGGTCGATCGATGCCCGTCGGGAACATGCCCCTTGCCGCGCTGCTCACCGGTGACGGTCGACATCTCGTCCTCACCCTGGGGGGGTGGCGCCAACAGGGCATTCAAGTGCTGGAGCGCGCGTCGGGTCGTGTGATCCAGACGGTGGGGCAGCCGGGCGCGTTCCTCGGCCTCGCGTGGGGCCCGGGCGGGCGCACACTGTACGTCTCCGGTGGTGCCGCCGACGTCGTGTACGCCTACACGTGGCGGGCCGGCACCGAGCCCCCCGCGATGCTCGCCGACAGCATCATGCTCGGGACCGCGGGCGCGCCGCGCGGGGACCGGTACCCGGCCGGCATCGCGCTCGGCGCCGGGGGCCGCACGCTGTACGTGGCCGAGAACCTGAGTGACTCGATCGCGGTGATCGACCTCGACACCCGACGGGTGATGCAACGCGTCGGCACCGGGCCGTATCCGTACGCCATCGCGGTCGCCCCGGATGGACACGTCTATGCCTCGGCCTGGGGGGGCACGGCGGTCAATGTCTTCCGCGCCGACTCAAGGGGCAGGCTGGCCGCCCTGCGACCCGTCGATGTCGGCCGGCACCCCTCGGCGCTCCTGCTGAATGCCGATGGGAGCCGGCTGTTCGCGGTCTCAGGGAGCACGGATCGCGTCGCGGTGGTCGATACCCGCGTCGGCCGCGTGGTGCGCTGGCTGCTCGACCCGTCCCCGGGTGGCGTGGTCGAGGGGAGCACTCCCGATGCCCTCGCGCTCTCGCCGGATGGGACCCGACTCTACGTCGCGGAGGCCGATGCCAATGCCGTCGCCGTGTTCGAGCTTTCGGCGCCGACGTCCGGCAGCGCCACGGCATCCGGGAGTGATGGCCTTGCCGGGCGCCTGCCGACGGAGTGGTATCCCACCGCGGTCGTCGCCGACGGTGACTCGCTCTGGGTCGTCAACGCGAAAGGCCGCGGCTCCGGACCAAACCCGAAGGGTCCGCAGCCGGACGTCCCGTTGGAGCGGGTGGACCCGCGCGCGTACACCCTGGGACAGCTCGATGGCAGCGTGACGGTGCTTCCGATCGCTCGCGGCGCCGCGCTCGACGCTCTGTCGCGGCGCGTCGCGCACGCCAATGGGTGGGACACTCCCGGGATCGTGCAGTCGCACTACCCGCCGTTCGAGCACGTCGTGTACATCATCAAGGAAAACCGCACGTACGACCAGCTGCTCGGTGACTTGCGCCAGGGAGACGGCGACACCGCATTCCTCTTTTTCCCACGCGGGGTGTCGCCGAACCATCATGCGCTCGCGGAGCGGTTCGGGATCTTCGATCGCTTCTTCGTCAATGCGGAAGTGAGCAATCAGGGCCATCCGTGGTCCACCGCCGGATACGTGACCGATTTTACCGAGAAGACGACTCCCGACGACTACCGCGGGAAACGGCTGGAGCATGACGAGGCTGGAGATGCGGATGTTCCGGCGGCGGGGTATCTGTGGGACGCCGCGCTGCAGCACGGGCTGGCCGTGCGCAACTACGGTGAGTATGCGGAACCCGCGCCGCGCGGGCCGGCCGATTCCGGGGCACCGATGACGCGCGCGCGCATCGCCTCGCTTCAGCCCTACACCAGCGCGAGCTATCCACCGTTCGACCTGACGATTCCCGACCAACGGCGGGCCGATGCCTGGCTCGCGGAGCTTCACGAATACGAGCGGATCGGACGGATGCCGGCGCTGGAGATCCTGCATCTTCCCGGGGACCACACCGCCGGGGCGCGTCCCCGCCGACCCACCCCGCGGGCGTACATGGCCGACAACGATCTGGCGCTCGGGCGGATCGTCGAAGGACTGTCCCACTCCCGGTTCTGGGGGAGCACGGTGGTCTTCGTCCTCGAGGACGATGCGCAGGATGGACCCGATCACGTCGACTCGCATCGCTCGGTGCTGCTGGCGATTTCGGCCTGGAGCCGGGGCGGCGTCTCGCATCGGTTCGTCAACACGACGGATGTGCTCGCCACCGTGGAGCAGATTCTCGGCCTTCCCTCCCTCTCGGCGTTCGATCATTTCGGTCGCCCGCTGGGCGAAATCTGGAGCGATACGCCCGATCTCCGTCCCTATACCGCCCTCACGCCGAGCCAGGCTCTCACCGAGCTCAACGTCGCCTCGGGCCCCGACGCGCGGCGCTCGGCTCGTGTCGACCTGACGCAGGCCGATCGCGTCGACGACGACGCCTTTAACCGGATCCTCTGGCGGACGATCAAGGGCTCCGGCGTGCCGTACCCGGCATCCCGCCGAAGCGCGGTGCAGGAATTCGTCCGGGGGCGGTGAGGCCATCGCGCGCACGGGCAGAATTCAGCGGGCCTTCACCTCGAGCGGGACCGTGACGGCTTCCGGCAGGACCTCTGATCAGCACCGAGGTCAGAAAGTGGTCTGGTCCTGCCTGTCCCAGGTGGCTCTGGTCCGATCGATGGCCAAGCCCAGCTTTGAAAGGAGATTTCCCTTCTCGATCCGGAGGTCGAACATGCAGAGTCGCACGACGGCCCTCCTGAGTGTGTTGGCCATTGCCGCTTGCGGCGATGGCCTTACGTCGCTCGGCTCAGGCCGAGTGGGGGTCGAGTCGCCGCAGGAGGCGGTCATCACAGGTCAGGTCATCGGTCTCTATGACTTCAGGCCCATACCGGGAGATAGCGATCTCACGCATAGCGAGATGCCGATCGCCCAGGCGCGGGTAGATCTCTACCTGATTCGATTGCTGCCAATCCCCCCGGGTTCAGA
>JBGPHP010000197.1:0-5539 GCA_041484445.1 Gemmatimonadota bacterium
CGTCGCCGAGCTCGAGCGGTTGCACGATCGGCTCCCGCCAATGGACTTCGTGGACGTACGGGCGAGGGTCGAGCGCGAGCTCGGCGGGACGCTCGAGCAGCTGTTTGCGTCCTTCGATCCCGTCCCGCTCGCGGCGGCCACGATCGCGCAAGTGCACGCCGCGACGCTCACCGACGGCCGTCCGGTCGTGGTCAAGGTGCGGCGCGCCGGCCTGGATCGCCGCATTTCGCAGGACATCGCGACGCTCACCTATCTCGCCGCACTCGCCGAGCAGCTCGCCCCCCGGCTGGCCACGCTCGACCTGGTGGGCATGGTCCGCGAATTCCGCGACAGCCTGCAGCGCGAGATGGACTTCCGACTCGAAGCGCAGACGATCCGTCGCTTTCGCGAGGCGCTGGCGGATGTCGCGGGCGTGTGGATCCCGGACGTCGTCCCGGAGCGCTCGAGTCCGGCGGTGCTCAGCATGGAACACTCTGCCGGAGAGCGGATCGATCGCTACGCGGCGGAGCACCCGGAGGCCGGCCGCACGCTGGCGGCGAGCATCGCCGCGCTCGTCCTCCACCAGGTGTTCGAGAACGGCCTGTTTCATGCGGACCCCCATCCCGGCAACGTCTTCGTCCTCCCCGACGGAAGAATCTGCCTCCACGACTTCGGGATGGTCGGGGAGTTGGATCAGCCCACCCGCGAAGGTCTCACGGCGCTGCTCGAGGCCGCCGTACAGGGCGACGCGCGAGCGGCGACGGATGCATACCTCGATCTGGGTCTCGCGGGCGGTGACGTCGATCGGGCCGCCCTCGAGGCGGACATCGCGGGGCTGTTGCGCAAGATCCGGGAGCGGCCGCTCGCGGAAGTCTCGGTGGGCGACGCGCTCCAATCCCTCGTGCGTGTCGGCAGTGCGCACAAAGTCCGGAATCCGGGCATCGTCCTGCTCCTGGCGCGGGCGTTTCTCGTGGCGGAGGCGGTCATGCGTCGTCTCGACCCTGAACTGAACGTGCTCGGGGTCTTCGAGGCCGAGGTGAAGCGGATTACCGCCCGGGCGTACTCGCCAGCGCGGCTCCTCAAAAACGCGGAGCGCGTGGCCCGGGACCTCGAGCGCCTCATGCGCGAAGCGCCGACGGACCTGCGGCGCACGCTGCGTCATCTGGCCGACGGAGAGTTAGGCCGCGTTCACGCACCCGGACTGGAGGGCGTCGGACGGCGGGCCAGCCGCGACCTCGAACGGCTCACGGGAGCGGTTGCTTCGGCGGCCTTGCTCGTGGCGGGCGCGTTGCTGGGAACGACAGCCGGCTGGCACCAGGTCGCGGGCGACGTGCTCCTCGCCGCCGGGGTCGCAGGCACCCTGGTCGTCGCCGTCGGCGCGTGGCACGCACGGCGGCGCTGAGTCAGACGTGTGACGGCAGCCCTGCTGGCGCGCGCCACGTAGTGCGTCGGCCCTAACGCAACGCGGCGCGCAGCACCAGGATGACGCCGAGCACGAACAGGATGACGTAGGTCGACACCGTGCCCGTCTGCAGCTTGCTGCCGATCCAGCCCAGGCCACGCGACAACCCGGCGATGCCGTTCACCCCGATTCCGTCGACCAGACGCTCGTCGACGACCTTCCATAACACCGCGCGCGCGAGCCACCTGATCGGCCGGACGATGACCGCGTCGTACAGCTCATCCACGTAGTACTTCCGGGCGAGAATTCTCGCGAAACCGCGCTCGGTTGGCGCCAGGCGGGCCGATGCGAGGACGTCGGGCCGCAGCAGCCGCCAGGCGCCGACTAGGCCCACGCCAGCTACCGCAACGGCCAGGAGGATCAGCGCCCACTCAGTCCCGGGAGCGATTGAGCGGGTTGGCAGAAGCGCGACCGCTCCCTGGGTCAACGGCTCGAGCCACGACTCGAGGAACGCGCTGCCTCCCAGCAGCTTGGGGACGTTGATCGCCCCTCCCCCAAAACTCAGCGCCCCCAGTACGACCACCGGGCCCACCATGATCCAAGGCGACTCGTGCAGCAGCGCTTGCTCGCGCTCCCCGGTTCGATTTGGCCCATGGAAGGTGTACCGCATCAGCCGCGCCATGTAGAACGCCGTCAGCAGGCCGGCCGCCAGTCCCATCGCCCAGTACGCATACCAGAGGGGTTGGCCGACGCCGCGGGCGAACGCGGACGCGAGGATCTCGTCCTTCGAGAAGAACCCGGAGAAGGGCGGGATCCCGGCGATGGCCAGAGCCCCGACCCACATCATCGCCGTGGTCCACGGGAGCTTCGGCGCCAGCCCGCCCATGTTCCGCATGTCCTGCGGATCCTCGTCCGAGCGCGTCGCATGGTAGGCGTGGCGCATCGCGTGGATCACGCTCCCCGCGCCGAGAAACAGGAGCGCCTTGAAGAAGGCCTGCGTTGCCAGGTGAAAGATCCCGGCCGCGTAGGCCCCCGTGCCGACCCCGAGGAACATGTACCCGAGCTGCGAGATGGTGGAGTAGGCGAGGACTTTCTTGATGTCCCACTGCTTGAGCGCGATGCTTGCCGCGAACAGCGCCGTCACGGCGCCGACCCCCGCCACGATCGCGGTCGCGAGCGGAGCCATCGCGAAGAGGAGGTTCGTCCGCGCCACGAGATAGACACCGGCCGTCACCATCGTCGCCGCGTGGATCAGCGCCGAAACCGGGGTCGGCCCGGCCATCGCGTCGGGCAGCCATGTGTACAACGGGATCTGTGCGGACTTCCCGGTGCAGCCGAAGAAGAGCGCCAAGGTGATCAGCGTGATCGGCGCGCCGCCGACGACGAATGCCGCGGGAGCGGCCGCGAGGACGCCGACGAAATCGAGGGCCTGGGTGTGCCAATAGAGCAGCCACATCGCCACCAGAAAACCGACGTCTCCGATACGGTTCACGATGAAGGCCTTCAAGCCGGCGTCGGCTTTCGCCTTGTCGTCGAACCAGAACCCGATGAGCAGGTAGGAGCACAGGCCCACCCCTTCCCAGCCCACGAACGTCACCGGGAAGTTCGCGCCGAGGACGAGCACCAGCATGAAGAACACGAACAGGTTCAGGTACGCGAAGTAGCGTGCGTAACCGGGGTCATCGCCCATGTAGCCGATGCTGTAGACGTGAATGAGCGCGCTCACACCCGTGACGATGAGCAGCATCGCGGCGGAGAGTTGGTCGAGCTGCAACGCGAAGCCGATACGGAGCTTCCCGCTCACGAACCAGTCCCAGTAGTCGAAGACGATCGGCCTGTCCACATGCAAACCGGCGAACTGGACCGAGATCGCGACGGCGAGCGCGAACGCCGCCACGAGCACGCCGACGCCGATAAACGAGACGGCCCGCTTCGCTGAGGAGCGCGACAGCGCCAAGGCGCCGTTCAGTACGAAGCCGAGCAGCGGCAGACCGGGGACCAGCCACAGAAGGTCAATCACGAGGCGCGGTCAGCGCAGGCGTGCAAGGTACTCCACCAGCCGGTCGAGTGTTGCTTCGGGCAGGTCGGTGAAGGCGGGCATCAGCGCTTCGGGCCGAACGGCTGCGGGATCGCGGATGAAGCGCTTGAGCCATGCCGCGTCACGTCGCGCGCCCACGCGCGTCAGATCCGGCCCGGCGCCGCCGCCTTGACCGGCGATCGCATGACACGCCGAGCAACCCTCGTTCTCGAATAGCCCGGGCCCTGTCGTGTCGGCTGACGGCGCAACGATCTGGCCCGCGATCGCCACCCGCGCGGGTGGTGGCTGTGGGGCAGTCGCCCCCCGGTACATCAGGTACCCGCTACCAGCAAGAACGAGAATCGCCGCCGTCATGGCCAATGGGCGCCGCCCGGGCGCCCGGCGCGGATTCCGATCATAGAGGGGGAGCCCGAACAGCACCAGGAGAAAGACGACCGGGATGACGACCGTGGCGATGGGGATCCACCGGCCCTTGAACCACCACAGTAGCTCGAACACCGGGAAGAAATACCACTCGGGCCGCGGCACG
The DNA here is from genome assembly GCA_041484445.1 of Gemmatimonadota bacterium. Taxonomy (GTDB): domain Bacteria; phylum Gemmatimonadota; class Gemmatimonadetes; order Gemmatimonadales; family GWC2-71-9; genus DASTHG01. Next base: position 3,949 of record JBGPHP010000197.1, read on the forward strand.
TAGTTGACGTCCGTCGGATCGGCGGGCCCGTCCGAGGGTAGGCCCAGCCTCAGGGCTAACAGCGCCACGACGGCGAGGACCACCGCGACCATGACGACGTCTCGCACCGCGTGGATATAGAATGGCCGGCCGCGCGCCTTCGCGGCATCGTAGGCGGCCCAGTAGTCGCCAGGCCCGATTTCCGCGAACTCCCCCTTGGGCGGCGCGGCGATGCCCTGACGGATCAACAGCAGCAGGTGAAACAGCACCAGCAGCGTGAGCAGGCCGGGAAGAAAGAAGACGTGGAGTCCGAAAAAACGGGTCAGCGTCAGCACGCCGACATTCACGCCACCCAGCAGGAGCTGCCGCAACGCCTCCCCGACCACCGGCACCGTTCCAACGATGTGGGCCCCGACCGTCGTGGCCCAGTACGCTCGCTGGTTCCATGGAAGCAGATAGCCCGTGAAGGCGAGTCCGAGGATGACCACCAGCGCCGTCACGCCCACCATCCAGTTCGGCTCGCGCGGGTACTTGTACGCTCCCATGATGAAGACCCGCAGGAGGTGTATCACGGCGAGCACGACCACACCGCTCGCGGCCCAGCGGTGCACGCCCCGCACGAGTCGGCCGAACGGGACGGCGGTGGCGATGTATTCCGCGCTGTGGTACGCGTGCTCGGGACTGGGCGTGTAGTAGAGCGCCATGACGGTGCCGGTCAGTGCTTGCACGACGAGGAGCGCGAGCAGCGCGCTCCCGAACGTGTGCCACCAGGTGAGGCCTGGCGGCGCGTGCCGCTCGAAGAACTGCCGGACCGTGGTCCGCACGCGCATGCGGCGATCCGGCAGCGCGGACCCACGCTGCAAGAGCGTCATCTCACGCGATCCGTTGCAGTTGTTCGTCCACCCGATAGACCGCCCCGACGTACAGCACCCCGTCCTCGACCTTATACTCGCGACGGTCGAGCGGACGGGGCGGCGGGCCGCCGAGCACCCGACCCGCGGAATCGAATACACCCCCGTGACACGGGCTGAAGAAGCGCTGCGAGGTCTGCACCCAGCGCACAGGACACCCGACGTGCGTGCAGTGCATGTCGAACACCGTGAAGCCGCCGGCGCCGTCGTTCCGCACGTACACCGCCATCTTCGCGTCGAGCGCGGGCCACTCCATGTCCACGGGCGGCTCGATGATCGCGAGCAGCACCTCGCCCTTCGGAAACGCGTCGACCGCACCCGCCCGCATCCACCCGGGGGTCGTCGGCTTGAGAGCGGACCCCACCGCCGCCCCGACGAGCGGCACACCGACGGCGGCGGCGATCGCGCCACCCACCGCCAGGCCGCCGATCTTCAGGGCATCGCGGCGGGGCAGCGATTTCCCCTTCTCAGGCGGCTGCGGCCCTAGATGCTCCTCCATAGTGCCTCCCCTATTCGTCAATACGGTGTCGTTTCGGAGCCGTTCGGGTGATCAATCCCACCGAAAGGCGCCCCGCTTCCAGGCGTAGACGTATCCCACAAACAACGTGGCGAGAAACACGAGCATTTCGACGAGCAGGGCTCCCATGCTCGTCGCACCAGTCCCGCTGAAGTAGATCGCTGCCCACGGGACCAGAAACACC
>JBGPHP010000198.1:0-5538 GCA_041484445.1 Gemmatimonadota bacterium
AGCAGATCGAGCGCGACGCCCGGATCCCGCCCGAGGTCATCCAGGGGCTCCGCGAGCTGGGGGCGTTCGGGATCAAGATCCCGCGCGAGTACGGCGGGCTGGGGCTGTCGCAGCTCTCGTACATGAAGGCGATCGAGCTCGTCTCCTCCGTGGACGGCTCGATCACCGCCCTGCTCTCGGCTCACCAGTCGATCGGCGTGCCGCAACCGCTCAAGATGTTCGGCACCGACGAGCAGAAGAAGAAGTACTTCCCCCGGCTCGCCAAGGGCGCCGTGTCGGCGTTCGCACTCACCGAGCCCGACGTCGGCTCCGATCCGGCCGCGCTCGAAACGACCGCCGTCCCCTCCCCCGACGGGCGGGAGTGGATCCTCAACGGCTCGAAGTTGTGGTGCACCAACGGAACCATCGCCGAGCTCATGGTGGTCATGGCGCGCACGCCGTCGAAGACGGTCGGTGGGAAAGAGAAGCGGCAGATCACCGCCTTCATCGTCGAGGCGAACGCGCCGGGCGTGAAGGTGGAGCACCGCTGCCACTTCATGGGATTGAAGGCCATCTACAACGGCGTCATCTCGTTCACCAACGTCCGGGTCCCGAAGGAGAATATCCTGTGGGGCGAGGGCAAGGGGTTGAAGCTCGCCCTCATCACCCTGAACACGGGCCGATTGACGCTCCCCATCTCCGCCGTCGCGGCGGGCAAGCGCTGTCTCGAGATCTCGCGTGCCTGGGCCAACGAGCGGGTGCAGTGGGGCAAGAAGATCGGCCAGCACGACGCGGTCGCGCAGAAGCTCGGCACCATGGTGGCGAACACCTTCGCTATGGAGGCGGTCGCGGAGCTGTGCGGCGCCCTCGCCGATCGCGGCGATTCCGACATCCGGCTCGAGGCGGCGATCGCGAAGCTGTACAACTCGGAAGCCGGTTGGCGCATCATCGACGACACGTTGCAGATCCGCGGCGGCCGCGGCTACGAGACGGCGGACAGCCTGCGTGAGCGCGGCGAGCCCGCGGTCCCCGTCGAGCGCATCATGCGCGACTTCCGGATCAACCTGATCTTCGAGGGCAGCTCCGAGATCATGCACCTGTTCATCGCGCGCGAGGCGGTGGACAAGCACCTCCAGATCGCGGGCGACGTGGTGATGCCGGGGAAGACCGCCGGCCAGCGTCTCGCCGGCCTGGTGCGCTCGGCGCTGTTCTACGGCTGGTGGTACCCGTCACGCTGGATCGGCTGGAGCTTCTGGCCGAAGTACGGCGAATTCGGCGTGCTCGCCAAGCACGTGCGCTTCATCGAGCGCAGCGCCCGGCGCCTGGCGCGCGGCTGCTTCCACGCCATGCTGCGGTTCGGGCCGAAGCTCGAGCAGCGCCAGGGCGTGTTGTTCCGCCTGGTGGACGTGGGCGCCGAGCTGTTCGCCATGGCCGCGGCCTGCTCGCGCGCGGCGCGGCTCATGCGGGACGATCCCGCGACGGGCGCCAACGCGATGCGCGTCGCCGACGTGTTCTGCCGTCAGGCCCGCGGCCGGGTGAAGGCCAAGTTCCAGGGCCTGTGGCGCAACGAAGACGTGCCGACGTACAACCTCGCCCAGGAAGTGCTGCGCGGAGAGCACGCGTGGATGGAACGGGGCATGGTAGACGTCAAGTACTGAGCTCCCAGCCGGAGGCTATGCCGCCTGGTGAGCAATCATGATGCTCTTCAGCCGCTCCGGACTGTCTGCCATCGCATCGCCGTAGAGCTGCCCCGCCTGCTCCTCCTCCGGCAGCACGTTGGGGCACACGAACTCGAACTGGCGCGCCCGGATCCGATCGGCCGCCAGGGCGCTCGCCACCGGCGTCGCGATCGCGATGCGCCGCGCCCCGAGCTCGGTGACTGCCCGCGCCGCCGCCAGCACTTTCCACGGATAGAACACCTGGCCGTCGACGATGACGATCTGACGATCGTCGAGCTTCTTGATGGGCCGGTGCGTGCGATATAGTACCAGATCGCGGCGCACGCGCGCCCGCGATTCCTCGATCGCCGACCCGAGCTTCTCGACCAGATTGATCCCAGGCTGGAAATCGGGGTCCATTTCAGCCGCGGTCGCGCTCTCCGCCAGGGCCCCCACGGGAGCGAGGTTCGCCCCCAACCGGATGAAGGATGCCACCAGCACATCGAAGCTGGCACCCATCGCTTTGGCGGCGTTGGCCGCGATCTCGACGCCCTCCGGCGTGACGCCGAGCAGGAGGGTGTGGACGTACCCCTGGGACGCCAGGAGCTGACCCAGGTACGCCCCAGCCGCGGAGCGGGTGGGGTACAGGCTGGTGCGGGGAGCGGGAGGCGTTGCCACACATCAAAATAAGGGGATTGAGCGTTCGGAACAGAGTGACCATCTTCCGGCCCCATGATCCGACCCCTTCATCTTCTGGCGAGCGCCTGCCTCCTCGCCCCCGTCCCGCTCGCGGCGCAGCGCCGCAGTGCCCCCGCGCCGGCCCCGGCCGCGCACCCGCTCGACACGCTGGTCTACCGCGGGTTGAAGTTCCGCGCCGTGGGACCGTCGACCATGGGCGGCCGCATGGCGGCGTTCGCCGTCCGCGAGGCGCGCCCGCCGGTGATCTTCGCCGCCGCCGGGACGGGCGGCCTGTTCAAGACGACGAACAACGGCACCACCTGGTCGGCCGTGTTCGAAGACCAGCCGGTGGCGTCGATCGGCGCGGTGGCCGTGTCGCAACGGGACTCGAATCTCGTGTGGGTCGGGACGGGGGAAGGGAACGGACGCAACAGCTCGTCCTGGGGCAACGGGGTGTACCGGTCCACCGACGGCGGCGGCAAGTGGACGCACCTGGGTCTCGACAACACCCACGACATCCCGGCGCTGGTGATCGATCCGCGCACCGACTCGACGGTCTGGGTGGCGGCCCTTGGCCATCTGTGGGGAAGGAATCCGGAGCGCGGCGTCTACAAGACGACCGACGGCGGCAAGACGTGGACGGCCGTGCTGCAGCTCGGCGACTCCGTGGGCGCGATCGATCTCGTGCTCGACCCCGGCGCGCCGGATGTCGCCTACGCGGCGATGTACCAGCGGCTGCGGACGCCCTGGTCGATGCGCAGCGGCGGGCCAGTGGGCGGGATCTACAAGACGACCGACGGCGGCAAGACCTGGACGAAGCTCGGCAACGGACTTCCCGCCCAGACCGGCCGCATCGGACTCGATATCTATCGCAAGAATCCCCAGATCGTCTACGCCGTGATCGAATCCGACGCGGGGGGCCCGAAGGACATCGACGACGTGCACTCGCGCTCGGGCGGCGTGTTCCGCTCCGACGACGGCGGCGCCCACTGGCGCAGGCTCTCGGACCTCGCGCCGCGGGGGTTCTACTTCACAAAGGTCCGCGTCGATCCGACCAACGACGCCCACGTGTACATCCTCGGCTACGGGCTCGACGTGTCCGACGACAGCGGGCACACGTTCCGCCACGACGGCGCCGAGAAGATTCACGGCGACCTGCATGCTCTGTGGATCGACCCCGCCAACCCCGATCACCTCATCCTGGGCACCGACGGCGGGATCTACGTTTCCTGGGATCGTTCCAAGACCTGGGACTTCCTGAACAACGTGGCGACCGGCGAGTTCTACGAGGTGACCTACGATTTCCGCACGCCCTACCGCATCTGCGGCGGCCTGCAGGACAACGGCACCTGGTGCGGTCCCAGCCGCAAGCGCTCCGACGACGGGATCGCCGCCTCCGACTGGTATCGTGTGGGCGACTGCGACGGCTACTACGTCCAGGTCGATTCCACCGACCCCGACATCGTCTACGCGGAGTGCCAGCAGGGCTTCGCGTTCCGGCTCAACCTGCGCAACGGCGCCATCAGAGCCATCAAGCCGAGCTCCAAGGAAGGGACGCCCGCGTTCCGGTTCAACTGGAACACGCCGTTCGCCATCTCCCATTTCGATCCCACGGTGCTCTACTTCGGCGGGAATCAGCTGTTCCGGCTCACGGCCCGCGGCGACCGCTGGGAGCCCATCTCCCCCGATCTCTCGACGATGAACCCGCAGACGATGACGGCCGCCGGCTCCGGCGCGGAGACCTACAACACCATCGTCACGGTGTCGGAGTCGCCGCTCGATCCCAAGGTCCTCTGGGCGGGCACCGACGACGGCAACATCCAGCTCACGCGCGACGGGGGCGCCACCTGGACCAACGTCGGCGCGAATCTGCGGGGGCTCCCCAAGCCGAACCTGTACGTCGCGCGCATCGAGGCGTCGCACCTCGACTCGGGCGCGGCCTACGTGGCGATCGACGGGCACCGCAGCGACGTGTTTCAGCCACTCGCGTTCCTGACGACCGACTTCGGGCGCACCTGGACCTCGATCGCCGCCACCCTGCCCTCGGACGGGCCGGTGAAGGCGTTGCGCGAGGACCCGCGCAACAAGAACCTGCTCTTCGCCGGTACGGAGTTCGGGCTCTACTTCTCGCTCGACCGGGGGACGAGTTGGAACCGCTTCCGGAGCGGCCTCCCCACCGTCGCGTTCGACGACATCGCGATCCATCCGCGCGACCGGGACCTGATCGCCGGGACGCACGGCCGCAGCATCTACGTGCTGGATCAGATCATCCCGCTCGAGGAGATGACCCCGGCGGTGCTCGACTCCGCCGTCCATCTCTTCAGCACCCGGCCGGTCCAGCCGTTCTGGAAGCTCCAGGAGTCGGGGCTGTGGGGTCACCGCCCCTACCAGGCCGCCAATCCACCGTTCGGGGCGGCGATCGACTACTACCTCAAGAGCTACGCGCTGGACGACGTCTCCATCACGATCGCCGACAGCACGGGCCGCGAGGTCGCGAAGCTCACCGGCAGCAAGGATCCGGGCCTGAACCGCGTGATCTGGGACCTCCAGCCCAAGGAGTCGCTGCGTACCGGGTCGCCGGGGGACCCCACCGAGTACGTGGCGCCGGGGACCTACACGGTGACGCTCTCGGCTGTCGGCAAAACACTGAAGACGACGCTGCAAGTGGTGGCGCCGGAGCGGTAGTCATTATCTTCCCTACCATGCCTACCGACTCCCTCACCATCGTCGACAATCGCACCGGCCGCACCTACGAGATCCCCGTCCAGGACGGGACGATCCGGGCCGCCGACCTGCGACAGATCAAGGCCGGAGCGGAAGATTTCGGCCTGATGAGCTATGACCCGGCTTACGTCAACACGGCCGCGTGTCGCAGCGCCATCAGCTACATCGACGGGGACCGGGGGATCCTGCGCTACCGCGGGTACCCGATCGACCAGCTCGCCGAGAAGAGCACCTACCTCGAGACCGCCTATCTGCTGGTGAAGGGGGAGCTGCCGAAACCCTCGCACCTCGCCGCCTTCGTCAGCAACATCACCCATCACACGATCATCCACGAGAACATCAAGAAGTTCATCGACGGCTTCCACTACGACGCGCATCCGATGGGCATCCTGGTCGGCACGGTGGGCGCGCTCTCCACCTTCTACACGGACGCCAAGCGGATCTTCGATGCCGAGTCGCGGCGCACCCAGACGCACCGGTTGATCGCCAAGATGCCGAC
>JBGPHP010000199.1:0-5511 GCA_041484445.1 Gemmatimonadota bacterium
AGCCAGAGGTAGCCGTCGCGCCCCTGGGCGATCGCAAACACGCTGTTCTGCGGAAGCCCCTGGTCGATCTGCCAGACGTCGTGGACGTACTGGCTGATGGGCTTGCGCGGATCGAGTCCGGAGGCCGGGGTCTGCGCTCGGGGTGTGCGTACGAAGCCGAGGAGGAGCGCGCAGCCCAGACCGGCGGCGCGGTTCATGACGGCGTGGCTCTGGTTCATCGCGTTGTCTAAGCTGGGACCCGCGACGGCCACTGACAAGAAGACTTTCGCCTACAGGCTGTTATTCTTCGCGGCCATGACCGATCCCTACGCCGCGCTCCGCGTCCCCGATTTCCGCCGCTTTATCGGGTTTCTCGCGACGCAGACGTTGGCGACGATGATGCAGGGGGTCGCCGTGGGGTGGCAGCTGTACCAGGTCACCCGCGACCCACTGGCGCTGGGGATCGTCGGCCTGGCCGAGGCGCTGCCGTTCATCGCCTTCGCGCTGCCGGCCGGGCACCTGGCCGACCGGGTGGACCGGCGGCGTCTGTCGCTGGCCGCTCTGCTGGTGCTCGCGGTCTGCAGCGTCACGTTGTTCGGACTTACCGAGCTCGGCCTGGTGCGCGCCGACACCGCCTGGGTGGTCTACGCGGTGATCTTCGTCAGCGGTATCGCGCGCAGCTATCTGCAACCGACGCGCACCGCGCTCTCCGCCGACCTCGTGCCGCGCGAGTTGTTCGCCAATTCCATCACGTGGCGCAGCGTCACCTGGCAATCGGCGGCGGTCATGGGGCCGGCCGTGGGTGGGCTGCTCGTCGCCCTCGGCGGACCGACGCTCACCTACGGCATCACGGCCTTGCTGCTCGGCACGGCGTGGGTCGCGCTGTTCCGCGTGGCCCCGCATCCCCATCCCGCGGGGGCATCTCCGGAGGGCGCCGGACTGGCCGGGCTGCTGGACGGTGTGCGCTTCGTGCTGACGCAGCCGGTGCTGCTGGGCGCGCAGACGCTGGACCTCTTTTCGGTGCTGTTCGCGGGAGCCGAGGCGCTGCTGCCGCTGTTCGCAGCGGACATCCTCCACGTCGGCGCCGCCGGACTCGGCGTGCTGCGGGCCGCCCCGGCCGCCGGCTCGGTGCTGATGTCGCTGTATCAGTCATACCGTCCGCTGCAGGGACGCATGGGCCGGATCTTGCTCACCTCCGTCGTCCTGTACGGCCTGTGTATCAGCGGGTTCGGGCTGTCCCGGAGTTTTCCCCTCTCGGTGGCCCTGCTGCTCGTCTCCGGCGTGTTCGACAACGTCAGCGTCGTGCTGCGCTCGACCCTGCTCCAGACACTCACGCCCCGGCACCTGCTGGGACGGGTAGCGGGGGTGAACGCGATCTTCATCGGCTCGTCGAACGAGATCGGCGCGTTCGAGTCGGGGGTCGCTGCGCGACTGATCGGCGCGGTGCCCGCAGTGCTGCTGGGCGGGTTCGTCCCCATCCTGGTGGTCGCCCTGATCGCGTGGCGGGTGCCGGAGCTGCGCCGCCTGGAGCGGGTGACGTAACGGCCGTGCGGCAGGTGCTTTACCCCGCGATTCAAGCTCGTTTCACCCCCTCCTCATCATCCTTGGTGCGAGCGAAACGACTCTCCGCGGAGGCACCAGCATGAAGACCCGTCTCTTGGCAGCGGTCCTGATGGCCACAGCCGTCACCGCCTGTCAGCGCCGTGCACCGAGCACGTCGATGGCGCATCTCGACTCGATGCGGCTCGCGCAGTTCGCGCCGCTACCCGATTCGATCCCGACCCCGAACAACCCCATCACCGAGGCGAAGGTGAGCCTCGGCCGAACGCTGTTCTACGAGACGCGACTCTCGCGTGACCACGACCTCTCCTGCAACAGCTGCCACGACCTCACCACCTACGGCGTAGACCACCGCGCGGTGAGCACGGGCGCGATGGGCCAGCACGGCACGCGCAACGCGCCGACGGTCTACAACGCCGCCGGACACTTCGCGCAGTTCTGGGATGGCCGCGCCCCGACCGTGGAAGAGCAGGCCAAGGGGCCGATTCTCAATCCGGTCGAGATGGCGATGCCAAGCGATCGCGCGCTGCTCACCGAGCTGGCGGCGATCCCGGCCTATCGCGAGGCGTTCCGCCGAGCCTTCCCGGGTGAAACAAACCCGGTCACGTACGACAACGTGGGTGCGGCCATCGCCGCGTTCGAGCGGCGCCTCGTGACGCCGTCGCGCTGGGACGCGCTGCTCAAGGGGAACGACAACGCCCTGACGCCCGCCGAGAAGGAGGGGTTCAACACCTTCGTCGAGGCTGGGTGCGTGAGCTGCCACAACGGCGCGTACCTGGGCGGCCAGATGTATCAGAAGGCGGGGCTCGTCACCCCTTGGCCCGATCGGGCCGATCCGGGCCGGGTCGCGGTGACGCACCAGCCGAGCGACACGATGGTTTTCAAGGTGCCCTCGCTGCGCAACATCGCCATGACGGCACCCTACTTCCACAACGGCGGCACGGCGTCGCTAGACGAGGCCGTCCGGATGATGGGCCGCTATCAGCTAGGCCGCGACCTCACCGACGCCCAGGTCGTGTCGATCGTCACCTACCTCCGGACGCTGACGGGGGCGATCCCGACCGGCACCATAGCGGCTCCCCCCACCCGCTAGCGCGCCGCGCTACTCGAGCATCACCTCTTCCCGGCGCTCGGGCTCCGGCTTCAGCTCGGGATGCCGGGCCAGGAGGCGGGCGCAGGCGTTCCAGCGCAGCAGCGCGTCGTCGTTGTCGGCGGAGCGGAGCACCTCGGCCTTCTCGTACCAGTCCATGGCTTCCCGCAGCCACTGGTACACGGCGCCCGCCGCCCCCGGTGCGCCGTGACTGAGGCGCGTTCTCGCCCAGCGCTCACAGATGATCCCGGCGTAATACGCGCGCTGATAGTCGCTGGTGATGCGCGGCAGCACCTCCCGCGCGGCGGCTTCCCCGACGCCGCGGCCTTGCTGAAACTGGTCGGTCCGTGCCAGCAGCAACGTCACCAGCGCCCGCTGGTTCTGCGGCTCGATCTCGAGAATGTCCTCGCAGATGCTCTCGGCATCACCCGGCTCGTTCAGCAGCCGGTAGCGCTCCGCCTTCTCCAGCGCCCGCTCGACGCCGTTCGGGGAAATCCGCTTGAGGGTGGCCATGCGGCACTCCCTTCTCAGTCCATCAGGCCCAGCAGCCGGAGCAGCTTGAACAGCGGGTCGAACGCGCGATCCACCACGCGCTCCTTCAACGGGATGATGGCGTTGTCGGTGATCGCGATGCCTTCCGGGCACACCTTGGTGCAGCACTTGGTGATGTTGCAGAAACCGATGCCGTGCGCCTGGCGCAGCTCCTCCCGCCGGTCGGCGACGTCGAGGGGATGCATCTCGAGCCCCGCCGCGTGGATCAGGAACCGCGGTCCGATAAAGTGGTCGTGCAGGCGGTGATCGCGCAGGACGTGGCAGACGTCCTGGCACAGGAAGCACTCGATGCACTTGCGGAACTCCATGACGCGATCCACGTCGCCCTGCTGCATGCGCCAGGTGCCGTCGGGCGCGTCGGGGGGTCGCGGGGTGAACGGCGTGATGCGCGTCTTCACGCGGAAATTCCACGACACGTCGGTGACGAGGTCCCGCACGACGGGGAACGCCTTCATCGGCTCGATCGTCACCGGCCGATCGAGCGGCAGATCGGTGAGCCGGGTCATGCACATCAGCTTCGGCATCCCGTTGACTTCGGCCGAGCACGAGCCGCACCGGCCCGCTTTGCAGTTCCAGCGCACCGCGAGATCGGGGGCCTGCTCGGCCTGGATCTGGTGGACGGCGTCGAGCACCACCATCCCCTCCCCCACGTCGAGGGGATAGTCACGCCACGATCCGCCAGCCGAGTCGCCGCGCCAGATGCGAAAGGTGGCCTGGGCCATCACTTCATCTCCTCGATGATGCCCGCAAGCTCAGGCGGCAGCGGCGGCACGGGAATCGACGATACCTCCATCTGCCGGCCGGCGCCCCGTTTGACGACGAACCGCACCCGGCCGAGCGCCTCGTCCTTGGCCGGGTGGTCGGCGCGGAAATGCGCGCCGCGGCTCTCGGTGCGCCGCAGCGCCGCTCGCGTGACCGCCTCGCTCACGGTGAGCAGCGGGTTGAGGTCGAGCGCGGTGTGCCATCCGGGGTTGTACTCACGGTTTCCGCTGACGGCCACACGCTCCGCGCGCGCGCGCAGGCCCGTCAGGCCTTCGAGGGCGCGCTCCATTTCGGGGGCGGTGCGGACGATCCCGACCAGGTCCTGCATCATGCCCTGCAGGTCGTGCTGGATCTTGAACGGTCCGTCCGTGCCATCGGTAGCCCGCTCGAACGGCTCCAGCGCGAGGCGCCCGGCGGCATCCGCCCGCGCGGGGTCGATCCGTCCCGGTTGGTGCTCGCGGGCGAACGCCGCGGCGAAGTCACCGGCCCGCTTCCCGAACACCAGCAGGTCCGAGAGGGAATTGCCGCCCAGCCGGTTGGCTCCGTGCAGCCCGGCCGCGCATTCCCCGGCCGCGAACAGACCCGGCATCGTGGACATCTGGGACTCCGCGTTCACCCGTACGCCGCCCATCATGTAATGGGTCGTCGGCCCTACTTCCATCGGCTCTCGCGTGATGTCGACCCCGGCCAGCTCTTTGAACTGTTGATACATCGCGGGAAGCTTGCGGCGGATGTGCTCCGGGGCGTTGGGCAGCCGGCGCCCGATCCAGGAGATGTCGAGGAACACCCCGCCGTGCGGCGAGCCCCGCCCTTCCTTGATCTCGCGCACGATACAGCGGGCCACGTGGTCGCGCGTCAGGAGCTCCGGCGGCCGTCGCGCGGTCTTGTCCCCCTGGGTGTAGCGCCACCCCTCTTCCTCGTTGTCCGCCGTCTGCTGGACATAGGTTGGCGGGATCTCATCGAACATGAAGCGGCGGCCGTCCTTGTTGGTGAGGATGCCACCCTCGCCCCGCACGCCCTCGGTCACGAGGAGGCCGCGCACCGACGGCGGCCACACCATCCCTGTCGGATGGAACTGGAGAAACTCCATGTCCACCAGCTCGGCCCCCGCCTCGTACGCCAGGGCGAGTCCGTCACCCGTGTACTCCCAGCTGTTGCTCGTGATGCGGTAGGCCCGGCCGATGCCGCCGGTCGCGAGGACCACCGCTTTGGCGGCGTACACGCGAAACCGGCCGCGCTCGCGGTCGTAGCCGAACGCGCCCACCACCCGGCCGTCGTCGGTGAGCAACGACGTCACCGTGCATTCCATATGGAAGACGATGCCCCGGTGAATCCCGTGGTCCTGCAGCGTGCGGATCATCTCGAGGCCGGTGCGGTCGCCGACGTGCGCCAGGCGCGGGTAGGCGTGGCCGCCGAAGTTGCGCTGCAGGATGCGACCATCCGGTGTGCGATCGAACAGCGCGCCCCACGCCTCGAGCTCGCGCACCCGGTCGGGCGCCTCGCGGGCGTGCAGCTCCGCCATGCGGCAGTCGTTCAGGTATTGCCCGCCGCGCATCGTGTCGGCGAAG
>JBGPHP010000200.1:0-5493 GCA_041484445.1 Gemmatimonadota bacterium
AAGGTCGTGTTCTGCGCGGGGTCGAGCACCTCGAGCAGGGCGGCCGTGGGATCGCCCCGAACGTCCGAACCCATCTTGTCCACCTCGTCCAGCATCAGGACGGGGTTGCGCGTCTCGCCACGCTCCAGCGCGTGGAGGATCCGGCCGGGGATCGCGCCGACGTAGGTGCGGCGGTGGCCGCGGATCTCGGCCTCGTCACGCACGCCCCCCACCGAGACGCGGACGAACTTGCGACCCAGCGCTTCGGCGATGCTCTGGCCCAGCGACGTCTTCCCCACCCCCGGCGGTCCCACGAAGCAGAGGATGCTGCCGTGCGCATCGGGGTTCAGCGTGCGCACGGCGAGGTGCTCGAGGATGCGATCCTTGATCGGCGCGAGATCGTAGTGGTCGCGGTCCAGCACCTCCCGCGCCGCCTTCAGGTCCAGCCGGTCGGGGGAGAGCCGCTCCCACGGCAGCGCCGCGATCACCTCGAGGTAGGTGCGGGCCACGTGGTACTCGGCCGACTGCGGCGACATCTGCTTGAGACGTCGCAGCTCGCGGTCGGCCACACGGCGCGCCTCGGGCGAGAGGCCGGCGGCATCGAGCTTCGCGATCAGGTCCTCGAGGTCGTCGTCGCTCGCGTCTTCGCCCAGCTCCTGCTTGATCACCCGCAGCTGCTCGCGCAGCACGTACTCACGCTGGTGCTCGTCCAGCTTCGCCTTGACCTTCTCTTGGATCTGACTGCCTACCTCGAGCACCTGCAGCTCTTCGGCCAGCAGCTCGGCCAGCCGCTCGAGTCGCCGCGGGATGTCGCCCAGCGACAAGAGCTCCACTCGGGCTGGGAGCGCGAGATCGAGGTTCGCCGCGACGAAATCGGCGAGCTTGCCCGGATCAGTGATCCCTTCGAGCACCTCATGCAGCTCGTCGGCCAGGTAGGGGGCGAGGTCGATGACGCGGCCGAACTGGGCCACGACGTTGCGCTTCAGCGGCTCGACCCGCGGATCCTCGCCTCCCAGCGAGACGAGCGGCTCGTACGCGGCGACGAGATAGCCTCCGTAGGGCTCCGGCTGCTGCAGCGAGACGCGCTCGACGCCCTGGATCATGACGCGCATCGTGCCATCCATCAGCTTCAGCATCCGGACGACGAGGCCCAGCGTGCCGATGTCGTAGAGGTCTTCCAGGTCCGCGTGCATGACGGGACCCTCGTCGGTGTCCCGGTTGTCGCGTGGGCGCACCACGCCCAGCAGCAGCCGCTTGTCGCCCTGCACCACCTCGTCGAGCAGCTGGATGGCGCGTGGATCGCTGATGGAGAGCGGCAACACGACATGCGGATACACGACGAGCTTGCCGAGCGGGAGGATCGGGAGGCGTTCCACCTCAGGTGACTTTCACGGTGTGCGGGCCGGACGGCCGCTGCGGCAGCTTGGTGAGGTGGACCTCGAGGAATCCCTGGTCGTACGTGGCGCGGAGGCTCGTGGGATCGACCGGGACGGGGAGGCGCAGGCGCCGCTCGAACGGGCCGATCTGCACTTCCATGGCGTGATAGTGGCGTTTGCCCTCGCCCCGGGCCGGCCGCTCTCCGGCGACGGTGAGCACGCCTTCGGCGTATTCCACCGTGAAGTCTTCGGGCCGCACCCCCGCCACGTCCATGTGCACCACGATGTCGGTCGCGGTCTCGTACACGTCGGTGGGCGGTTTCCACTTGGGCGAGGCCACGAAGCCCACGGGGCGGCCGTGGGCGACCTCGTTGAAATAGACCTCCAGCTCGTCGGCCAGGTGCACCGTGGACGCGCCGGAGCCGCGGGAGGGGCGGTGAGAACCCGAATCGGCCATGGGCAAGAAGATAACGCTTTTAGAACGCCTGGTCCCAGCGGATCGAGAGTCGGACCGCCGACCCGATGATCCCTTCCATACTGTAGGTCTGGACGAAGTTGCCCCATTGCTCGCGGGTGCGCGGGTCGATGTGCTCGGCCAGGAGCCCGTGCCGGTTGCGGCACGCCAGGAGGTTCTCGAACAGCGCGCGCGCCTCGTCCCGGCGGCCCAGGGCGGCGAGGGCGTTGATGTACCAGAAGGTGCACACGATGAAGGCGTTCTCGGGCTTGCCGAAGTCGTCTTCCTCGACGTAGCGGAAGATGAAGTCGCCGTGGCGCAGCTCGCGCTCGATGGCCCGGACGGTGCCGGCGAAGCGCGGATCGTCGGCCGCGAGGAAGCCGATGTCGTGGAGCCGCAGCAGGCTCGCGTCGAGCGTGTCGCCGTCCATCGCGCCCACGAAACTCTCCCGCTTGGCGTTCCACGAGCGCCGGCAGACGACGTCGTGGATGCGGGCCGCATGGGCCGCCCAATAGGCGGCCCGTTCGGGCAGGCCCAGGTGGGTCGCAATGCGGGCCAGCCGGTCGCACCCAGCCCAGCACATCACGCTGGAAAACGTGTGCACGCGCTCGGTGCCGCGCAGCTCCCAGATGCCGGCGTCGGGCCGATCGTACAGGTGCGCCGCGCGCTCCCCCAGCGTCTCGAGGCGGGCGAACAGCACCGGATCGCCGTGATGCGCCAGGCGGCGGTCGAAGAACACGTGGGTCGCGGCGAGAATCGCCGAGCCGTACACGTCGTGCTGCACCTGCTGGGCGGCCTGGTTGCCGAAGCGCACCGGGCCCATGCCGCGGTAGCCGGCGAGCGAGGCGACCGTCCGCTCCTCGGGCACCGGGCGGCCGCTGATGCCGTACACCGGCTGGAGCCGGCCCTCGGGCGCGCCGGCGACGACGTTGACGATGTAGCTGAGGTAGCGCTCCATCGTGCGCGTGGCGCCGAGGCGGTTCAGGGCGTTGACGACGAAATAGGCGTCGCGCAGCCAGCAGTAACGGTAGTCCCAGGTCCGCCCGGAGCCCGCCGCCTCGGGGATCGATGTCGTCATCGCGGCGATCACCGCGCCCGAGTCTTCGAACGCGTTGAGCTTCAGCGTGATGGCCGCGCGAATGACGGCGTCCTGCCATTCGAAGGGGATGCCGAGGTAACGCACCCATTCACGCCAGTAGGCGATCGTCTCTTCGACGAATCGCCGCCCCACGTCCGCGACCGAGCCCTGCACCGTCTCGTCCGGCCCGAGCAGCAGGGTGATCGTATCCTCGAGAAAGAAGGGGTTCTCCTCGCCGATCGCCGTGATGGAGGCGTCGGTGGTGAGCCGCAGCACGAGGTCGGTCCCGATGTAGCGGATGTGGTTGCTGCCGCAGGTGGTGGCCATCGCCTGGGCGCCGCCGTGATGGGCGGGGCGGACCCGCACGCGCACGCGCGGGTTGCCGGCGACGCGGCGGATCTGCCGTACCAGCGTCATGGGGCAGAACATGCGCCCGAACTGACGGAAGCGCGGGGCGCAGTCGGTGATCTCGACGGCGCCCCCGAGGCGGTCGTGCAGCCGGGTCACCAGGATCGGCGTGTTGGGGAGGTATTCCTGCTCGTGACCGGCGGCATCGATCACGTCCACGCCGAAGAAGCCGAAGTCCGGCTCCGGTGGACGCGGTTGCAGCAACGAGCAGAACGCGGGGTCGCCGTCGAATCGCGGGAAGCAGGTCCAGACGATTTCGCCCACCGGGTCGACCAGGGCGCCGATCGTGCCGTTCCCGACGAGAGCGAGATCGAGTGAGGTCACGTCCGGCCGGCCACCCCCACCGCGTGGTCCCGACCGGCGTAGAGCGGATAGGCGTCGGTCAGCGCCCGAACTTCACTCTTTACTCGCCCCAACGTCACGTCGTCCTTGTGGGTCAGCACTTCGTCGATGAGCTCGGCGACCCGCGCCATCTCGGGCTCGCGGAATCCGCGCGTCGTCACCGCCGGGGTCCCCAGGCGGATCCCGCTCGTCACGAAGGGCGATTGGGGGTCCCCGGGAATGGTGTTCTTGTTCACCGTGATCCCGGCCCGATCCAGCAGCCGCTCGGCTTCCTTCCCCGTGAGCGACTTGGGGCGCAGGTCCACGAGCATGAGGTGCGTGTCGGTGCCGCCCGACACGATCGCGTAGCCGCGCCCCAGCAGCGCCTGGGCCAGCGCCTGCGCGTTCTGCACCACCTGCGCCGCGTACGTCTTGAACTCGGGCCGCGCGGCTTCGCCCAGCGCCACCGCCTTCGCCGCGATGACGTGCTCGAGCGGCCCGCCCTGCGTGCCGGGGAACACCCACTTGTCCACCGCCTTGGCGAGCTCGGCGGTGCAGAGAATCATGCCGCCGCGGGGGCCGCGCAGCGTCTTGTGCGTGGTGGTGGTGACGATCTGGGCATGCGGCACGGGCGACGGATGCACGCCGCCCGCCACGAGCCCGGCGAAGTGCGACATGTCCACCAGGAACGTCGCGCCGATCTCGTCGGCGATGGCGCGCAGCGCCGCGAAATCGAAGATGCGCGCGTACGCGCTGCCGCCTGCCACGATCAGCCGCGGCCGCTCGGCGCGCGCCGTGACGCGCACCTCGTCGTAATCGATGGTCCCGGTATCCTCGCGCACCCCGTAGGCCACCGCGCGGAACAGCACACCCGAGAAGTTCACCGGCGACCCGTGCGTCAGGTGGCCGCCGTGGGACAGCGCGAGCCCCATCAGCGTCTCGCCCGGCTTCAGCACCGCGAGGTAGGCCGCCATGTTGGCCTGCGCGCCCGAGTGCGGCTGCACGTTGGCGTGCGCCGCGCCGAACAGCGCTTTGGCACGATCGATTGCGAGCTGCTCCACTTCGTCCACCACTTCGCAACCGCCGTAATAGCGCTTCTTCGGCACCCCCTCGGCGTACTTGTTGGTGAGGGCCGTGCCCATGGCTTCGAGCACGGCGACGGAGACGAAGTTTTCGCTGGCGATGAGCTCGAGGCCGTGCTCCTGGCGCTCCACTTCACGGCGGATCAGGCCCGCGATCGCCGGGTCGACCTGGGCGAGGGGGGCCAACCGGTCGGCGAGGGGGGGGCTCACTGGTCGATCTTCTCCACGCGGCGCTGGTGGCGGCCGCCCTCGAACGGGGTGCTGAGCCAGCGCCGCAGGATGGCCAGGCTCTCGTCGTCGCTCATGAACCGCGACGGCAGCACGAGCACGTTCGCGTCGTTGTGCTTGCGCGACAGCTCGGCGATCTCGGGGCTCCACACTACCGCGGCGCGGACGTGGGGATAGCGGTTGGCGACGTAGCCCATGCCGAGCCCCGTGCCGCAAGTGAGGACGCCGCGCGACGCCTTGCCGGTGCTGACGGCCTGCGCCACGGGCTTCGCGTAGTCGGGAAAGTCGTCGGAGGGATCGAGGGTCGCGGGCCCCACGTCCACCGGCTCGTAGCCCAGGCGGCGCAGCTCGCCCACGAGCTTCTGCTTCAGCTCGAAGCCCGCGTGGTCGGCGCCGACGTACACCGTCTCAGACAAAGTTCTGCCTCACGGCGGCCACCGCGGCGATGCGCTGCTCGGCCAGCCGGTCGGCCGCCTGGTAGCTCGGGATGCGCTCTTCCTTCGCGATGTCGAACACCCGGAGGATCGTGTCGTAGATCTCGCCCGCCTTGTTGCGCGCGCGCTCGAG
>JBGPHP010000201.1:0-5431 GCA_041484445.1 Gemmatimonadota bacterium
ATCGCGATGTCGGTGGACTGGCGGTCGATCGTCGTCAGCACCGCGCACGTCTTGGCGTCGAAGCCGAAGTTCGCGTCGGTGTAGCCGATCGACTGGATCGTGCCGCGGACGATGTCGGGGATGTGGACGTAGCAGGTCGTCGTGATCTCCCCCGCGACCACAGCCATGCCGGTCGTCACCAGCGTCTCACAGGCGACGCGGGCGGCGGGGTCGTTGGTGAGAATGGCATCGAGGACCGCGTCGGAGATCTGATCGGCGATCTTATCCGGGTGGCCTTCGGTGACGGATTCGGATGTAAATACGTGTCGCGTGGAGGGCATCGTAACCTTGAGGGAGCCTCGAGAAGGTCAAGTCTAGCCCGGGCCCGACCGTCGGGCAACCGGGCAGCGGTTTTTCAGAGCAGCGACGGGTCCACACCGCACGCGGCGACGCCCGCGCGCAGGATTTCCAGCACCTCGGCGTCGGTGCGGGCGTCGAGCGCCGCCGTCGCGGCCGCCACGGCCTGTGTGCGGCTGAGCTGACGCACCAGCCAGCGGATACGCGGCAACGAAGGCGGCGCCACCGACAGCGTCTCATACCCCAGCCCGATCAGGAGGAACGCCGACAGCGGCTCGGACGCCATCTCCCCGCAGACGCTGGCCGGCTTCTTGGCCGCACAGGCCGCGTCGGCGATCTGCTTGAGCAAGCGCAGCACGCTGGGGTCGAGCGGCGTGAAACGGTCGGCCAGGCGTGCGTTGCCGCGGTCCACCACCAGGGTGTATTGCGTCAGGTCGTTCGTGCCCACGCTCAAGAAGTCGCTCTCGGCGGCGAAGCGGTCGGCGAGCACCGCGGCCGCCGGCGTCTCCATCATCACGCCCACCGGAACCGACGTCGCGGCGCGCACGCCCTCTTTGGTGAGGCGGATGCCCTCTTCGGCCACGATCTCGCGGGTACGCTCCACCTCGGCGAGCCGCGTCACCAGCGGAATCATCAGGTGGATCTGCGCGTCGGCGGCGGCGCGCAGCACGGCGCGGATCTGGCCGCGGAAGAGATCGGGGTGGTCGAGACAGACGCGGATCGCGCGCCAGCCGAGGAACGGGTTGGCCTCGTACGGCGCCTGCCACGCGGCGGGGAACTTGTCGCCCCCCAGATCGTAGCTCCGGATCACGACCGGGTGGCCTGGGAACGCCTTGCCCGCCCGCGCGAAGTAGCGGGCCTGCTCGTCCTCGGTGGGGAGCGTCGTGTGGCCCGTGATGAAGAACTCGGTGCGCAAGAGGCCGACGCCCTCCGCCCCGTGCGCCCGCGCCGCGTCGATCTCCTCGGGCAGGTCCACGTTGCCCCGCAGCGCCACCCGCAACCCGTCGGTCGTGACGGCGGGGAGGTTCACGCCGCGCTCGAGCTCGACCCCCCGCGCGTGATCCCGGACGCCTCGTGCCTTCGCGTCGGCGATCTCGGCCTTGGTCGGATCGAGCAGCACCGTCCCGCGCGTGCCGTCGAGCAGCAGCATCGTCCCCGTCTCGATCCGGCCCAGCGCCCCCATGATCCCCATCACGGCCGGCATACCCATTGAATGGGCGAGGATCGCGGCGTGCGACGTGCGCGTCCCTTCCTCGCTCGCGATCGCGATCACCTGGGAGCGATCGAGCTGCACGGTGAGTCCGGGGAAGACCTCGCGCGCCACGACGATAGACGGCTGGGTGAGCCCCTCCAGGTCCTCGTCCTCCAGATGCATCAGATGGCGCACGACGCGGATCATCACACCGTTCAGGTCCGCGATGCGGTCCTTGAGGCGCGCGCTGCCCACGCTCATCCACGCGTCGCGCTGCTCCAACGCCTTGAACTCGAACGCCTTTTCGGCGGTGAGATGGTTCTCGCGGATCAGATCCTCGATCGCACCGAGAAAGTCGGCGTCTTCGAGCATCAGGATCTGTGCGTCGAAGATGCGCGCCTCGTCGGGACCGGCGCGCGTCGCGGCCCGCTCCTTCAGCTCGCACACGTGCCGTTGCACGTCGCGCACGGCGGCGCGCAAGCGGCGCACCTCCCGCTCCACCTGGGAGCGTGGCACCACGCGGTGCGGCACGTCGGGCAGTGAGGACGCCACGACAACAGCCGGGCCGATCGCGATCCCGGGCGAGACGCCCACACCGCGCAACAGGCGCTCGCTCACGCGCGCGCTCCCGACTCGTCGTCCTCGACGTCTTCGAGGTCGGCGTCCGAGCCCGTCAGGTGCATCTCGTTGAACCCCGCCGCGACGAGCTCCAGCAGCGCCTCCATCGCGCTCTCGGCGTCGTCGCCGTCGGCGCGGATGCTCATGAAGGACCCCCGCTCGGCGGCCAGCATCATGACGCCCATGATGCTCTTCCCGTTGACGCTCAAGCCGTCCTTGCTCACTTGGATCGCGCTCTTGAACCGGCTCGCGGTCTTCACGAACTCCGCCGCGGGGCGGGCGTGCATGCCGAGCGGGTTCACGATCTGGGCCTGCCGCTCGATCACCGCCATAGCCACCCCCCGGCGAGACCCAGGGTCACCGCCGCGAGCCCGATCCACAGCGACTTGATGCGGCCCGGCTGCCAGCGCAGCAGCGCCACGCCGACTGCCGCGGCGATGGCGCAACCCAGCGCCCCGGCGAGCGGGAAGGGGCGCACCAGCCAGCGCGTCGCGAGCGGCAGACAGAACCCGGCGACCAGCGCCATCGCCGGCAGGACGAGCGTCGGCGTGCGCTGCAGCACCGGATTGCGCAGCGCACCCACGACCCCCGCGCCCGCGTCCCACCCGGCGCGCAGCGCCCACCAGCGCAGCGCCACGTGCCCCAGGTTGTAGATCAGCAGGAAGCCGGCGACGGCGCCCCACCCCGCGCCCAGCGCGATCGCGGCGACCGCCGCGGTGGACAGCAGCGGCAGCCACCCCGCCCACACCAGCCGGTCACCCAGGGCGCCCAACGGCCCGCACAACGCGGCCCGCAGCCGCTCCACCTGCTCGGGCGGCGCGCCTTCGTACTCGGCGCGTGCCGCGGCACCGACGGCCAGCCCGCAGAGATAGGGATGCGCGTTGAAGAAGTGCGCGCCGCGCGCCACCGCCGCCCGGTAGGCCGCGCCGTCGCCGCCCGAGCCCCGCAACCCGCGCAGCAACGGCTCCTCCGCGACGCCCATCCCGACGCCCAGCAGCCGGTCGTAATTCCACGACGCCTGGACCGCGAAGAGGCGCAGGAAGGACGCGCCGAGCGGCGGCGCCGCGGGCGGCGTCACGCGATCCACAGCACCGCCACTCCGCCGGCCAGGCCGGCGGCGAACCAGCGGAAGCTGGCGCCCCGCCCCACGATCCGCAGCAGGCCCGAGACGCCCGCCGCGAGCGCGGCGCCGCCGGCGAGTGCGGCGGTGAGCGTGAAGACGCGCAGCGGCAGCCCCGTCGCGCCGGCGCGGACGAGAAGCCACCCGGCGGCGAGACCCACCGCCGTCACGACGGCCGCGCGCGCCACGTCTCGCGCCAGGCCCGCGGCGTGGAGCCGCGCCAGCACCCGGATGTCGCCCGACTCGAGGGTGGCCGCCGCGCGGCGCACAGCGCGCGCGTTGGCCTCGCGCAGCCAGTGCAGCGACCAGCCCGCAAACAGCCCCACGAGTAGCCCGAGCCCCGCTCCGATCCCCCATGCCGTAGACCCGCCGAGCGCATGCGCGGCGGCGACGGCGCCGACCGTCGCGGGACCGTATTCGGGGTAGCGCACCGCGCCGACCGGCAGGATGTCGAACTGGAACAGCTCGAACACCACGCCGAGGCGCACCCCCGTTTCGGGGTCGCCCACGAGGAGACCCGCGATGGTGCCCGCCACGAGCGGCCGGGCGATCATCATCTGCGGCACGCTCACGAGATCGATTCCCACGAGGGTGCCCCAGGCGAGCAGCAGCACGAGCGTGCCGGCGCTCACAGGAACTCCCCGATCGGCACGGCGCGGGCGGTGGGCACGTCCTGGGCCGAAACCTGGATGCCGTTCGAGGCGAGGCGGAGCAGCTTCGCCGCCTCTTCGTCGGTCAGGTAGACGTAGCGCAACCGCTCGCTACGGCCGGCGCGATGGTGCACCCCGCCGATGTTGACCCGGGTGATGCGTCCGCCGGCCGCGGCCACGAGCGCGGCCATGGTGTCGATGTCGCCCGCCAGCAGGATGCCGGTGCGAGCGTCCGCTTCCCATTCGGGCAGCCGGCGCGACGCTTCCGCGAGCGAGGCGAATACGACTTCCATGTTCGGTGGAACGCCCATGCGGTAGAGGTCCTGCTCCCACTCGCTGCCGCGCACCTCGTCGTCCACCAGCACGATGAACGCCGCGTCCAGCGGCTGCCCCCATCCCACCACTACCTGGCCGTGGATCAGCCGATCATCGAGGCGCACGAGGGCGAGGCTCATGCCGCGGGCGTGCGGATCGCCCGCCCGCCGGCATCGACGGCGCGGCGCGCCGCCTCGGCGGGAGACAGATCGCGGTGGAATACGAAATCGAGCAGCATCGCGAGGTTCACGCCGGTGACCACCGCGATTTCGGCGCGGCCGTGCGCCAGGCGGATGGCGCTCGTGAGGCAGGAGCCGCCGGGCAGGTCCACGAACAGCACAGTGGGCGCCCCGCCCACCGCCGCATCGATGCGGGCGGCCAGAGCCTTGGGATCGCAGCCCTCGTTGCTGACCGGGGCGAGCGCGTCCTCCACGCCGCTGATCGCGCGCACCGCCGCCACCAGCGCCGAAGCCAGGTCGGCGTGCGACACGACCACCCCGCGCAGCTCACTCATAGTCTTCTTCGAGGTATTCCCGCACCGAGGCTTTCTCGCGCATCTTGCGGATCAGGCCGTCGTTGAAGTTCTTGGCGGCGTCCACCCCGCTGTAGCGCAGCAGGTGGTTCATCGCCACGATCTCGCAGATCACGGTGAGATTCTTGCCGGGGTTCAGGGGCACCGTGACGAGCGGCACGGCGACGTCCAGGATCGTGGTCTGCTTCATGTCGAGGCCGGTGCGGTCGTACTCGCGCGCCGCGTCCCAGTCCTCGAGCTGCACCACCACCTCGATGCGCTTCTGCTGGCGCGCCGCCCGGATGCCGAAGAGATGCTTGATATCTATCAGCCCGATGCCGCGGATCTCCATGTGATGGCCGGCCATCTCGTGGCCGCGGCCGATCAGGATGTCCACGCCGCGGCGCGTCACCTGCACGATGTCGTCGGCCACCAGGCGATGGCCCCGCTCTACCAGGTCGAGCACGCACTCGCTCTTGCCGATTCCCGAGCGTCCCATGAACAGCAACCCCACGCCGTACACGTCGGCGAGCGAGCCGTGCAGCGTGGCGGCGGGCGCGAACACATCGTCCAGGTACGGCTTCAAGCGCCGGTAGAACTCGGCCGTCTTGAGCGAGGTGCGGATCACCGCCACCTGCTTGGCGCCGGCCAGGGCAAGCAGCTCGGCCGGCGGCTCCTGCGACTTGGTG
>JBGPHP010000202.1:0-5398 GCA_041484445.1 Gemmatimonadota bacterium
CCCGCCACCAGCGCGCACACCACCAGCATGCTGCGTCGCATGATCAGCCTCCAGGGAAAGAAAGACACGGGCACCATCGGTGCCGCCGAGCACCGGCGCGTTGCGCCGCTCGGGGTGAGGCATGATACCGACCACATTGCGACCGGCGTTGCACACGCCGGCGATGTCCCGGGTCGAGCCGTTGGGGTTGTCGGCGACGTAGCGCCACACGATGCGCCCCTCGGCCTCGAGCCCGGCTGCGGTGCGCTCGTCCGCGACGTAGCGGCCATCGCCGTGTGCCACGGGAACTACCAACTCCTCGCCCCGCTCGTACAGGCGGGTCCAGGGCGTGTCGGTCACCTCGACCCGCACCCGGACGGGCCGGGAAAGAAACCGCAGCCGCGCATTGCGCATCAGGGCGCCGGGCAAGAGGCCCGCTTCGCACAGGATCTGGAATCCGTTGCAGATCCCGAGCACCGGACCGCCCGCCCGCGCGTGCTCGGCCACGGCCGCCATCACGGGGGAGAACCGCGCGATGGCCCCTGAGCGGAGGTAATCGCCGTAGCTGAATCCGCCCGGCAGGATCACCGCGTCCGCCTGTTGCAGATCCGTGTCGCGGTGCCAGACATAGTAGGCATCCGAGCCCGCCGCGCGGGCCGCGTCGAGCGTGTCCGCGTCGCAATTGGAGCCGGGGAAGACCACGACCGCTACCCGGTGCATCAGGCCGCCTCCACGAGCAGCTGGTAGTCCTCGGTGACGGGATTGGCGAGCAGCCGCTCGCACATCGAGCGGGCGCGGGCGGTCGCCTCATCGCGCGTCGGGGCCTCGAGTCGCACGACGATGTGTTTGCCCACGCGCACCTCACCGACCTCGGCGAAGCCGAGGGCGTGCAGCGCGTGGCCCACCGCCTGGCCCTGCGGGTCGAGCAGCGAGGCCCGCGGCATTATCCGGATCTCCACTCGAAACGACGCCATCAGTTGTGGCTCCGGGGCGAGATGCCGCGGGAGCGCGGGCCGAAGGCGTCATCCACCCGATCCGCTTCGGCGTCGGCGATCACGATCGGGCCGGCGATGTCGGTTTCACCCGAGTCGTCGCCGTTCTCGAAGAACCCCAGCAGGGCGGCGCGGGCTACGCCGTACATCATGTAGGCGATTCCCAGTGGGAAGAAGAAGGCGTCGTGCTGCCAGATGCCGAAAAAGAGGATACACAGCAACGTGACGAGACCCAAGAACCCCCGCACGGTGCGCACGCTGGCGCGCGGCAGCATGGCGTAGCGCACGTTGCTCACCATGAGAATGGTGCAGCTGATCATCAGGAAGTTGAGGAGCAGCGGCCAGGGCAGCCCGTGCATCTGGGCGTACAGGTCGGTTTGGGTGAACGGATAGTAGGTCGCGAGCGTCATGCCGGCCGCGGGCGAGGGCAGGCCAACGAAATGCGCCTTGGAGCGGCCCGCCTGTGTGATGTTGAAGCGCGCCAGCCGGATGGCCGCGCCCATCACGTAGAAATAGCAAAAGATCCATGCTGCCGCGCCGGCGGTGGCGAAATGCAGCTCGTACATGAGGTAGGCGGGCGCAACCCCGAAGCTCACCACGTCCACCAGGCTGTCGAGCTCAGCCCCGAACCGGGTGCCGGTGTTGGACAGACGCGCGATGCGCCCGTCGAGCGCATCGAGGATCCCCGCGAATACAATGAACCAGCTGGCCCGATACATCTCTCCCCGGGCCGCGAGCGTGATCGACCAGATCCCGAAGAACAAATTGAAGAGCGTAAACAGGCTCGGCACGATGACGACGACGCGCCGCACGCCGCGCCGCGGGGCGGGTGCCGTCATGGCGCGTACTCCGCGAGCACCGTGGCACCCGCGCTCACGCGGTCGCCGACCCGAACCTGGGGCGCGGCGTGCGCGGTGAGCGGGAGGTAGACGTCCACCCTCGAGCCGAAGCGGATCATACCGAGGCGCGCTCCCTGGGTCGCCGGATCACCGACCCTCGCGTCCGTCACGATGCGGCGGGCGATGGCGCCGGCGATCTGGCGGACCAGCACCGGCCCATGCGGGCCGTCGATGCCGATCGACGACTGCTCGTTGTCGAGGCTCGCCTTGTCGGCGGCCGCGTGCAAGAACTTTCCGGCGTTGTAGTGCCGGTAGGCGACGGCGCCCGCGACCGGGTAGCGGTTGACGTGCACGTCGAACACGCTCATGAAGATGGATATCCGCAGGGCGCGGGCGCGCAGGAACGCCGGTTCGTCGGTTTCGACCGTGCTGACGATCTTGCCGTCCGCCGGCGCGATCACGTAGCGGTCCCCGCGCGGGCCGGTGCGCTCCGGGTCGCGGAAGAACACCAGCAGCCACAGCGCCAGCGCGAGGATCACGACTTCCAGCGCCCACCACCAGCCACTCCACCGCAGCGCCGCCCAGCCGCCGAGGGCGGCGAGCCCCCACCCGATCGCGATGAAGGGCCAACCTTCAGGTGCCATTCTCACCTCGGCACCTCGAGCGAGGCCCCGGTGATGAGGCGATAGACTTCGCGGTAGCGGGCGCTCGTGGCTGCGATCACCACGGGCGGGAGCGCGGGCGGGGGATCGTTGCCGTCCCACTTCCCGTGTTCCTTGAGTCCGGAGAGGAAGTCACGCAGCGGTTGCTTGTCGAAGCTCGGTTGACTCGTGCCGGGCTGATAGCGGTCGGCAGGCCAGAATCGGGACGAGTCGGGCGTCAGCACCTCGTCGATGAGCAGCAGCGTGCCGTCCGATGTGGTCCCGAATTCGAACTTGGTGTCGGCGATGATGATGCCGTGGCCGGCGGCGTAGGCGCGTCCCTCTTCGTACAGCGCGAGGCTCGCGCGCTTCAGCGAATCGGCGAGCGCGGCGCCGAGCGCGGCCGCCATGTGGGCAAAGGTCACGTTCTCGTCATGGCCGGTTTCCGCCTTCGTGGCCGGAGAGAAGATGGCGGGCTCGAGCTTCTGGCTCTCCAGGAGTCCCGGTGGCAGGGCCTCCCCAGCGAGCGTTCCCGTCTTGCGGTATTCCGACCACGCCGATCCCGCGAGATACCCGCGCACCACGCACTCGAACGCCACGGGCGTCGACCGTCGCACCAGCATGGCCCGGCCCACCAGGGTATCGCGATGCGGGGCAAGCACCGGCACCCGCGCGACGATCTCGGCCGCGTCCGCCGTGAGAAAGTGGTTGTGGAACACGTGCCCGAGCCGGCCGAACCAGAACGCGGACAGCTGGGTCAGGACTGCGCCTTTGAACGCTACGGGCTCGCGCATCACTACGTCGAATGCGCTGACCCGGTCGCTCGCCACCATGAGCAGCGTGTCGGCGTCGACCTCGTACATCTCGCGCACCTTGCCGCGCCGCACCAGGGGCAGGGGGAGATGGCTCGACACGAGCGGCGTGACGGTCGTCATACCTTCACCTCGGCGGCGTCGGTGGCGGGGGCGATGGTCTCGATACGGCGCAGCACGGGGGGCAGCACCTCGTTCAGGAAGTGATCGACCTGCTCGGGCGAGCGGCCCACGTAGCGGGCCGGGTCGAGCTCGTCGGGACGGGCCGCGATGCCGGTTGCGCGGAACGCCGGATCCGACGCGAGGCGCGCGAGGAGGTCGTTCGGCGCGCCGTGCTCGGCCGTCGCCTGCGCAACCGCCAGGCTGTGCACGCGGATCACCTCGTGCAGCCGCTGCCGATCCCCGCCGGCCTTCACCGCGCGCATCAGCAGGTGCTCGGTCGCCAGGTAGGGCATGGCGTCCTCCACGTGCCGACGGATCACCGCTTCCCGCACCTCGAGGCCCGCGGCCACGTTGGTCGCCAGCACCAGGATCGCATCGGTGGCGAGAAACGCTTCGGGGATGACCAGCCGGCGATTGGCGCTGTCGTCGAGCGTGCGCTCCAGCCACTGCTCGGCCGCGGTGTGCCAGGCGTTTCCTTCGAGCTCGATGACGAACCGCGCCAGGCCCGTCATCCGCTCCGCCCGCATCGGATTGCGCTTGTACGGCATAGCCGACGAGCCGACCTGTTCGCTCTCGAACGGCTCGAGCACTTCCCCTTCGTGCTGCAGCAGGCGCAGGTCGGTCGCGAATTTCGCCGCCGAGGCGGCCACGCCGGCGAGCGTGGCCAGCAGCTGGGCGTCCTGCTTGCGGGTGTAGGTCTGGCCGGTAATCGAAAACACCTTCGGGAACCCGAGCTTGGCCGAGACGCGGGCGTCGAGGTCGCGGACCTTCTCGTGGTCGCCGTCGAACAGCTCGAGGAAGCTCGCTTGCGTGCCGGTCGTACCCTTGACGCCGCGAAACTGGAGCGATTCCGTGCGATGCAGCAGCTCCTCGGCGTCGAGCAGGAACTCCTGCATCCACAAGGCGGCCCGCTTGCCCACGGTGGTGAGCTGGGCGGGCTGAAAATGCGTGTAGGCGAGGCAGGGCAGGGCGCGGTGGCGGCGCGCCGTGTGGCTCAGGGCCACGAGCACCGCGGCGACCCGTCCGACGAGCAGTGTGAGCCCCTCGCGCATCAGCACGAGGTCGGCGTTGTCGGTGACGAAGGCGCTGGTGGCGCCGAGATGCAGATAGGGGCGCGCCGCCGGCGCCTGCTCGCCCAGGGCGTGAATGTGCGCCATGACGTCGTGGCGCATACGCTTCTCGAACTCGGCCGCCCGGGCCAGATCGACGTCGTCCAGGTGGGTGCGCAGCTGGGCAATCGCGTCGGCGGGGATGTCGAGGCCGAGCTCGCGCTGGCTCTCCATGAGCGCGAGCCACAGCCGGCGCCACAGGCCGATGCGGCGCCGTTCGCTCCACAGCGCCTGCATGGCCGGGGAGGCGTAGCGCGAGGAGAGCGGCGACTCCCAGGTCACACGGGCGCCTTAGCGCGCGCGGCGACCGACTTCCAGTCGGCCAAGAACTGCTCCAGACCGCGGTCGGTGAGCGGGTGCTGCAGCAGTTTGCGCAGAACGTCGGGAGGCAGGGTGGCCACGTCGGCGCCGATCATGGCCGCTTCTACGACGTGCCGGGGGTGGCGCATCGAGGCCGCGAGGATCTGCGTCGCGATGGCGTAGTTGTCGAATATCTGCCGCGCCTCGCGGATCACGTCCATCCCTTCCTGTCCCACGTCATCGAGCCGCCCGATGAAGGGGCTGACGTAGGTGGCACCCGCTTTCGCCGCGATGAGACACTGCACGCTCGAAAAGCAGAGCGTCACGTTGGTGCGAATCCCCTCGCTCGCGAGCCGCCGCACCGCCACCATCCCGGCTTCGAGCATCGGGATCTTCACGACGATGTTGTCGGCGATCTGGGCGAGCGACTTGCCTTCCCGGACCATCGCGTCCGCCTCCACGGCCACCACTTCCGCCGACACCGGGCCTTCGACGAGCGAGCAGATCTCCTTGAGCACGTCGCGCGGATCGAGATCGCCCGCCTGCTTGGCGAGCAGCGAGGGA
>JBGPHP010000203.1:0-5355 GCA_041484445.1 Gemmatimonadota bacterium
ATCGGCTCCATCATCCCGGGGCCGCCCATTCCCGTGAGATCACTCGTCGCGAGCATCTATGTCCTCCGCTGGTTGTGGCCGCTGGGGGCCTATAGCTTACCCGGCTAACTCCCCGACGCAAGTGAGTGCATGCGCCAGCTCCTCGGTGGTCTCTTCATCTTACCGACGCTGCTCGCCGCGCAAATCCGGTCTGACTCCAACGCCGTCGCCGCCCGGGCGCCGATCTCGTTGCCGTGGCGACGCTTCGACGTCACCCTCACGGGGTCGGTTCGCGGGTCCGGATACGTCAGCGCCATCGGCCGGCGCTCGGCGCTGATCGGCACCGACGCCGGCAGCTTCGAAGCCTGGACCTGGCCCCTCAAGCTGTTGCACGACTTCACGCTCGCCTTCAAGACCCCGCTGTACGACCAGCCCATCCCGGGCAAGGACGTCGCGCGCCGCGTGGAAATCTCGCCGGCCGGAGCGACGATCGTCTATACCCACTCGGCCTTCACGGTCACCGAACGACTGTTCGCCCCGCTCGATGAGCCCGCGATCGTGGTCGTGCTCGAAGTGGATGCCGTCCGGCCGATCGAGATCATCGCCCGCTTCCGCCCCGACCTCCAGCTCGCCTGGCCGGCCGGACTCGGGGGCCAGTACGTCGCCTGGGACGATGCCGAGCGCGCGTTCGTGCTCTCCGAAAGCCGCCGCCAGGTGAACGGCTTCTTCGGATCCCCGGCCGCGACCTGGGCCACGAACAACCCGTCTCACATGCTGGCCGATGCCGCGAGCGAGCTGCACATCGCGGTAGGCGATCAGGGACCGGTGGCGATGCCGCGTCCCGGAGAGCCGGCCGGACGGCTGACCCAGGTCCACGCGGCGGGCATTCCGCTGGTAATGGTGGGGGCCATCGCCCCGCGGGACAGCGTGCGGGCCATCTACCGTCGCGTGTTGGCACACGTGGCCGAGCTCTACAGCGCCCGCGCGGCCCACGCCCAGGCGGTGCTCGATTCGACCGTCGTCATCCATTCTCCCGACTCCACCCTCGACCTGGCGGTCCGCTGGGCCAGCCTGAACCTCGACGAAGCGATGGTCTGCAACCCGGACCTGGGCTGCGGTCTCGTCGCGGGTTTCGGTCCAAGTGGCGCGACCAGCACGCGGCCCGGGTTCGGCTGGTTCTTCGGCGGGGATGCCTCGATCAACTCGCTCGCCATGAGCTCGGTAGGACTGTGGCCCGTAGCCCGGGATGGGCTGGCGTTCTTCGCCCGGTACCAGGGGAAGGCGCCGCCCAACGCCGGCAAGATCCCGCACGAGATCTCCCAGTCCGCCGCTCGCATCCGCTGGTTCGACGACTATCCCTACGCGTTCTATCACGGCGATACGACACCATTCTGGATCCTCGCCGTCGCCGAGTATTGGCGGGCCTCGGGGGACTCGGCGACCGTCCGCCGTCTCTGGCCCAACCTGAAGCGCGCCTACGACTGGGCCAAGTCCACCGACGCCGACGGCGACGGGCTGATGGACAATGCCAGGGCGGGCGCCGGCGC
This sequence comes from Gemmatimonadota bacterium, assembly GCA_041484445.1. GTDB lineage: Bacteria > Gemmatimonadota > Gemmatimonadetes > Gemmatimonadales > GWC2-71-9 > DASTHG01. Next base: position 1,527 of record JBGPHP010000203.1, read on the forward strand.
GATCGAGGTCGGTGATCTGCAGCAGGGCCTGCAGTCCGATGTCTACATGTCCGCGGTCTGGGTGCGGGCGCTCGAGGCGTTTCCTCAGATCGCCGAGCTCGCGGGTGACCGGAGCACGGCGGCGGAGGCTCGGCGGCTGGCGGAGCGCGCCGGGACATCGTTGCGGGAGAAGCTCTGGCTCCCCGCAGAGCGGCGCTACGCTTTCGCGCTCCTCGAAGGCGGCACGCGCTCCACCGAGCTGACGGTGTGGCCCGCCACCGGACTCGCGTTCGGCCTGTTCGACGACCCGCGCGGGGAAGCGACCGCCGCGTCGCTGGCGCGTGCAGCGATCATGACCGACTGGGGCGCGCGTACGCTGGGTTCCACGTCTGCTCTGTTCGATCCGCTGCACTACAACAACGGCACCGTGTGGCCGTTCGTCACCGGGTTCGACGCCTGGGGACTGTTCCGCTACCACAATGCGTCGATGGGGTTCGCGGCGACGATGGCGGTGGCACGCACCACGTTCCTCTGGGGACTGGGGGCGAATCCAGAGGTGTTCTCGGGGAGCGTGTTCGAGCCGCTCGAGACCGCGGTGCCGCAGCAATTCTTCGCGACGTCCATGCTGCTGACGCCGTTGGTGCGGGGACTGGTCGGTTGGGAAGGCGACGCGCCGGACCACCGGGTGAGCCTCGCCCCACACCTGCCGCCCGAGTGGGACACGCTCACCGTCGAGCGGCTCCCGGTCGCCACGGGGCGCTACACCGTGCGATTTGCCCGCACCGACACCACCCTGGCGACCGAGCTGATGCGCACCCGAGGCACGGGAGTCGATACCCTCGTCTTCTCACCCGCGCTGCCCCTGGGCGCCGTCGTGCGGGAGGTGCGCGCGAACGGTCGTCTCGTTACCTGCGGCGCTCGGTCCACCGGCGCGGACGAGCACGTGGACTGCCGGCTGCCGCTCGGAGAGCGACTGGCGGTGGTGGTGCGTCACTCACCAGGCTGGGTGGTGCTGCTGCCCTCGCCCGCGCCCGAGCGGGGGGCGCGCTCGCGGAACATGAAGCTCGTGTCCCAGCGCCTGTCGGGTGACACCCTGGAGCTGCAGCTGGAAGGGCTGGCGGGGCAAGCCTATCGGATGGTCGTCCGCACGCCGCTGGGCGAGCGTACGGTGGCGGTCACGTTCCCCGACAGCGGAGACGCCGTGGATGGGTATCGCGCGCGCCTCGTCCGGGTTACGGCGCAGCCCTGAGAAGTTAGATTAGCGCTGCCCATGACCATTCGCCCGTACTCCCATTCGCTCGCCGCACTGCTGCTCGGCCTTGCCGGCACTCCGCTCGCGGCCCAGAACGTCGCCGAAGTCCAGGTCGCGCCCCCGTCGATTTCGATCAAGGTCGGTGAGCGCTACGGCCTGCTCGCCACCGCGTACGATCGGGTGGGGAACGTGTTGCCCGCGGCGAAGGTGATCTGGACGTCGAACAACGTCCAGGTGGCGCGCGTGGACAACAACGGAACGGTGATCGGCGTCGCGCCGGGAGTGGCGATCGTCGAAGCGCGCGCAGGGCAGCGCCGCGGCCAGGCGGCGGTGCAGGTGGCGGCCGGCGCGGCCCCCCCGGCCGCGGCCGGCGGAGGGGGAGCCGCCCCCGCGGGTGGAGGGGCGACCGATCCGTTCGCGGGACAACCGCCCGGCACCGGCGCCGCGACCGTGCTCCGCATCGACCCTCCGTCGGTGTACCTGGTGCCGTCGGAAAACACGCGCGTGTCTCCCCGCGCCTTGCGTGAGGACGGGGCGCCCGCGGCCCCGGTGCAGGTGACCTGGAAATCGCTGCGCGAGGACATCGCGAGCGTGGACCAGAACGGCATCGTCGTGGCGCTCGCCCCGGGGCAGGGCACGGTGCAGATGACCGGGCCAGGCGGCCTCACCGCCACCGCGCCGGTCGTCGTCCAGCAGGCCGACTACGCGATTCAAGAGGGGACGGCGCTCACGCTCGCGCCCGGTGAGGTCGATACGCTCCACGTCGTCGTCCCGACCCAAGAGAACCGCCTCGTGAGCCCCATCGCGCTGACGTGGGCGTCGAGCGATCAGAGCGTGGCGCAGGTGAGCCTCACCGGCGTCGTGAAATCGGTCGGGTCGGGCAAGGCGACGCTCACCGTGACGGGGCTGCTGCAGCAGAAGGCTGTGGATGTGCTGGTGCATCGGGCGGTGGAGCTCCTGGCGGTGCGGCCCGGGACCAGGGCCGATGTCGAGGTACCGCTCACGGCGACGGCCCGGTTCACGGCCGCCGCCCTCGCGGCGGACAGCTCTCCGGTTCCGGAGGCGCTCCTCGCCTGGAGCGTGGCCGACACCGGCATCGCCGCGTTCGACGCGGCGACGCTGACCCTCAGCGGACGGCGCATCGGCCGCACGCAGCTCGGGCTGCGCGGGCCGGGTCCCAATCCGCTGCGCGCCGCCTGGAACGTGAGCGTGATCGCGGGCTCGGTGAAACTCCCCGCTGCGCGCCTCGGCCTCGCCCTGAACGCGCGCACGTCCCTCAAGGCGAGCTTCACCGACGATACCGGAGCGGTCCTCGGCCCCGCGAGCGGCCTCACCTGGAGCTCGGACGCGCCGACGGTGGCCACCGTCTCCGAAGACGGCGCGGTCACGGGTGCCGGGTACGGACGCGCCCGCGTCACGGCCACCGCCCCCGGCGGGAAGTCCGCCTCCGTTCAGGTCTTCGTCGAGGACGAGCTGTTGCTCGCCAGCTCGCGCGGCGGCGCCATGCGACTCTACTGGCTCGACCGCTCGAACCTCGCGGGGCTGCGACGGGCGTCCAGCGATACGGCCGCCGCGACCGATCCGTCGATTTCGCCGGATGGCTCGCGCATCGCCTTCGTGTCCACGCGGGACGGCAATCCCGAGGTCTACGTCATGGATGCGGACGGTTCGAACCTGGCCCGCGTCACGAACGATCCCCAGGCGGATGGCCGGCCCGTGTTCACGGCCGACGGCGCCGGGCTGGTGTTTCAATCGCTGCGCTCGGGGAAGGTGCAGATCTACACGGCGGCCACCGACGGCAGCGGGACGAAAGCCCTCACCACGGACTCGGTCAACCAGACGCCAACGGTATCTCCCGACGGTGGGACGATCGCGTTCGCCTCGGTGCGCAACAAGAGTTACGACATCTGGCTGATGAGTCGCGACGGGTCGAACCAGCGGGCCTTCACCAGGACCCCGCAGCAGAACGAGTCCGAGCCGCATTTCCTGCGGGACGGCAGCCTGGCCTACATCGTGGAGCGCAAAGAGGCGAACCGCACGGTGCGGATGGTGGTCAAGGCCGATCTCGCCACCGGAGCCATCACCCCCCTGACCGGCACCGACCTGGCCATCGCGAGCTTCGCCCTCTCGCCCAGCGGGGACTTGATCGCGCTCGTCGTCCCGAGTGATCCCAACAACCGACGCAACCCCCTGTACCGCATCTATTTGCAGACGGTGGGCGGCGGCACGCCGACTCCCATTCCGGCGGGGCCGACCGAGCAGATGGCCGCGCCGACCTTCCTCCCATAAGAGCGTTCGTCCTCAACGCCGTCGGGGGGCTGGACCACACCGCCCTGACGGAGGTCCCCGATGCGTCCCCGCCCGGTCTCGGCGAGGTGCGCATCGCGCTGCGCGCCGCCGCCTTGAACCACCTCGACCTGTTCGTGGTGGAGGGCATCCCCGGTTTGCCGCAGCAGTTCCCGCACATTCTCGGCTCGGATGGGGCCGGGGTGATCGCGCAGGTCGGCAGCGGCGTCTCGAGCGTGCAGCCGGGAGACCGGGTGCTGATCAACCCGGGAATCTCGGATTACACCTGCGAGTTCTGTCGCGCCGGCGAGC
>JBGPHP010000204.1:0-5351 GCA_041484445.1 Gemmatimonadota bacterium
CCTGTAGACCCGGCAGTGAGTCTCCAATGTCCCCCTCAAGCTCTGCGCGGGGCACGAGGGCCGCCACGCTGTCAATCACGATGACGTCGTAGGCACCGGACTCGATAAGCATCTGCGCGATGGTCAGGCCTTCCTCCCCGGTGTCCGGTTGGGACACGGTGAGGGTCTTCGTATTTACGCCGTTGACCTCTGCCCACTGTGGGTCCAGAGCGTTCTCGGCATCCACCACGGCGCACAGACCACCGAGGCGCTGGGCCTGTGCAACGATCTGTAGGGCGAGGGTGGTCTTGCCGCTCGATTCCGGCCCGAAGATCTCGGTCACGCGGCCCCGGGGAATGCCCCCCACCCCGATCGCCGCGTCCAGGTTGATGGCGCCGGTGGAGATCGCGTCGCACCGCACCCGCGGCGACTCCGATCCCATGCGCATGATCGACCCCTTCCCGCAGGTTTTCTCGATCTGGGCGATGGCCAGGTTCAGCGCCTTGCGGCGCTCGTCGGTGAGCTTCGCCGTATCGCGGTCTTCGGCCGCCATCAGGGTCCTCGTCATCGGTTGAGAGCCTCGCCAGTTGGGGTGTTCGCGAGACCCGAATATATACCGAAGCCTGGATTACCGCCACCCCGGGCGGAACGCGTCCTCCAGGTGCTCCAACACTCCCTTTTGCAGAGCGATGCAATCGAACCGGTAGATGTCCGTCGCCTGCCCGAAGCGATCGATCCAGGCGCGGGCCGCCCGCACCAGCTCACGCTGCTTGGCCCCGGTCACCGCCTCGAGCGGGCTGCCGAACGCTTCCCCGCGCCGCGACTTCACCTCGACGAACGCGACGGTGACGCCGCGTCGGGCCACGATGTCGATTTCGATGCGCCCCACCCGCCAGCGGTGCGCCAGGACTATCCAGCCGCGACTCGCGAGGAACCGGATCGCCTGCTCCTCGGCCGCCAGCCCCTGTTTGTGCCGCTCGTCGGTCCAGTCGGATGGGTCGCTGCGCAAGCCGCGATGCACGGGGCGAACCTACTTGCGCGCCGGCCGGGGCGCGTCATCCGAAAGGCGCGATCGGTGGCCGAACTACGCGACATCTGACGTCAGACGTCTGACGTCAGCTACATATTTCATCCAACTCCTCGAGCCCGACCAACACGTCCCGTGGCTTGCTGCCGTTCGCCGGCCCCAGGATCCCCGCCATTTCGAGCTGGTCGATGATCCGGGCCGCACGTCCGTATCCGATGCTCATGCGACGCTGCAGCAGCGACGTGGAGCCGAGCTGGTTCTGGATGCACACCTCGGCGGCCTGCCGGAACAGGGGATCCCGCTCGCTCATGTCCTCGGCGCCGCCCTCCCCGCCCCGCTCGGCGACCTCCGCCGCCTCGATCGCCGCGATCTGCTGCTCCATCACCGCACGCACCGACGCTGTCCCCTCGGCCGCCTTCCGGCTGCGGTACCAGCCCATGATGCGCTCCGTCTCGTCGGTCGAGATGAACGCTCCCTGGACCCGCACCGGCTCACTCTTGCCGGGCGGCAGGAACAGCATGTCGCCATTGCCCAGCAGGGTCTCGGCGCCGTTCTGGTCGAGAATGGTGCGGCTATCCACTTTCGCCGACACTCGGAAGGCGATGCGACAGGGGAAGTTCGCCTTGATGAGTCCGGTGATCACGTTCACCGACGGGCGCTGCGTCGCGAGGATCAGGTGGATGCCGATGGCCCGGGCTTTTTGCGCCAGCGAGGCGAGCGGCGTCTCGATCTCGCCCTGCACCGTGAGGATTAGGTCCGCCAGCTCGTCCACCACCAGCACGATGTAGGGAAGGATACCCTCTTTGTAGGCACCCTCCTCGAAGGGCAGCTCCCTCGTCACGCCCGCCTGTGTGGCCAGGGTCTCGCGCGGGCCTTTCAGGGCACGGCCGTCCTCTACCTTGCGATTGAAATCGGCCATGTTCCGCGCGCCGTTGGCGTGCAGCAGCTTGTAGCGCCGCTCCATCTCCGCCTGCGCCCACTTGAGCACCGTCGCCGCCTTGTGATGGCTCGTCACCACCGGCAACCGCAGGTGCGGCAGGTCCCCGTACATCGACAGCTCCACCATCTTGGGGTCCACCATCAGCATCTGCAGACGGTCGGGCGGATGGGAGTAGATCAAGCTCGTGATGATCGCATTGATGCAGACCGACTTCCCCGACCCCGTGGCCCCCGCGATGAGCAGGTGCGGCATCTTGGCGAGATCGTCGTACACCTCCTGGCCCTCGAGATCACGACCCAGTACCACCGGCAGGATCCGGCCGTGGGTGCGGAACTTGGCGTTATCGACGAGCTCGCGGATCGTGACCATACGGGCCCGCGGATTGGGCACCTCGATGCCGACGCGTGCCTTGCCGGGAATCGGGGCCACGATGCGCAGGCTGCGGGCCTTCATCGCCAGCGCGAGATCGTCGGCGAGCGAGGCGATGCGACCGACTTTGATCCCCGGCCCCGGCTCGAGCTCGTATCGGGTGACCACCGGTCCCACGGTGCGGCCGGCGATCGTTCCCCCCACGCGGAACGTCTCCAGGGTCTGCATCAGCCGCTGGCCCATCGCTTCGATCTCTTCGGTCCCGGGATCCAGATCCTCGGATGTCGGGGCGGTCAGGAGTTCCGGCGGCGGGATCAGCACGCCTTCGGGCAGCGGTGAGGCGGGGGCGCGGGGCAAGGGCTGGACCTTGGAGCGTCGCGTCTTATCCGGCCGCTCCGCGGCCGCGTCCCGGGGACCGGCGCGAGCAGCCGTGGCCACCGCGCTCGCCGCGAGGGCGGCGTCCGCTTCGAATGGGGGGACCGGCTTCATCGGCTTCGCAGCGGGCGCTCGCTTTGCGCGTCCGGTCTCGTCGGGTTCGCCGCTCGCCCCGCCCGCGCGAAGAATGGCCAGCGGATGCCAGCCGATCGTGAGAATGCCGAGCGCCGAGAACGCGAATAACCCGATCAGGATCCCGCCGGCCGTGCCCACGGCGCGCACCGCGACGCTCGCCAGCCACCCGGGAATGAGGCCGACGAGCTGTTGCGAGGCACTCCACCGGAGGTAGTCGGCCGGGAACGCGAGATCCACGCGCCCCACGACGCCGATGGCGTACGGCACCAGCAAAACCAGGCCGGCGACCAGGCCCGCGGCCCGCGGAGTCGAGAGCGGCCCCAAGCGTCCGAACGCCGCCAGCGCCCACCCGAACCCGAGCACGGGCAGGAGCACCGCGCCGGCCCCGAGGCTCTGTCGGCAGAGACTCCCCAGCGACTCACCGAGTCCGCCGGTGAGGTGCCAGGGGAGCAGGGTGAGTCCGAGGAACAGCCCGATGACGAGCGCGCCGACGCCGATCAGCTCCGCCCGTGCCTTCGGGTTCATGTGATCTGGCGTTCCGCGTATGTGGGGACGATCGCGAAGCGATCCACCTGCGCACTGAAGCGGACGTCGTCGCCCAGATCGAGCGCCTGCAGCGCCCGCCCCGCTTCGCTCGCGGTGAACGCGTCCACCCAGTTCTTGTAGCGTTGCGTGAGGGCGAGGGCCACTTCGGCGCCGTCGTTCAGCACCAGCTTGCGGACGCCCTTCTTCACCGCCTTCACGAGCCGGCCCGCGGCGTAGGTGTCCTCCAGGGCGAACTGGCGGTCCCGCCCGGCGCAGACGATCGCGAGGTCGCCGCGCTCGCGCAGCAGCGCCCCCGACCGCTCGGCCAGCGCCGCGAAGTTCACGGCGGCGCCGACCAGCACCGGGTCGGCCCCCTGGGCCGCGACGAGGGCCGGCGTGCCGTTCGTGGTGGCCAGGTACACGGTCTTGCCGCCCACCTGGTCGGGTATCATTTCGCGCGGCGAGTTCCCCAGGGGGAAGCCGGGGATGGCCATATACCGGCGCTCGCCCGCGAGCACGAAGCCGTCGCGCTCGAGGTTGGCCGTCATCTTGACGGCCTCTTCGGAAGACGCCGCCGGCACCACCGCGCGCGCGCCGTTGGCGAGCGCGGCGATGATGGTGGTGGTTGCCCGGAGCACGTCGATGATGACGACCCCCCGGCCGGTGAGATCTCCCACCGTGGGACCGGGAGGCGTGAAGTAGACGTCGAGCTTCATTCCGGATCTTGGAGGAGTTGTGGCTCCCGCTCGAGGAACTTGGTGTCGATCGTGCCCGCGACGAAGTCGGGATGGCGCATCACCCGTCCGAGGAACGGGATGGTCGTCCGCACGCCTTCAATGATAAACGAGTCGAGTGCCTGCCGCATGCGGGCGATGGCCTCGTCGCGATCGTTGCCGTGCACGATGACCTTGGCGAGCAGCGAGTCGTAGTAGGGCGGGACGGTGTAGCCGTCGTAGATGTGGGTATCGACCCGGACCCCCGGACCGCCCGGCGGATGAAACACGGTGATGAGCCCCGGTGAAGGCTGGAAGTTGCGGGCCGGATCTTCGGCGTTGACGCGGCACTCGATGGCATGGCCGCGGAGCCGGTTGCCGTGCAGTGTCATCGAGAGCCGATCGCCGGCCGCAACGCGGATTTGCTCCTTCACCAGATCGAAGTTCGTGCACATCTCGGTGACGGGATGCTCGACCTGGATGCGGGTGTTCATCTCCATGAAGTAGAACGAGCCGTCCTCGTCGAGCAGGAATTCGATGGTCCCCGCCCCGACGTATCCGATCGCTTGCGCCAGCTCCACCGCCGACGCGCCCATGCGCTCGCGCAGTGCCTGGTCCAGGGCAGGACTCGGCGCCTCTTCGATCAGCTTCTGGTGGCGGCGCTGTACGGAGCAATCCCGCTCGCACAGGTGCATGATCTGCCCGTGCTGATCGCCCATGATCTGGATTTCGATGTGTCGCGGCCGGGCGAGGTACTTCTCGATGTACACCTGGTCGGAGCCGAACGCCGCGAGGGCTTCCTGGCGGGCCAGGTTGTACGCCTGGGTGAACGCGTCGGCATCGACCGCCACGCGCATCCCTTTTCCCCCGCCCCCGGCCGCCGCCTTGATGATCACCGGAAAGCCGATCGTTTCGGCGACCGCCGCGGCGTCCTCGAGGCTCTCGACCGGGCCGGGGGAGCCGGGCACCGTCGGCACCTTCAGCGCCTGCGCCAGCTTGCGGGCGGACGCCTTGTCCCCCATCTGGCGGATCTGGTCCGGCGTCGGGCCGATGAAGACGATCCCCGAGGTACGCACGATCTCCGCGAACTCGGCGTTCTCCGCCAGGAATCCATACCCGGGGTGGATGGCGTCCGCCCCGGTGATTTCGGCGGCCGCGATGATGCGCGAGATGTTGAGATAGCTGTCGCGGGAGGGCGCCCGGCCGATGCACACGTCGTCGTCGGCGAAGCGCACGTGCAGGCATTCGCGGTCGGCCTCGGAATACACCGCGACAGTGGCGATCCCCA
>JBGPHP010000205.1:0-5305 GCA_041484445.1 Gemmatimonadota bacterium
CACGCGCGTGATCGCGGCGACGGTGGACGCGCTTTGTCGATAGCTGGGTGAGTGAGTCGAGTCGTCCACCTCACACAGATAGCGCGGGCCGGCGCAGCGCCACCGCCGGCCGGAGCCGAATCGGCACCAGCCGTCAGGTGAGAGTGTGAGCGACACGGAGGGCCGTGGGCCCCGCCGTCACCGGCGGGCTGGTCTCCACCGGCGCGGGGTGGAATTCACCGTTCGCCGCGCGCCGGACCGTCAGCACTGCCTGGAGGCGCGGTTCGGTCGATCCCCGACGGGCGATCCTGTACACCACCGGAGCGGCGGGTGGGTGTCCGCTCAGCCACCCCCAGAGACGCCGCACCCAGGAGACCGTCACGGGCTCCAAGGGGACCGAGACGCGCGCCTCGGCGATGTGGAAAGCGGAGAGTCCCATCGCGAGATCGGTGTCGTCCGGGACGTGGTCTTTCGCCAGCTCGCGTCCGAGATAGTGGTACTCACGCTGTAGACCCACGTCCGCCTCCAGCATGGCGGCGGCGAGCAAGTTCGCCCAGTCGCTGAGGGATGTCGCCGGGGTCACGATGTGCCGCCCGCCGCTGGCGTCGCCGGTGCCTGCGTCGGCGTGCCAGGCGGCGAAGATGCTGGCGCGAGGGCTTCAGGCGGCGTCACGGTGATCGTCTGCGACAGGAGATCGAGGAGTTTGGAGAGCCCCGCCGGGATCTCTGATTCGCTCGCATGCAGCGAAATCTCCAACGATCCGGATCGGTTCGCGACCTCCTCGCGTGTGCTGTGCGCGCTGAGATTGCCCTTGAGGGTCGCTCGCACGAAATGACTCAGCGCATCAGACGTTCCCGCCTCGAACTCGATTCCTTTGTCCACGGTCTCGGCGTTCTTGATCGTCTGCGTGACCTCATAGCGAAAACTAACGGTCAACGCGTCGATGCGGAGGTGTGGTACTGGAACGAGGGCGAGAAGCGGCGCCTCCACCGTCGCCTCGCGGGTCTGCCCCGACGAGCTATCCTGGAACTGCGCGCGGAGACTCACCATGATGGGTGCGCGCGCTCCGCCACTGGCGGGCGGGTCACACAGCCCCTCGATGAACTGGCGGGTCGCGACGGCAGCAGCCGCTTGCGCCTTGACTGTTGCAAGGAGTGGCGTCGCGACGATGAACTCCAGGGGGAGCGCCTGGAAATCTGCCGCCGGGTACATCATCCTCTCATCGGGCATGTTCGTGAATCCTCCGTACGTCCGGTGCCGCGCGACAGGCGGCGGTCGTCAGGGCTCCACGGGCTCCGAGGAGTCCGTCCGAGTACTGGTCATGATCGATTTCGATTGCCCGGTGGCATGAAAGCGCCATCGCACCCGCTGCACGGTTGCGTCGTGTCCCCGTCCTTCCCGCGCACGTGGGAATCCAGATCCTGAGGGTCTCGCGGCCCGCGTGGATTCCCGCCTTTGCGGGAAAGACGGCCCCTTGTGAGCGCCTCCGGCAGAGTGCTGGGAGGCCGTCCGAGTCTTAGCGTGAGCACCAAGCGAGCGCCAGAGGGCGGCCTGCAAGAAGGACGACTGAGGCATACCCTTTGCGGTATGTCGCATCGACCGCGAAGCGTTCGATACAGGCAAGGAGTACGACGTAGCAGGACGCCATCTGGCGCCCTTGATAAGCCGCGGGAATACTCGGACGGGCTCCTAGGAGCCCGTCCGAGAATTAGCGTGAGCACAAAGCGAGCGCCAGAGGGCGGCCTGCGAGGAGTACGACTGAGGCATACCCGTTGCGGTATGTCGCAAGGAGTACGACGAAGACAGGACGCACTCTGGCGCCCGCGACTGCCGCGGGAATACTCGGACGGGCTCCTAGGTATTCGAGAGAACATACTCATGGGAACGCCAATGCTCGCCGCCCCGTGGGGCAAGCCGAATTGTCGGCGCCCGGCCGACCTTGAGTCGAAAGGGAGGATGATTGATGCAGGCCAAGACTCTAATGCCAGACAGGCTCCGGACCGAGTATGGGCGGAAGGATCTCGGGAGGCTGGTCCGAGGCAAGTATGTGGAACGACTCGCCAAAGGGTCGAATTTGGCCATGCGGAACCTGTCAACAACAATGAGACACTCTTCGTCCGAGTTTACTGTCCAACGATGTCGAGTGGTGTCTCCTCCAATGGTTGAGGTGTAACTGGTTTGTTGATCCAGACCGCCGTCTGCAGCGGTGCCGGCTCGGGACGCCCATGGGGAAAGCGCTCCGGGTGGGCGGCGTGCGCGCCGGCCAGGATGAGCGCGCGCTGTGTGCGCCGCGCCGCGGCCCGCCCGTGATGCACATCCGCGGGCGTGTAGAGCCCCAGCCCGCTGTGGTAGTGCTCTGTGTTGTACCAGGGAAAGAAGTCGCCACAGTGCATCCGGGCGTGCTCCTGCGAGTCGAAGCGGGTCGGAAAGTCCGGCCGGTATTTCAGGGTCTTGAAGTGCGCCTCCGAGTAGGGATTGTCATTGGACACGTGCGGGCGCGAGTGCGTCTTGGTGACCCCGAGATCCGCGAGCAGCAGCGCCACCGGCTTCGACGTCATCGACGCCCCGCGATCCGCGTGCAGTGTGAGCTGGTCGCGCGCGATGCCCTGCCGCTCACACGTCGCCGCGATGAGCGTCTCCGCGAGCGCGGCCGATTCCCGCGGCGCCACCATCCAGCCCACCACGTACCGGCTGAACACATCGAGAATCACGTACAAGTAGTAGTACGTCCATTTCGCCGGCCCGTAGAGCTTCGTCATATCCCAGCTCCACAGTTCATTCGGCCGGGTCGCCAGCAGCTCCGGGGCCGTGTACGCCGGGTGCCGCAATTGGGCGCGCCGCTCCTGCACCTCGCCGTGCGCCGCGAGGATCCGGTACATCGTCCGCTCGGCGCACAGATACTGGCCCTCGTCGAGCAGCGTCGCGTAGACCTGCGCCGGCGCCTGATCGGCGAAGCGCGGCTCCAGCAGCGTCGCCCGGACCGTGGCCCGCTCGGCCGGCGTGAGGGCGCGCGCCGCCGGCCGGCGCACCCGCGCGACCGACGGCTGGCGGCTGCGGTAGTACGTCGCGCGCGCCACGCCGAACGCGTCACACGTCGCCCGCACGCCGCCGCGCGGCGCGTGGGTGGTGATCGCCTCCATCAGCGGACCTCCCGTTCCGGGGGCAGAGCGATGCCCAGCAGGTCCGAGAGTTTTTTTTGCAGGGCCACCAGCGCCTCGGCGCGCTCCGCCCGCGCGGTCGCCCGCGCCACGCGCCGCTGCAAGTCCGCAATCGTCCGGTCGCGCACGTCGACCACGCGCGCCTGCGGCCCCCGCCGCTGCGGGCTCAGCCCTCGCACGGCGTCCCGCGCGAACGCCGTCCGCCACGTCGTGAGGTGCGACGAGTACAGCCCCTCCCGGCGCAGCAACGCCCCCACCTCGCCCGACCGCGTACACGCCGCGGCTTCCTGCAGCACGCGTCTCTTAAACGCGGCCGTAAAACGCCGCCGCCGGGCCTTCGCCACCACTTCCACCGCCACCTCTGCCATCTGTCCCTGCGTCTCTCCAGTGCTCATCATTGCGATTCTCCCGACTGCCCTCTACACTAAACTGTCCAGGGGTCGGTGTCTCACTCATGTTGGCAGAGAGGGTGGCGCCGCTGCACTCGCGCTTCTTGCGAGCGTCGCCTCATCGGCCCCCACGCAGGGCACGCAGCCGCACATGCCGCCCGGAGCGCACCGCTCGGGGCCCTGGAAAGACGCTGCGCCGCCCGATCCCGCCTCGGTCGCGGCGAAGGCGGGGGCGAGCCCCGGATGGTGGGACTCAGTGCAGAAGGACCTCGCCGCCGGAGAATACGCCGCGCACGAGGTGGAAGGTGCGGGGCTCACCGCGGTCAATAGGGCGCAGGGACTCCGCGTGAGCTTCGCCCCATCGCGCGTGGCGATTCGACCGGCGGGGGCGGCCTCCGACTCCGAGGCCTGGGTGTGGCAGTGGGAGACGCGCGCCTGGGGTCGGCCCGGCGCGATGCACCCGCTTCCGCCGGTCAAGCCGCTGGCCGAGGGATCGCGCGTGCAGTACGTTCGCAGTGGCGTGCTGGAGCGTTACACGAACGCCGCCGCAGGCCTCACGCAGGCGTTCACGCTCGCGACCCGTCCCGATTCGATCGGCCTGCTCACGATCGAGGGGCGCGTTCTGCCGGGCCCGGCGACGACGCACATCGAACCGGACAGCGCCTCGTTCGTCGTGCGCGATGCGCGCGGCGCGGACGCCCTCGCGGCCGTGAAGCTCGTGGCGCACGACGCCACCGGGAAGCGCCTCCGCGCGTCGCTCTCGCTGCCTGAGCGGACGCTGCTCGCACTTCGCATCGACGATTCCCGCGCGACCTATCCGCTCGGCGTCGAAATGACGCTCGGCACGCCCGCCCCGCCGGACACGACTCACGCGGCGCCGCCGACGCCTCACCGCGCGAAGTGATTCCCGCCGGCCGGCCTCGCGTCAAGATCTGCTGCATCGCGGACATCGACGAAGCGTGGATGGCGATCCGCGCCGGCGCGTCGGCGCTCGGTCTCGTGTCAGACATGCCGAGCGGGCCCGGCCTCATCTCCGAAGAGCGCATCGCAGAGATCGCGGCCCGCGTGCCCCCGCCGATCGCCACGTTCCTGCTCACGTCACTCACGGACACCGCGGCCATCGCCTCCCAACAGCGCCGGTGCGCGAGCAATACCGTGCAGATTTGCGACCGGCTCGCGACCGGCCGCCATGCCGACCTGCGCGCCGCGCTGCCGGGGATCGCGCTCGTTCAGGTGCTGCACGTCACGGGCCCCGAGACGATCGGCGAGGCCGAGGCGATCGCAGCAGAGGTTGACGCCCTGCTGCTCGACTCCGGCAACCAGACGCTGCAGGTGAAAGAACTGGGCGGCACCGGACGCACGCATGACTGGCGCGTGAGCCGCGCGATCCGCGAGCGTGTCGCCGTGCCGGTCTTTCTGGCCGGGGGTCTTCGCGCGGAGAACGTCGCCGAGGCCATTCGCGCCGTGCGGCCGTTCGGGATAGATGTGTGCAGCGGCGTCCGCACGGACGGCCGTCTCGATGAGGCGAAGCTCGAGGCCTTCATGGAGGCGGTTGGCAGCGCAGGACGCGTGGCGCCTCGTGAAGCGCCCGGAATAGGCGGCCCGGAATCGCCATTGACGCGGCCCTTCGGCTCCGGCTAGTATGCTCGTTCGCCTTTGCAGGACGCGGCGTGTGCACGTGCCTCACGTGAGGATCTGAAGGCGTTGCTCAAATCGGGAAGCGGTCCGTGGGGCGGGCCTGTGGCCTGAAGGACCGTCGCTCTGAGGCGCTCGGACGAC
>JBGPHP010000206.1:0-5291 GCA_041484445.1 Gemmatimonadota bacterium
CGAGCGGGAACCCTTCCCAGCTCGTCGGACTTAGGCTAGTCAAGCCGTAGATTGTCGGTTCACCGGCGTCGGGCTGGCGATGACACCCTTAAACGGCGGGCGCATCCAAAGATGTCTCTGTAAACGGTGGATGCGTCGGACCAGCAGGCACTCAAGGGTTGGGCCTCTCTGAGGGCGCAGCCACCCTAAGCAATTCCAACGTTCGATCGCTTAGCGTACGAGGTGGAGAATCGCCCTCGGCATTGCCTCAGGTCGCTTCTCCCCTTCGCGCGCGACGGGAGAGCCTCCCATGTTCGACTATCGCCGCTTCTCTGCCCGGCTGAACTTGGGCTGCGGCTTCGACCACAAGCCTGGCTACCTGAACGTCGACTTCCAAGAGTTCCACCACCCCGACCTGGTGGCGGACGTGGCGGCCCTTTCGATGCTCCCTTCGGGCCACTACGACGAGATCGTTGCCCAAGACGTGCTGGAGCACCTGGCCCGCACCCAGACGCTCGGCGCGCTGCGGGAGTGGAATCGACTGCTGCGGATGGGCGGGGTGCTCCGTTTGCGGACGCCGAACATCCTCGGTCTCGCCGACCTTCTGCAGCGGCCGGACTACCAGACGATGGAGCGGCACGAGGAGCTAGTGCAGGCGCTCTTCGGAACGCAACGCTATCGGGGCGACTTCCATCTGACGAGCTTCACCGAGCTCCTGCTTCGCGGTTATCTCGAGCGCAGTGGGTTCACCGTTGCCGCGCTTGCTTCTCGCGACGAGTGGCTGTTCGACGTCACGGCCGAAAAGACGGCCGAGGCAGAGATGGATCTACTCGGCATCACGGACGACACAGAGTTCCTCACGGCCTGCTACCGGCGGATCCTCCGCCGCGAACCCGATGCGGACGGCCAGGCGTTCTTCCTGGCCGCTCTCCGCTCCGGTGAGATGCGACGTGCCGCCGTCGTTGAGATTCTGTCGCAATCGGACGAAGCCAAGATGCTGCCGCGGAATGGATGAGACGTCCGCGGCTGCAGACTCTCCCTGCCCTGCGGCACCTGCGCGCGCGCCTGGCGCCGAGCAGCGGGTGACACCGAAGGCAGACCCGATCGCGGCAGTGGCTTTGGAGAAGTCTCCGGCCGCAGCCGCGAAAGCCCACCCGGTGCAGTCCTGGTGCCGGTATTGGTGCCGGTTGAGCGGCGAAAGGAGACGAAGCTCAGTCAACTTGGTTGAAACGGTGAAGGTCGCTAAGTGTCCGCCGCGTCTCCGATTACCCCGACCGATCGAAGTCTTGCGGGGTCCCCTTCATCTCATTCCCAAGCTGGACGTCGCCGGTTCGACCCCGGTCGCCCGCGCTCGTGAGTTCGAGGACTTAGCGCGCTGCCGCCAAGAGCCGGGCGCCGGCGGTGGCAGTTTGGTGACACTATGTTCGCGAGGACTACACGCGCCAGGGACACCGGACTCATCCCGCGCTCGGCCTGCACCCTCCTCGCCAAAACGGTTCGGATACGGATGCGGCTCGATCTACGCGGCAGCCGACCGTCGCGAGACTTCCGCGGAGCGGCCGCGATGCAGCCGGTAGATGCCGGCCGCCCACCGCGTGGCCGGATGCTGTAGCAGCGTGGCGCGGTAGTCCTGCAGATACGGCGGCAGCTCGACGCGCAGCGGGTACTGGATCTCGGGTGGCTGCAGCAGCGCCCCCAGCATCGCCGCGGCCGTGAGGTCGGCGACGGTGAACGCGTCGCCGACGAGATACGGGCGGCCCTGCCGCTCCTGCTCGATCCGGTCGAGCGCGGCGTTCACGGTGGCGCGATCGGCCTCGAGCTTCGCGTCGCTGATCTTGTGGCGGAAGCGGTAGAACGCCGGGAAGATCCGCACCAGCGGCCGTAGCCGCTGGTAGGCCTTGTCGGGCATGCCCGTCGTCAGCACGCGCAGCGCGAGGTCCGGATCGTGCCGGAACAGCGGCGTGACGATGGCCGCGCGCAGCGCCGGGCCGAGCTGCTCGTCGAAATAGTCTTCCAGTGCGAGCATGCGCTGCCGCGTGGCGGCGTCACCGGGATACAGCGGCGGCTCGGGATAGCGCTCTTCGAGCGCGGCGATGATATGCGTCGAATCGCCGATCGCCCGGCCGTCCAGGAACAGGATTGGTAGCGTGCCGCGCCCCGTCGCGCGCCAGGCGCGGATCAGGTAGTCGGCGCCGAGCACCTGACGACGGTGGGCGATGCGCTTGTAGTCGAGCGTCCAGCGGACCTTCTCGTTGAAATGCGAGAGCGGGATGTGCCACAGCAGCGGCGTGTCCATGGCGGCCTCAGTTCACGTTCGCGAGCCAGGGGGCGCCGGCGGGGTACGACCGCGCCGGCTGCCGCGAGCGCAGAGGAACGCAATGGGCGGAATGAGGAGCCGGTAGAAGCGTCGCACTGACCAGGCGGGGAGATCGCGATGACGCTCCTCCTCCCAGACCCGCGCCCGCGGATGGGGCTTGAGCAGACGCAACCCAACGTCGACGATCGGAGAGGTGTGGTAGCTCTCGCTCGGCTCGGCGGTGTGGAGCTCGATGCGGCAGAGGTGTTTGGTGCTGACAAAGCCGTACTGGTTGGGGCTGACCAGTCGTGCCGGCACACCATGGTCACCGTCGAGCGGACGGCCGTCGAGACGGTCTGCGATGAGTACGCCGTCCGCCAGGGCGTCCTCGAGCAGTACGACCGATCGGTAGCCGTCGAGACCGCCGAACGCGACATGAGTGACCGACGTGTCCGGTCGACCCGACGGCTCGATGATCATGCGATAGAAGGTCTCGAAGGCGACTCCCTCCCAGTGCAGGTCGGTGGCGGACCACCCAGCGACGCAGTGAAAGTCGGCGGTGAGCTCTCGGCGGGGAAGCGTCGCGAGCTCGGCCAGTGGCAGGGCGAAGGATTTGCCCACGGCGCCGCTGATCTCGATCACAGGATCGACGAGGACAGCGGGAGGGGGGCGGTGGAGGTGCGTACCGAAGCGCGGGAACCCATCGATGGGGTATTGGCCGGGGGGAAGCGTCATGCCGGGGCGCCTTGCCAGGATGCCGAGCGAGTGCCTGCCCGCCAGAGCCGTTCAACCTCTCGCAGGATCTGCGGGTAGACGATCAGGTACCGGAACGGCCTGATCGCGGCCATGTAAGCGGCCCCGAGCGGACCGTTTGGCTTCACCAAGACGGCCATCTGGGCGCGAAAGCCGCCCGTCTGGTCCGGGACCCGGCCGATGTGGATGACCCCGTGCATGGTCCGGTTGGCGCCCTCCGCCGCCCACTCGTCGTCCGTCAGGTACAGCGAGGTGAAGGGAAGCGCGTCGGGCTCCGGACCGGACGGGCCGTCGCGCAGATCCGCAGGCAACCGGTCGCGTAGCGTCGGGACCCTGGAGCCGAGGCCGGCGATCGGTCCGAGCACCGCGGTGATCCCTCAGAGAGCTCCCCACCAGGCCAGCACCGCGACGGCGGTGAGCAAGGCGGGAGCGGGGTGGAGGAACACGGCTCGAGGGGCTTGAGCGAAGGCACCCCCTACCGCCAGTGCCGCGAAGCCTGTGGACTCACCGGCGGCGACCAGGCCGATCCCCCGGGCGGTATCGCCGTGGAGGACCGACCCTGACAGAACGAGCGCGGATCCGACGGTGAGAAAGGCGACTGTCGTCATGTGCCACGCGGCGCGGATCATCGTCTTGGTCATTCCGGGACCACCGAACGGGCTGGACGGCAGCCCTCCTGGCGACAGCCTGCGGACCACGAGGGCTTCACCTGCTACACCGTGAATACCGGCGCCGAGGAGGGCGAGGGATCCGGCGACGAGCAGGGGGAAGTTCATGCTGAGCCCTTGGAGTTCCGGGCGATCTTCCGGAGGAAGTCTCGCCGCAGCCATCCGCTGAAGACTTCGACGTCGAACTCGGGGAGGACCTCGTCGAGGAGGGTCGTCGTCGTGGTCTTCAGCGTTTCCGCCCAGAATTGAGGTGGATCACCTGCATCGCTTGCGGCGTGATCGGCTCTCCGCGCGCGAATGCCTCGATGCCGGCGTCGACTCGACGAAGATCGCGTTCGATCGATCCATGCGTTGCGTACGTTTAGAGAATTCTGAACACTCAGTCAATACGGTTCGCCGTGTACTGCTGCCCCAGTTGTAGCGCGACCTCGAGGCGACTTTCGGGGTGATCGTCCCGAAGGCCGCCGTCAGCCCGTGCCGGATCGGCTCGAGCGCCGCCCAGCGATTCCCCATCTTCGCCACGTGCCGGCCTATCACCTCCGTCGTGTACGCGGCGGGACGGAGGCGGCGCCGCCGAACGGCGGCAAGCGTGGGCCGAGGACGGCTCTCAACGGCGGCCTTGTTGCGCGCTGCGTCGTTACACGGTGAGCGGTGCGCTGGTAGGACTGCTCAGCTCTACCGGGCACTGCCCGGTTCGCCAAAGGAGGAGCCCGTGCAACGCCTGGCCTTGTCGTTCGTCGCCCTCACGGTTCTTGCCGCGATGCCCGCGGCTGCCGCGGACATTGCCCGCTACGTCCTCCCGCCAGGAAACTACGGCGGGCTGCCATTCACCGTGAATTCCAGGGACCAGCTTCCGCTCTACTCTGGGCTCACGCCGCTTCGCGACAACATCACTCTCACTGACATCGACAACTTCTACCTTCCCGAAGACTTCACGCCGATCGGGGCCACCCACGAGGAAGTGACCGGCCGGCCGGGACTGCAGCTGCTGTACGACTCCTACGGCATCCCGCACGTCTACGGGCAGACGCGGGCGGACGTTGCATTCGGAGCAGGATGGACGACGGCTCGCGACCGCGGGTTGTTGCTGACGCAGGGACGCGGCCCGGCGCGTGTCGCCGTCGCCGACGTGCCCAACATCGATGCGTTCTCGCTCGTGACGAGCCTCCAGACGTTCGTACCGAGCCCCGAGGCCGAGGACCTGGTGACGCAGCAGGCGCAGCTCCTCGTCGACACCTACGGCGCAAAGGGCCAGCAGATCCTCGACGATGCCCAGGCCTACGCCGACGGCATCAACGCCTACTGGGCGGCAAACAGCATCGATGAGCCGCCGGCCACCGTCAACGACGTCATCGCAGTCACGGCGTTCATCGGGTCGATCTTCGGCGCCGGCGGTGGCGGCGAGGCGGCCAACTCCGATCTGCTCGCCAAGCTCCAGCAGTCGCTCGGCACCGACCAGGGCCACAAGGCATGGGTCGACGTGCTGTTGGCCGACGACCCCGAGGCCCCGACCACGATCAAGCGGCGCTTCCACTATGGGCCGTTGACCGGAGGCGAGGTGACGGGATCGGTGGTGCTCGATCCCGGATCCATCC
>JBGPHP010000207.1:0-5284 GCA_041484445.1 Gemmatimonadota bacterium
CGTGCCCGAACAGCATCACGCTGATGAAGAACGCGCCGACGAGACAGGTGATCGCCCCGACGAAGGGGAGGTACACGCGGTGCCGCGGTGCCGTGAGCCATTGCGCCAGCGCGCCGAAGATCGACAGCACCGTCGACCAGAAGAGCAGGCTGCCCTTCTGACCCGCGTACAGACCGGACCAGATGTAGAAGGTGGGGAGGTTGCGGCTCGTGTAGGCCGCGACGTATTCGACGTTGAAATCGTGGCGGAACAACGCCACTTCGAGCGACACGACGGCGACGAGCAGCGCGCCGCACATCGCGAACACCGCGTGGCGGGAGCTCGCGATCAGATCGCCCCGCCCCCGCGACGCACCCAGGAAACCGGTGATCGCCCCCCAGGCACCCAACAAAAAGGCCACCCAGAGCGCGAGACTGCCGAGCAACGTCATCTAGGCTTTCGGGACGGACTCGTACCGGGAGCCGCACTTGGCTAGCACGTCGGTCGCGTGAATCACGCCGTCGCGCTGCAGCCGGCCCTCGACCACCACCTCGACGCTGTCGTTGAACGTATCGGGCGCCAGCCCATGATAGACCACCGGGTAGCTGGCGCTGCCATCGCTGATGCGAAAGGCAATCGTCTGCGAGGCGACATCCCGGGTGACACTCCCGGGAACGACGTTCGCTCCCACCTTCATCCCGACATCGTAAAACGACGGATCCGTAGCGAGCTTCTGCGACAGCTCGCTCGGCGTGAGGAAGTACTGTCCCGTTTCCTTGATCCCGGAGGCCATCAGATAGCCCACGGCACCGACGATCAGCACCGCCCCAATGGCGAACTTCATACCGGCTTTCATGGGCTGATTATACCGCCTTTCGAGTTCGCTGCTCCAGGCCCGTTCGGCCCCTGATGAGTATGGTAAGCCCCCATGAAGCCGAAATGAAGGCGGTTGGAGGCCGCGGACAAGCCGGGCCGACCGTGAGGAGGGTCACACCGGGTGCTGTTACGACGACGGGGCGCGACCCGCTGCCGCCCACTGGGTCGCCGCTCGAACGGCACGCCGCCATTCCCCTGCCCGCGCGCGCACGGCGGCCGCCTCCGCGCCCGGCGTGAACCGGTCGAAACGTCGGCCGGCGAGGAAGTCGGCGGCGCGACCCCAGACGCCGGTCGCGATGCCGGCGAGCCCCGCCGCGCCCAAGGCGGTCGTTTCGACCAGGTCCGGGCGGGCGACGACGACGCCCAGCAGGTCGGCTTGAAACTGCATCAGCCAATCGTTCGCGGCCGCACCGCCGTCCACCTGGAGCTCGGCGAGGGCCAGCCGGGCATCGGCCGTCATGGCGTCCAGCACCTCCTGCGTGCTGAACGCCATCGCCTCGAGTGCCGCGCGCACCAGGTGAGCGCGGCCGGTGCCGCGGGTCAGGCCGACGATCGTGCCGCGCGCGTCGGGCTCCCAATGCGGCGCGCCGAGCCCCACGAATGCGGGGACGAAGTAGACGCCGGCCGTGTCCGGAACCTCCCGGGCGAGCCGCTCTGATTCCGCGGCCGCGGCGAGGATCTGGAGTCCATCGCGCAACCACTGGATCGCCGCGCCGGCGATGAAGACGCTGCCTTCGAGGGCGAACGCCGGTGCGCCCGCGGCGTCGCAGGCGACGGTGGTCAGGAGGCCATGCGCCGAGGTGACGCGGTGCCCGCCCGTATGCAGCAGCAGGAAGGCGCCGGTCCCATAGGTGTTCTTCGCCTGACCCGCGGTCCAACACCCCTGGCCGAACAACGCGGCTTGTTGGTCTCCGGCCACGCCCGTGATGGGAATCTCGTTGCCGAAGTGCCGCGAGGCCGTCACCCCGAAGTCACCGCTCGAGCGGCGCACGTCGGGCAACGCCGCGCGCGGCACGCCGAACAAACCCAGCAGGTCATCGCTCCAGCCGCCCGCGGCGAGGTCGTAGAGCATGGTGCGGGACGCGTTGGTATGATCGGTGGCGAACGTGGCGCCGTCGGTGAGTCGATGCAGCAGCCAGGCGTCCACGGTCCCGAAGACGGCGTCGCCGCCCTCGATGCGCTCGCGCACGGCCAGGACGTGCTCCATCAGCCATTCCATCTTCGTCGCGGAGAAGTACGGGTCGAGCACGAGGCCCGTGCGCTCGCGGATCGACGCCGCTCGGGGCTCGCGGGCGAGCGCCGCACAGCGGGGAGCGGTGCGACGGTCCTGCCACACGATCGCGCGGTGCAGCGGGCGCCCGGTGGCGCGATCCCACACACACACCGTTTCACGTTGGTTGGTGATGCCGATGCAGGACGGCACCACGCGCGCGCGTGCGATCGCCTCCCGCGCGGCCTCCAGGGTCACGCGCAGGATGTCCTCCGGGTCGTGCTCGACCAGCCCCGGAGCCGGGAAATGCTGCGGCAGCTCACGGTAGCCGCGTCCCCGCACCGTTCCGTCCGCTCCGATTACGAGCGCCGTGGAGCCCGTCGTCCCCTGATCCAGGGCGAGGACGGCGTTCACCGCGCGAACGGGGGCTGGACCACGCCGCGATCGGTGACGAACCCGGTGACGTAGCGGGCCGGCGTCACGTCGAATGCCGGATTGAAGGTCGCGACACCGGCGGGAGCGATCACCCGGCCGGCGAGCGTCGTCACCTCGTCCCCGGACCGCTGCTCGATCGGAATGGCGTCCCCGTCGGGGATATCGTGGTCGATGGTCGACGAGGGCGCGCAGCAATAGAACGGGACGCCGTGATGACGCGCCAGGACGGCTAGGGGGTAGGTCCCGATCTTGTTGGCGAAGTCGCCGTTGCGCGCGATCCGATCGGCGCCGACCAGCACGAGGTCGACACGCGCGGCCCGCATCAGGCTCGCCGCCATGCTGTCGGTGATGAGCGTGCACGGCACACCCGCGGCCATGAGCTCCCACGCCGTGAGCCGCGCCCCCTGGAGCACCGGCCGCGTTTCGTCCACGAAGACGTGTACCTGCCGGTTCGCTTCCCGCGCCACATACACCGGGGCGAGCGCGGTGCCGATCCCACCGGTTGCCAGCGCCCCGGCGTTGCAGTGCGTCAGCACCTTCGCGCCGTCGGGCAGCAGGGTCTGCCCCGCCGCGCCGATCCGGCGGCACATCTCCCGATCTTCCTCCCAGATGGCGCCCGCTTCCGCGTGCAGGCGCTCCCAGAGGGCCGCCGCGTCGCCCGGTGTCGCCCCGGCGACGGCGGTCATGCGATCGAGCGCCCAGCGCAGATTGACGGCCGTGGGACGGGTCGCCCCGAGGCATTCGACCGCCCGGCCCAGCCGTTCGAGGAACGCCGCGCGGGACGACGCGCGAGCCTCCCGCAGGCCGGCCACGAGCCCCATCGCCGCGGCAATCCCGATCAGCGGCGCACCGCGCACCTGGAGCGACCGGATCGCCTCGGCCATCGCCTCGACGCTCTCCAGGTCCCGATGCACCAGCGCCTCGGGCAAGGCGCGCTGGTCCACGATGCGCACCGCGCCGGAGGGCGCCCAGGTGATGGCTTGGACGGACATGGGACCAAGCTAATAGATTCCCCTCATGACCTACCAAACGCTGCTGTTCGAGATCCGCGACGGGATCGCGTTCGTCACCATCAATCGCCCCGACAAGCTGAACGCCCTGAACGATCAGGTGATGGCGGAGCTGGCCGACGCGGCCGAGCACATCGAGACCGAGCGTGAGATCCGCGGCGCGATCATCACGGGCGCCGGCCCGAAAGCGTTCATCGCCGGCGCCGACATCGGGGACCTCTCGCGCCAGGGGCCGTTCGACGGCAAGGCCCGGGCGATGCGCGGTCAGGCGGTCCTGCGCCGCATCGAGACGTGCGGCAAGCCTGTGATCGCGGCGGTCAACGGCTACGCGCTGGGAGGCGGCTGCGAGCTGGCGATGGCCTGCCACCTCCGGATCGCCAGCGAAACCGCCAAGTTCGGCCAGCCGGAAGTGAAGCTCGGCATCGCCCCAGGCTACGGGGGCACGCAACGTCTGCCGCGGCTCGTCGGCAAAGGCATCGCCCTGCACCTGATCCTCACCGGCGAGATGATCGACGCCCACGAGGCCTACCGGATCGGCCTGGTCAACAAGGTGGTGCCGGCAGCGGAGCTCGCCGCCGAATCGGAGAAGCTGCTGCGGGGTATTCTGGCCATGGCGCCGCTGGCCGTGCGATTGTGTCTGGAAGCGGTCGATCAGGGCTGCGAGATGACCCTCGACGAGGGACTCCTGCTCGAAGCAAACCATTTCGGCCTGCTCGCGGCCACCAACGACATGAAAGAAGGGACGCAGGCATTCCTGGAAAAGCGGCCGCCCCGGTTCGAGGGTCGATGACGCGCGGGACGACGCGGATCGCCCTGCTCAGCACCGTCGCCGCCGCCGCGGTGATGGCGTGCCAGACGGACCGCGACCGTCCCGGCCCGCCGCGTGTCGGCATCACGCTCGATCAGGACTCCGTCACCTCCCCCGACACGTTCACCGGAACGGTGCGGGCCAACGACCCCGACGGCATCGATTCCCTCTGGCTCTCCGTCGACTCGGCGACGCCGCTGGGCGCCGACGGCCTGCTCCAACCCTCGTTCCAGGCGCCGTTCCGGGCGGAAATCCCCGCCGGACACGTGCTCGGCGATCACATTCCGGTGAACCTGACGGCGCGCGACATCGCCGGCTATGTGGGGGGCATCGATACGTTCGTGATCGTCAAAGGTCCTTGAGACGGTCCAACCCCCGCACTCCCAAGCCGTTGTAGAACCCCCTAAGTCTTGACCTGACAACGATTTTCGGTTATTCTAGTAGGGCTTCCGGGGTCCTCCTTGAAGCCCTTCCGAATGACCGAGAAACGCGTCCGACAGAACGCCCCGATGGCCGTGGGTGAAGCGTTGCAGGGGTACCTCGCCCGCTCGGGGCTGGGCGCGCGCCTGGGTCAGGCGCAGGCGGTGACCGATTGGGCGGCGCTCGTGGGTCCGCAGATCGCCGCCGTCACCCAGCCGGAGAGCGTGACGCCCGACGGCACGTTGTTCGTGCGGGTAGCGACCTCGGCCTGGATGAACGAGCTGCAGCTGATGATGCCCGACATCATGGCCCGGATCAACGTGGGACGCGGCGCCGGACGCATCAAGACCATTCGTTGGCTCCTCACACGGTAAACCATGGCGAAATCGAAGACGACCGGATCGAAGGACACGAAGAAGAACGGCAACGGCGGCTACCAGGCCGACTCCATCCAGGTCCTGAAGGGCCTGGAGGCGGTGCGGCGGCGTCCCGCCATGTACATCGGCTCGGTCTCGGGGCGCGGGCTCCATCACCTCGTGTACGAAG
>JBGPHP010000208.1:0-5239 GCA_041484445.1 Gemmatimonadota bacterium
ACACGCAGGTCCTCTCGGACGGGCTGCCGCTTTACGGGGGACAGATCGGGGGGCTCGGTCTCCTGCAGATTCCGCCGCTCGATCTGCGCCAGGCGGAGGTCATCAAGGGGGCCGCGACGGCGTTGTACGGGCCCGCGGCGCTCGGTGGGGTGGTCAACCTGGTCTCGCGCTCCCCTGTAGACCGACAGGAAATCCTCCTCAATCAGACGTCGCGTGCTGGGACGGACGGCGTGCTGTGGGTGGGCAAGCGGCTCAGCGATCAATGGGAGTACACGCTGGTGGGTGGGGTGCATCACCAAGACCAAGTGGACGTGGACGGGGATGGGTGGGCAGATCTCCCGCGCTTCGAGCGGGTCGAGCTCCGCCCCCGGGTCTATTGGAATGGGGAGCAGGGTCGCGCGCTGTTCGCGACGATTGGGGCGATGGCGGAGAATCGTACCAGCGGCACCGTGGCGGGCGCCGTCGCGCCGGATGGGCAACCGTTCGGAGAAGGTGTCAACACAAGCCGGCTGGATGGCGGACTGGTGGCCGTCCTTCCCGTGAGCGACGCCGACACCGTGACCGTGCGCGGAGCGGTCACGAGCCTGTGGCAGCGCCATCGGTTTGGCCCGACGATCGAGCGGGACCGTCATAGCACCCTGTTCAGCGAAGTGACGCTGACGCTCCCTCGCAGGCGGGCCGTCTGGCTCGTGGGTGCCGCGTTCGAGCGAGATGGGTATCATGCGGCCGATGTGTCCGGATTCGACCATACCTTCACCACGCCGTCGCTCTTCGCGCAGATCACGCTCTCGGTGACTCAGCGGATGGCGATCTCGGCCAGCGGACGGTGTGATGCGCACAGCCGTTACGGCACGATCTGTAGTCCGCGTCTTTCGATCCTGCTACCCGTCACCACGGGCTTGACGGCACGGCTGTCCGGGGCGACCGGCTTCTTTGGTCCTACGCCGTTCACCGAGGAGACGGAGGTGATTGGACTCTCGCGGCTGCGCCCGTTGATGGGCGTGCGGCGCGAACAGGCTCAATACGCCTCGCTGGACGTGACGGGCAAGCGCGGACCGTTCGAAGTGAACGGGACGCTTTTTGCCTCGACGATTCGCAACCCGGTCTTGCTGCGGGATTCTTCGAATGTGTTGGAGCTCGTCAACGCGACGGGCCCGACCCGAACCAGCGGCGTCGAGTTTTATGCGGTCTACCTGCGAGAGCCGCTCACGATCACGGCGGACTATGCCTATCTGCATTCTACCCAGGTGTCGTCCGTGACGGGCACTCGTGGGGCGGTCCCCCTCAACCCGCGGCACAGCGCCGGCCTGGACGTCGCCTGGGACAACGACGAGACCGGGACGCGAGTTGGGATCGAGGCGTTCTATACCGGCCGAGAAGCCGTTGACCATGATCCGTATCGGACGACGAGTCGGCCGTATACGACGATCGGGGTATTGGTCTCGCAGCGGATCGGACCGGCGCTTCTGTATCTCAACGCCGAGGACCTCACGGATGTGCGACAGACGCGATACGACCGACTGCTGTTGCCGGCGCCGGGCGAGGGCGGCCGGTGGACGACCGACGAGTGGGCACCGCTGGAAGGCCGGCAGGTCAATCTGGGCGTACGCTTGGGTTTCTAGGTCCCGATTCTCGAGCGAAGTCTAGCCGCCAGCCGGGTGCCTTTACTTGATTTGGTCCAGCGCCGCCCGGAGCCCCTTCGCCAGGCTCACCGCATCCGCGACGGCCCAGAAGTGCATGAAGAAGAGCCGCGGCTCTTCGTCTAGCATGTGGCTGTGCACGGCCGTGACCTCGATCCCGTGCCCGCGGAGCGCGCGCAGCGCCGGGTTCACCTCGGCAGCCCGGAGCACGAAGTCGCCCGTGACCGCCGCCTTTCCACCGCCTGTCGGCTGAAAGTTGAGCGCGGTGGCGACGCCCATCGAGGGCGGAATCACCACGTTGTCGTCCCGGATCGTATCGGGCCGAGCAACGCTCACTTGATAGACGCCGCCGTTCACCTTGCCCGAGTGGCCGAGCGCTTGGGCGATTTGCGCAGTGTCGAAGCCGAGGGCGCCTGCCGAAGGTGTGGTCGTGCTCGTGGGCGGCAGGGGTGTCTTGGTCAAGCCGATGCCCGCGTGAATCGCCTGGGCGAGCTGGACGGCATCCCCCGCGCCGTGAATGTGCATGTAGTACACGCGCGGGGTCTCACGCAGCACGTGGTGGTGAAGCGCCGTCACTTCGATCCCGCCCTCAGCAAGCTTGGCCATCACTGGCTCGACCTCTTCGTCTCGGAGCACAAGGTCACCCATAGCGATGGCGCCTGAGCTCGTCGCTTTGAAGGCGACCCAGGAGCCCAATGCCAGCGCCGGCTTGAGCTGTATTCGGTCGACCGTGATTGCAAGGTCGCTCCGCGGCAAGCCGAACTTGTACACGTCGCCGGGCTGCATCGCTCCAGGGCGTCCCATCGCTTGCTCGACAGCGGTCCAATTCACCTGCACCGGTTGCGCACCCACCGCCGGTGCGTGTTCAGCCTCCTCCTCTTTCTCTTCCCGACCGCCGCAGCCAAGGGCGACTAGCGTCACCACTGCAAGCACGAGCGGCCAAGTCTTCTGGCTCATGGACTCCTCCTCTGTAGCTCGACAAATCGTTGCGTCGCGTCTCGACCCCCCGTATGTTCGATGATACACCTGTTATAGTCAACCTCGTGGCGCCACCAGGACCGGATTCGAGGCTTCTATGCGATGGATAACCCGCGAGCGTCCGAAGATCGATCGCGTCGCCTGCCCGTGGCTGATTACCAGATTCATCGACCCCAAGGCTGAATTCCTCTTTGTGCCGCCCGCGGTCGTCCAAGCACGCGCAGCGGAGCTGAACGCCATTCCCTACGATGTGGAGGGGGTCGAGCTCTCCCATGATGGGCCCCGCTGCAGCTTCGATGCCTTCTTGCAGAAATACGGATTGACGGATCCGGCCTTGCATGAGCTCGCCCTCATCATCCGCGGGGCCGATACCGACAGGCTCGACCTTGCGCCACAATCCGCCGGCCTGCTCGCGATCTCTCTGGGTCTGTCACACCTCTTCCCAAATGATCACGAGTTGCTCACCCGCGGCTTCATTCTCTATGACGCCCTGTACGAGTGGCTTCGGCGTGCCAAAGGCGAGCGTCATTCCTGGAATCCACAACGCGCATCGGCCCCCGTCTGAACACAAACACAATGCCTTCGAACCCTGAGCCCTGGTGACCCAGACTGCAAGCGGACGTTGGCTCCTACTCTTCCACCAGATCCCGCCGAAGCCCGACTACTTCCGGGTGAAGGTGTGGCGGAGACTGCAACGCATCGGCGCGGTGGCCGTCAAGAACTCGGTCTGGGTGCTTCCGTACAGCGAGCAGGCGGTCGAAGACTTTCGCTGGCTCTTGCAGGAAATCGAGGAAGGCGGTGGGCAAGGGTCGGTGTGCCGAGGGGATTTCGTGGACGGGCTCTGCGACCGCGACGTCGAAGCGTTGTTCCACAAAGCCCGCGCTGCCGATTACGCGGACCTCGCGCGCGAAGCGAAATCCCTCACTGGCAAACCGCTGCCTAGCGAGGCGGCGCGTCTCGGGCACCGACTCGCCGAGATCGCCGCCATCGACTATTTCGGCGCTCCCGGCCGAAAAGCTACCGATCGTTCGATTGCGCAGCTCGAGAAACTCGCACGGGGGGGCGAGGCGACACCTGGTCTGAGGAGGGGTGGTGGCATGCGCCCAGCGCGGCGGCACGGGCGCACCTGGGTCACGCGCCGAGGGCTGTTCGTGGATCGTATGGCGAGCGCATGGCTGATCAAGCGTTTCGTCGACCCCGAGGCGCGATTCAAATTCGTCGCCCCCGAGGCTTACGTGCCACGCAAGGGCGAGTTGCGCTTCGACATGTTCGAGGCGGAGTACACGCACGAAGGGGACCGCTGCACCTTCGAGACGCTTGTCCGTCGCTTCCGGTTGCGCGATCCGGCCCTCCGCACTATCGGCGAGATCGTGCACGACATCGACTGTAAGGACACGAAGTTTAGCCGCGCGGAGACGCCCGGCGTCGAACGCCTGCTTGCCGGAATCGCGCGAAAGCACGCCGTCGACATGACCCGGCTTCGGCGTGGCGCGGTAGTGTTCGACAACCTCTACCAGTCGTTTGCCAGCGAGCCGCAGGGCCGCACCCGGCTACGTGGCAAGCGATGAGCGTTATGTACAACGCTGCGGCAACCACGGCGGCGCCGTCCCGTTGCACGATCCGGCAGTTCGCCCTCTACTTCCTGAGGCTCGGGACCCTGGGGTTCGGCGGACCGATCGCGCTGGCGGGTTACATGCAACGCGATCTCGTGGAGGAGCGTGGCTGGATCGCCCCGGAGGGTTCGCCGGTTCGACCCCGAGCGGGAACGTTGCTGGATCGCTGAGAGGGATGGCGCGAGGGTCGGGGCGGTGTTCCTCGTAACGAAGTCGTCTACTGTTGCCCAACTGCGCTTGCTGCACGTCGAGGCCGGGGCGCGTGGTCTGGGGATCGGGGGTCGCCTCGTGGGCGAGTGCACGCGCTTCGCCCGCGAGGTCGGATACCGCAAGATCGTGCTGTGGACCAACAGCGTGCTGCACGCCGCGCGGCGCATCTACGAGCACGCGGGCTATCAGCTGACCGCCGAGGAACCCCACCACGGCTTTGGCCAGGATTTGATTGGCCAAACATGGGAGCTGAAGCTGTGAGCGCCGCTGACCTCGACATGGAGGGGTTCGCCCGTCTGGCCGGCGCCGCATGCCAGTCGAGCTGGCAAGCGAGGCCTACCCAGCCAGGCTACCGTCCCAGTGGAATGGGTGCTGGACGCATGCGAGAAGAAGGTCAGCGACGCGCAATACCAGGCCCGATGACCGCACGAGCAAGGAAGACCTCAGGGGGAACAATGCGGAAGCGCAAACTCGGAAAGAGCAACCTGGAAGTGTCGGCGCTCGGGCTCGGCTGCATGGGAATGAGCTATGGCTACGGTCCGGCTGCAGGAAAGCAGGAAATGATCTCCCTGATTCGGTCGGCCGTCGAGCGCGGCGTCACGTTCTTCGACACCGCTGAAGCGTACGGCCCGCTCACAAACGAAGAGCTCGTGGGCGAAGCGCTCGCTCCGTTCCGTGGTCAGGTGGTGATCGCCACCAAATTCGGCTTCAAACTTGGTCCCAAGGGGGAGCAGCTGGGCCTGGACAGTCGGCCGGAGCACATCAGGCAGGTCGCCGAGGCCTCGCTCAAGCGACTCA
>JBGPHP010000209.1:0-5238 GCA_041484445.1 Gemmatimonadota bacterium
GAGCCAGCCACACAGCGCCTGGTACACGCCCTCACCCGAAGCGTAGCCCGCTTCCTGTAGGATCGTGATGGCGGCGTCGCGCGACAGCGTGGGCAAGGTCCCCGTGATCACATAGGTCTGTCCGGCCAGGGAGGCGGAGCCGCCGGCCGTGCTCTGCGGCTCCTTCATGTTGACCCCGAGCTTGCCGAGGCGCTCGATCAGTTTGCGGTTGGCGGGCGTGGCGAAGAAACCGGCCACGGCTTCGGCGATCGCGGGCCCCACGCCGCGGATCGCCCCGATGTCTTCGGCCGTCGCTTTGGCGAGCTTCGCCATCGCGCCGAAGTGGCGCGCCAGGAGCCGCGCCCCCTGTGCGCCCACGTGCCGGATCCCCAGGGCATAGAGCAGGGTCGACAACGGCTGCCGCTTGGAGGCGTCGATCGCGTCCACCAGCTGCCGGCCGGATTTCTCGGCGAAGCCTTCGAGGGAGAGGAGCGGCAGCAGGTTGACCTTCTTGCGGTCGTACAGGTCTGCGACGTCGGCGATCAGCTTCGCGTCGAGCAACGCCCGCACGCGCTCGTATCCCAGGCCGCGGATGTCCATCGCCCCGCGCGAGGCGAAGTGCACGATCCCTTCGAGGATGCGTCCGGGGCACGACACGTTCGGGCAGTACGCGATCACCTCGTCCTGCGGGTGCTCGACTTTGGATTTGCAGATTGGGCACCGCCCGGGCGGTTTGTACGGCGGCCGGCGGCGCTTGCCCTTCTTGATCACCGGTCCCAGGATCTGCGGGATCACCTCGCCGGCCCGTGTGACCTCCACGAGGTCTCCGACACGCACGTCCTTCGCCCGGATCTGATCGAAGTTGTGCAGTGTGACGGTCGAAACAATCACCCCGCCGATGCCGACCGGCTCGAGCACCGCGTACGGCGTCAGGGCGCCGGTGCGCCCGACGTTGACCAGAATCTCGCGCAGCGTGGTGACCGCCACCTCGGGAGCGAACTTGCGCGCGATCGCCCAGCGTGGCTCGCGGCCCCCGACCGTGCCGAGCTCCGCGTGCAGTACCAGCCGGTTCACCTTGACGACGACGCCGTCGGCGCCGTAGTCCAGTCTTGGCAGGCGCTGCTCCAGCCTGGCGATGGCCTGGTGTGCCGCCGCGAGGTCCGCTACGAGCTGGTGGTGCGGCTCCACCGGGAATCCCCAGGCGGAGAGCTGCTGCAGCAAGCCGTGTTGGGTGTCGAACGGCAGCTTCTGGCGCTGGGCCTCGACGTGAAAGCAGAAGACGCGCAGGCCGCGGGAGCGGGTGATCTTCGCATCCAGCTGGCGCAACGCGCCCGCGGCGGCATTGCGCGGGTTGGCGAACAACGGCTCGTCGGCCTTGGCGCGATCCTTGTTGACGCGCTCGAACTGGCTCTTGGACAGATACACCTCGCCGCGCACCTCCATGTGCTGGGGCCACCCCGAGCCCTGGAGACGCAGCGGCAGGTCGAGGACCGTCTTCAGATTGGGGGTCACATCCTCGCCCTCCACGCCGTTGCCGCGCGTGGCTCCGGTGACGAGCGCGCCGTCGACGTAGGTGAGGCTGACCGCGGCACCATCGATCTTCACCTCGAGGGTGTAGCCGCCCTCGACCACCTCGGCGACCAGGCGCGCGTTGCGCTCCTCCCACGCGGTGAGCTGCGCTTCATCGAAGGCATTGGCGAGCGACAGCATCGGCACGAGGTGGCGGTGCTTCTTGAAGGCGGGGGACGGCTCGGCTCCGATGCGGTGGGTGGGGGAGTCGGCGGTCCGCAGCTCGGGATGCGCGGCCTCGAGCGCCTGCAGCTCCTGGAACAGCCGGTCGTACTCGGCGTCCGACATCTCGGGACGATCGAGTACGTAGTACGCGTGATTCGCCCGCTCGAGCAGCCGCCGGAGCTCGGCGGCGCGCGCCGCGGGGGTCACTGGCCGCTGGCTTCTTCTTGGATCACCGCGAGGGCGACACCCACCAGCCGGTCCAGCTCCTCGGCGCTCGCCTTGGGGAGCAGCCCTTCACCCCACGCACCATCCTGGCGCCCGAAGGTTTCCATCAGACGCCGCAGGAACGACAGCAACGCCGTGCGCTCCAGCTCCATGCGCCGCATTACCTCGCCCGTCTCCGCCTGGCGCTGCGCCAGACGCTCGTAGCGGTGGGCGTTGCGCAACGCCTGGGCCGTGAGGGACGCCACCACCTGCACGAACCGCACGTCGGCGTCGGAGAAGGTCGGGCCGTCGCGGAAGGTGCGCAGGAAAATCGCCCCGATCGCCACGCCGCGCCAATTGATCGGGACCACCGTGATCGATTTCACCCGCCGGCTGGACAGCTCGTTCTTCACGTGCTTCAAGGTGGGGTCGGTCATCGCGTCCGGAATGAACACCGTTTCACCGTGATGGATCGCGCGCTTCAGCTCCGGATAGCGCTCGAGATCCACGAGGTGATTGCGGATGGTCGGGTCCTCGTAGGACGCCACCAGGCGGACGTGCGTCCCGCCCCGCTCGGAGAGGAAGATCGAGCAGCGGTCCAGGCCGAACGACTCACCCAGCTTTCGCGCGATCGACTGGAGGATGTCGATGAAATGCAGCGAGCCCGAGATCTCCTTCAGAATCTCGATGACGGCGAGCAGGTGCTTGCGCTCGTGCTCCAGCTCGGCGATGCGTGCGGCCAGACGCTCGGCTTCGGCGTGGGTGAGGGCCGATGAGATGGTCATGCCGCATACAATGGCGACCGCGCGCGCCGTGCGTCAAGTTGCCGGGGGTTTCCGGCCGCGGTAGCTTCGTCGCCATGCGCGTTCTCGCCCTCCTCTGCGTCGCCGCCCATGTCCTCGGCGCGCAGGACCGCTCCGCCCCGGCCCTCTCGGCCGGCCCCCTGGGGGCCGGGCGCGTGGTGCCCAGCCTGCCCGGGATGGGCCGGCCGATCGACACGACCGCCACCGCGGCGCGCCGCCGCGCGCTCCTGACCCGGATCGGGCGCGGCGTGGTGCTGATTCCGGCGGCGCACGAGCGCGACCTGGAAACCGACTATGTCCAGGACAATGACTTCCGCCAGCACAACACCTTCTTCTATTTCACCGAGCTCGAGGCGGAGGACGCCTGGCTGCTCCTGAGCGCGCGGGGCCCGGACTCGACCGATGCGATCCTCTTCCTACCGGCGCGCAACCCGACGCAGGAGCACTGGACCGGGGTGCGCCTGGGGCCCGACAGCTCCGCCGCCCGGCTCACCGGCATCGGCACCGTCCTGCCGACCGACTCGCTCGAGCGGCGCCTCCGGGTCGCCCAGGTCCGGGCGCGGGGCCCGCTCTATCTCCCGCTCGACGTCACGACAAAAGACGAGCGCCGCCTGCTCGACCTCGCCACCGCGGGCCGCGACGTCCGCAACCTGCGGCCGATCGTGGACTCGCTGCGTCTCGTGAAGGATGCGGATGAGATCGCCCGGCTCCGCCTGGCGGTGAACATCAGCGTCCTGGGGCACCTGGCCGCGATGCGAGCGGCGCGGCCCGGGATCTTCGAGTACGAGGTCGAGGCGGCGTTCGAGGGTGAGGTGCGGCGTCAGGGGGCCGACCGACTCGGCTACCCGTCCATCGTGGGCAGCGGCCCGAATGGGACGACACTGCACTACGACACCAACCGGCGCCGTGCCCAGGACGGGGAGCTGATGGTCGTCGATGCGGCCGCCGAGTACGGGCAGTACACGGCCGACGTCACGCGGACGTGGCCCGTGAACGGGAGATTCACCTCGCGCCAAAAGGCGGTCTACGATCTGGTGCTCGCCACCCAGCAGGCCGCGTTCGACGCCGTGCAGCCGGGCGTGCGGCTGGCGACGCTCGACAGCATCGCCCGCAGCTACATGCGCACGCATTCCGGCTCGGTGTGCGGCGACAAGTCGTGCGACGCCTACTTCATCCACGGGTTGGGTCATTGGATCGGCATGGACGTGCACGATGTCGGCGACTACTCCACGCCGCTCGCTCCCGGCATGGTGTTCACCCTGGAGCCGGGGATCTACCTACCCGACGAGGCGCTCGGCGTACGGATCGAGGACGATGTGCTGGTCACGCCCACGGGCGGCGAGTGGCTGTCGGCCGGGGCGCCGCGGACCACCGGGGACGTCGAGCGGGCGATGCGTGAGGGACGTGGCGGGCGGCGTTAACCTTTGCGCAACCGGTTCTGCGCGTTGTCGGTCTTCCCGTTCTTCAGCTCCGTCAGTGCCTCCGCCGCGACGCGCTTGTAGTACGGGTCCATCGGATCGCCCACCGGCAGCTGCTCGATGGCTTCCAGCTGCTCCATCGCTTTGGCGGGTTGGCCGACGTCCACATACACGCCGGCCAGCTCGAGCCGGTGATAGACGTGCTGCGGATTCAGGGAAACCGCGCGCTCCATATTGGCGACGGCGCTGTCCCAGGTGGCGCGGTCCATGAACCCGGCGCCGAACAGCGTCTTGGCGAAGAAGCGCGTGAAGCCCGACAACCGTTTCACCTCGGCGTTCCAGATCCCGAGGATATGGTAGGCGCCGTCGTGGCGGGGATCGAGCTGGACGGCCCGGGCGGCCTCGTCGTAGATGATCTTGGCGAACCGCACGCGCTCCTTGCCCCCGCGCGTGCGCGACAGTCGCCCGAGCACCAGGGCCAGGGAGAAATGGGCGTCGGCGCTGGCGGAGTCGAACAGGATGGACTGCTCCGCCCAGGTCCGGCCCAGCGAGTACAGGCTGTCGCGCCGCTGTTTGAGGGAATCGCCCAGCAGCTGCTTGGCGACGTCCGCGATCTCCCGGGCCGATTTCCAATAGGCTTCGGAGAATTGCGGGTTGATCGGGTGCACGCCGGCGACTTGCTGGAGCTGGGGGCCGATCTCCCGCTGGATGAGCTCGACGGCCGCCTGATAGTGCCGGAGTGCCTCCTCGGAGTGCAACGCGGCGCGAGCGCTGTCCCCCAGCGCGACGTGTTGGGCGATCGTGACCTGCGCCGCGAGGGGCGCGACGAACAAGACGAGTGTGGCGAGGGGCGCGGTGGTGCGCATCGCAATTCGCAGGGAGGTGGTGCCTAATGTTGGTGGTCCCTTTGATCGAGCGCAAGCGGGACGGCGGCGCGCTCACGGCGGAGGAATGGTCGGCGCTGGTGGCCGGCTACACCGCCGGCCGAATTCCCGACTACCAGATGTCCGCGCTCCTCATGGCCGTCATGTGGCGCGGGCTCGATCGCTCGGAGCTCGCGGCCCTCACCGATGCCATGATCGCCTCGGGGCAGCGGCTCA
>JBGPHP010000210.1:0-5187 GCA_041484445.1 Gemmatimonadota bacterium
GGGGCCCACCATCGCGTTCTGGACGGCATTGGCGATGATCAGCAGCAGCACGAGGTCGAACGCCGACAACTGGCCCAGCTGGCGCTTGCCGGTGAGTCGAATGCCGATCACCAGCGCGAGGTAGACGATGCTCGTGCGGAGGGCGATGTCGAGCAGGGTATGCCAGGGAGCGAGCATGGACGGTGCAATAGAGGCCGCGGGCGAGCGAGCGTCAAGCAGTCATCACATTCCCCTCATGATCGCTTCAGCCCTGCTGCCATAGGCTCTGTGCGGACCCGAATATCCATCCGGCTAGAGGGGGAATCCTATGAAGCTCTTCATTAGAATCGCGACCGTGGCGGCGGCCGTCGTGGCGCTCGCCGCCCCGGCGCGGGCGCAGCAGCGGTCGGTGATCTTCAGTATCTACGGCGGCGGGGCTGACCACCTCGCCGATCTGCAAAAGAACCCTTCGGTGTGGTTCATGCCCGGCTACGACCTGGGCGCCAGCGTCGGCCTGCAGCTGAACGAGTACTGGGCCGTCCACACCGATTTCACCTTCACCCGCAATCCGACGCAGGGCAGCACCGGGTTCGCCGGCACCAACGTGAACCGGTTCTTCTACGGTGCGCACCTGGAAGGCCGCTACCCGCTGTCGATCGGGATCGCGCCGTTCGTGTTCGGTGGCGTCGGGGCGGTGTCGGTCGATCAGCTCGGCGTCGATCAGTTCAAGCCGTTCACGCGGCCGGCGCTGATGTACGGCGGCGGGGTGTTCTACGGCATCCCGCGCTCGCGCGTCGAAGTGTTCGGCGAGCTGAAGGGGCTGACCTACCGGTGGAACACGGCCGGCTATCACCGGACGATGTTCGATGTCACGTATTCGGTGGGGGCGAGTTACCGGTTGCCGGTCGGTTTCTGACGGGCGGGCGGTCCGGGCAGTAGCACGACGGCCAGGGGTGCAGCGTCAGTGCGACCGGAGGGAGTCGAACCCCCACGGGTTGCCCCACAGATCGTAGGTGCTCGGGAGAGGAGTCGAACCTCCACGCCCTTGCGGGCACTGGCTCCTAAGGCCAGCGCGTCTGCCATTCCGCCACCCGAGCGCTAGGGCTACTGCACTCTCTTTCGCAGCGTAGAGACCGCGAGTCGAAACGCGCGTAGGTCATTTGGCTTGAGCCGCTTCATTTTTTTCAGGAACGCATCGAGGTGCCGGATATCGCGCAGCCGTTTTGCGCGCTCTGCTCTCCACAACGCCTCGAACCTGCGGACCTGACGCCTCCACTCAGCTCTAAGCTTCTCCGCTGCGTATGCGCTCGCCATGAGTCCCCCACTTCATTAGCACAGCAGTAGCACATTCTGCGCTTTAACGCGTCATGCCACACCGTAGCCTACGGAATCCTAAGTCCTGCGCGTCTGCCAGTTCCGCCACGCTCGCGCCATGGCTTTCCCTCAACTTACGTCCTCGAC
The DNA here is from genome assembly GCA_041484445.1 of Gemmatimonadota bacterium. Classification (GTDB taxonomy): domain Bacteria; phylum Gemmatimonadota; class Gemmatimonadetes; order Gemmatimonadales; family GWC2-71-9; genus DASTHG01. Next base: position 1,441 of record JBGPHP010000210.1, read on the forward strand.
GGGCGTCCTTCTACTGTAGCGCCGCCGTTGCCTCCTCCAGCGCAGCCCTCGATGTCTCGAGCCGCGTCACCAGGTCGGCCAGCTCCCGTTCGGCCGTCGCTGCGTCGGCGTAGCGGACCGCCTCACTCACCGTCGGGAAGGCGAGCGTGGCGTAGCCGTTGTCCAGGTCCGAGGCGAACTGCAGGCTTTTGAACCACCCGTCGCTCACCAATCCCTCGGGCCGAGTGAAGCGGCGCTCGACCTGCATCAGGGCGGCGTTCACACGCGCCCACGGGCGGTCTGCGGAAGCGCCGAGCGCGCTGTCACGCGCCGCCGCGAAACCCGCGGCCGTCGCCGTGAACCGCGACAGCGCATCCTTCAGCCCCTGGGTCTGCACCGTCCACCCGCGCTTGGCGATGGCGCTGTCGAGCTGCCCCACGAGCCGCGTCATCTCGTTGCCCCACCCGACATAGTCGAGCGGCACGACGCGGGCGTTCGCCAGGCGCGCGAGCAGCACGCCGACGAGCCGCGCCGCCGCCTGATGCTCGCGCCAGCCGCGGTCGCCGTACCGGTTCATCCAATCGTACGAGTCGTACATCGAGTGGTACACGCCCGTCGGTCCGCTGAATCCGATCCCGGCCGCGGGGATCCCCAAGTGATGGTAGAAGCCCGCGAAATCCGATCCGCCGCCAAAATTGCCCAGCGCCAGCGCCGTCGAGTCCCCCTTCACCCGCTTGAGCCAGACGTCGTACACGGTCCCGGGGCCCACCGGGTCCGCCACCACCCGCGTCGCCTCCCGGATCAGGCGCTTGAGGGACGGCGAGCCGCCGCCGCCGAACGTCGGACCTTCGGTGATGTCGTCCTCGTTCACGTATGCCACGACCCGCGCGCGTAGACTGTCGGCCATTTCCTCGACCCACTCGGTCGAACCGATGAGCCCCCATTCCTCCGCGTCCCAGGTGGCGAACACGATGGTGCGGGCGGGGCGCACGCCGCGCCGCGCCAGTTCGGCGAACGCCCGGGCCGCTTCCATCACGGTGACCGTGCCGCTGATGTTGTCGGCGGCCCCCGGGCTCCACGCGTCGCGATGCCCGCCCACGACGATCCACTCGTCGGGGAACTCGGCGCCGCGGATCATGCCGAACGTGTCCCAGATCGTGTGCAGCGCGCGCGCCCCGTGCTCGCGGCGGACTTTCAGCCGCGCCTGCGCCCGCCCCGGCCCCACGTGATAGTGGAACGGCAGCGCGCCCTGCCAGCTGGCCGGCACGCCCGCCCCGCCCAGCGTCGCGAGAAAGCGCTGGGCGTTGCCGTAGCTCATCGGGATCACGGGGATGTGCGGCACCGGCAGCGAGTCTTCCGGCCGGCGCCGCGCGCCGGCGACGCTGGCGTACCCCGGGGTCGTGGGGTCGCCGTCCATGTTGAGGATGCTGCCGCGCTGGATTCCCCCCGCCGGCCGCATCGGCCCGTGCGGGTACACGTCGCCCCGGAAATAGCCGTCGTCCTGCGGATCCGAGTACAGGATCAACCCGACGGCGCCGTGCCGCTCCGCCTCACGCGCCTTGATGCCGCGAAACGACCGCCCGTAGCGCGCGAGGACGATCTTGCCCCGCACGCTGACGCCCAGGGAGTCGAGCGTCTTGTAGTCCTCGATCAACCCGTAGTTGGCGTACACGACCTCGGCGGTGACGTCGCCGTCGGCGGTATAGCCGTTGAACGGCGGGATCTGCGGTCCCGCGGTGACGGGATTGTTGGGTACCGCGGGCTCGGCGAGCACCAGGCGCTGAGGCGGCCGGCCGGGCTGCAGCACGAGCCACGCCTCCACCGTATCGACCGCGGGGATGTACACGTCGTACGCCTTGACCCAGGTCGCGAGCCCCCACCCGCGCAGCCGCTCGATCACGTAGTCGCGCGTCGCCGCTTGCGCCGCGGTGCCCGCCATGTGCGGGTGCGCGGACAGATCCTGCGTCAGCGCCCGCGGACTCTCGGTGTCGGGGACGGCGAGCAGCTGGGCTTCGAACGCCTGCTGCGCCGCCGAGTCGGCGATGCGGAATCCCAGGGGGACGGGCTGTTGGGCCGCCAGCGCGGCGGCGGAGCAGGTGAGCGCGGCCAGGAGCGGTGCGACCCTCACGGTTCCCTCATCGTGGTGAAAGAAGTGCGCGAAACATAACCTTGGGTTGCGACGGGGCCCACGCGCCCCGATCTTGGCCTCCAGCCTTCCTCGGAGGAACCCTTGCGCTCGCGATTGTTCGTGCTCGGACTCGTTGCCTCGCTCAGCGCGGGACCCGCCGCCGCTCAGTCCCCCCAAGCGGGCGCGGCGTGGGTGCCGGCGCTCGTGCCGCCGCCGCGCGCTTCCGCGAGCGAGCTGCGCGATGCCGTCGAGCGCTTCAGCGCCGACTGGCGCGCTCTGCTGCGCCGCTATGACACGGCGTTCTCCGTCGAGCGACGCGCGGCCGCACGCGGATTCCTCGATGCGTGGCTCGCCCGGACCGATTCCATCGACTACGCCGGTCTCGGGCCGGACGGACGCGTGGACTGGATCCTGCTGCGCGCCCGGCTGGTGCACGAGCGGCAGCTGCTGGGGCGCGAAGAGCAGCGCCTCGCGGAGGTGGCGCCCCTCGTGCCGTTCGCCGATACGATCCTGGCGCTGGCGGACGCCCGGCGGCGCCTGGTCACGGTGGATCCCGAGCGCGCCGGCCGCACACTCGCCTGGCTCGCCGACGAGGTCACGCGCCTGCGCGTCGGCGTGGAGGCGGGGGCCAACGGCGACACGGCGCGCAGTGCCCTGAAACCCTCGAAGCTCGTGGCCTACCACACGGCGGCGGTGCTGGGCTCGCTGCGCGAGACGCTGTCGGGTTGGTTCAAATTCTCCGACGGCTACGATCCGCTGTTCACCTGGTGGGCGAGCGTGTCCTACCAGAAAGCCGATTCCGCGCTCGACCGCTACGTGAAGGTGCTGCGCGAGCGGGTCGTGGGCGTGAAGCCGGGCGACGACGAGCCGATCGTGGGCCGGCCGATCGGCCGGGCGGCGGTGCTCGAAGACCTGCAGCAGGAGATGATCGCCTATACGCCCGAGGAGCTGCTCGCCATCGCGCAGCGGGAGTTTGCCTGGTGCGAAGGGGAGCTGAAGAAAGCGGCGCGGGAGATGGGCCTGGGCGACGATTGGCGCGCCGCGTTGGAGCGCGTCAAGCAGGATCACGTCGCCCCCGGTGCGCAACCCGCGCTGGTGCGCGATCTCGAGCGCGAAGCGGAGCAGTTCGTCGTCCAGCACGACCTGGTGACCGTCCCGCCGCTGGCCCACGACCTGTGGCGCATGGAGATGTTGTCGCCCGCGCGGCAGAAGGAGAGCCCGTTCTTCCTCGGGGGAGAAGTGATCCTCGTGTCCTATCCCACCGACGCGATGGACGAGGCGGACAAGCTGATGAGCATGCGCGGCAACAACGTGCACTTCGCGCGCGCCACCGTGTTCCACGAGCTGATCCCGGGCCACGAGCTGCAGGGCTTCATGACCGAGCGCTACAATCCGCAGCGCGAGGCGTTCGAGACACCGTTCTGGGTCGAAGGCAACGCGTTCTACTGGGAAACGCTGCTGTGGGACATGGGATTCCCGCGCGGGCCCGAAGATCGCATCGGCATGCTGTTCTGGCGCATGCACCGCGCCGCGCGGATCATCTTCTCGCTCAGCTTCCACCTGGGGAGCTGGACCCCGCAGCAGTGCATCGACTTCCTGGTAGATCGCGTGGGACACGAGCGGGCCAACGCGACCGCCGA
>JBGPHP010000211.1:0-5169 GCA_041484445.1 Gemmatimonadota bacterium
AGACGACGTCATCGCCCACCTGCGCAAGAACCGCCTCGTGGTGGTGCAGGTGCGGCAGGCGCCCCAAGCGGTGTCGTTCGGCAATTTCTTCAAGCCGGGGGTGAAGACCCGGGACGTCGTGGTCTTTACGCGCCAGTTCGCCACGATGATCAATGCCGGACTGCCGCTGGTCCAGGCGCTCGACATCCTGGCCCAGCAGACCGAGAACAAGGTCCTGGCCGACGTCACCCGCCAGGTCGTCTACGATGTGGAGAGCGGCCAGACCCTGGCCGACGCGCTGCGCAAGCATCCCCGGGCGTTCTCCGATCTCTACGTGAACATGGTGGCGGCGGGCGAGGCCGGCGGTATCCTCGACACCATCCTGCAGCGCCTGGCCCAGTTCCTGGAGAAGAACGACGCCATCATCCGGAAGGTGAAGGGGGCGATGGTCTACCCGGCGGTGATCATGTCGGTCGCCGCGATCGCCGTGACGGTGCTGTTGATCTTCGTCATCCCGACGTTCCAGAGCATGTTCGCGTCGGTGAACCTGGTGCTGCCGCTTCCCACGCGGGTCGTGATCGGCCTCTCCAACCTGCTCAAGCACTACTGGTGGGCCATGATCGGGGTCGTCGTGGTGAGCGTGTTCGGCATCATGCGCTACTACAAGACTCCCGGCGGCCGTCTCCAGATCGACCGGTTCCTGCTGCGCTTCCCGGTGCTGGGCGACCTGCTCCGCAAGTCCGCCGTCTCCCGCTTCACCCGCACGCTGGGCACGCTGATCTCCTCGGGCGTCTCCATTCTCGACGGTCTCGAGATCACGGCGCGCACCGCGGGCAACATGGTGATTCACAACGCGGTGATGGAATCGCGCCAGTCCATCGCGGGCGGCGACACCATTTCCGCGCCGCTGCAGCGCTCCAAGGTGTTCCCGCCGATGGTCATCTCGATGATCGCGGTGGGCGAGCAAACCGGCGGCCTCGACGAGATGCTCTCGAAAATCGCGGACTTCTATGACGAGGAGGTGGACGCCGCGGTCGGGACGCTGCTCTCCCTCATGGAGCCGATCATGATCGTCGTGCTGGGCGTGATCGTGGGCGGCATGGTGGTGGCGATGTACCTGCCGATCTTCGACATGGTGAACGCGGTGCAGTGATCGTCGCCTGCGTCGCGGAACGAGGGCCTCCCCGGTTGGGAGGCCCTCGTCGCTTCTTGCATTCTGCCAGAGCGAGACCAATACTTACGGGCCCCACAGCCCATGACGGCATGCCGTATCGCCTGCTGCCGGCGTAACTCCTTGGAACAAATGAGGTTGGATGCGCTGGTTCGGTAGGTCATCCAAAGCGTCCGCCATGCCGGGCCCGCGTGCCCTGCTGCGTCTGATGTACCTGTGGCGCTTCTCGGTGGCGATCGCGATCTACCTCAGCGCCGCGTTGCGCGTCAAAGTCGTCGCGCCGCTCGACCTCCTCGTCACGTCGATCCTGCTGTTCGCCACGCTGGCCTTCACCAGCGCCTCGTACTGGTACAGCCACGTCCGCGACCGCGTGCCGGGTCGCACCTTCCTCTACCTCCAGGCGCTGTACGACGTCGCGCTCGTGACGGCCGTCGTCCACGTCACGGGCGGGCCCGACAGCGACTTCCAGAGCCTCTACGTCCCCGTGATCGCGGTGACGGCGGTGTTGATGCCGCCCGCCAGCACGGCGCTCATCACGGCGCTCGCCGGTCTCGCCTACCTCGCCGATCTGTTGTGGGGGCATCACGCCGCTGTGAACGGCACGCTGTGGATCCAGCTCGGCCTGTTCGCGGTCGTGGCCGCCGTCCCGGCCTACTTCGCCTCGCGCATCAAGGTGATGACCGCGGAGCACGAAGCGCTCGCGGTCGAGCTGCGGCAGGCCCGGCTCGAGGCGAGCGACGTTTTGCACAACCTCGCCAGCGGCGTGCTCACGGTGGATGCGGACGGGAAACTGCTGTTCGCCAATCCGGCGGCGGAGCAGATCCTCACGTTCCGCGCCAAGGACTGGCTGGGCCGCGCGTTTTTGCCGGAGCTGGCGCGTACCAGCCCGGAATTCTGGGCCGCGGTGGCGGCCACGGCCCGCCGCGGCATCCGGCTCATGCGCGTGGAGGCCACCGTACGCCGCGACGACCGGAGCTTTCCGGTCGGTCTCACGACGACCACCATCGCCAGCACGGGCGGCCTGCCGCCGCGCGTCACCGCCATCTTCACCGACATCTCCGACTCCAAGCGCCTGGAAGAGCTGCACCTGCGCGCCGAACGCCTCGAAGCCGTCGCCGAGCTGTCCGCCAGCCTGGCCCACGAGATCAAGAATCCGCTCGCGTCGATCCGTTCCTCGGTGGAGCAGCTGTCCCGTTCCACCCGCACGAACCCGGACGAGAAGTTTCTCGCGAACCTCATCGTGCGCGAGAGTGACCGCCTCAGCCGGTTGCTTTCGGAGTTTCTGGATTTCTCCCGCGTCCGGGTCACCGAATACCGCGCGGTGGACTTGCGGACGGTCGCCGGCGCTGCCGTCCGACTGGTGCGTCAGCACCCCGATTGCCCCCCCGACGTGAAGATCGAGTTCGCGGGCGGGCCCACCCCCATGGAGGGGGACGAAGATCTGTTGCACCGGGTCGTGTCCAATCTGGTGCTCAACGCCGTTCAGGCGACCGGCCCGGGGGCCCGGGTGGTGATCTTCACGGGCCGGCTGGCGCCCGAGGAGGTTCCCGCGGGGTTGACCGTGGAAAACCCGGTCGCGCTGCGCGTGACCGATAACGGACCGGGGATCCCGGAAGCCGTGCGCGAGCGGCTGTTCGAGCCGTTCGTCACCGGACGCCCCGGCGGCACCGGGCTCGGGCTCGCCATCGTCCAGCGCGCCGTCGTCGCCCACCGGGGCATGGTGCTGGTGGACTCCACGCCGGGTCACGGTACCACGTTCACCGTGTATTTCCCGGCCGCGCGCCGGAAGGAAGAGGCCGCATGACGAGCGCCCCAGTCGCGCCCACGCTCCTGATCGTGGACGACGAGTCCGCCATCCTCGATACGCTCCGGATCTTGCTCAAGAACGAAGGCTTCGAGGTGCTCACGGCCCAGGGCGGGAAGGCCGGCCTGGAGCTGCTCAAGAACGCGGCACCGGATATCGTGCTCACCGACGTGCGCATGCCGCAAATCAGCGGCATCGACATTCTCACGGCGGTGCGCGTGCAGGATCCGGAAACGCCGGTCATCCTCATGACCGCGCAGGCGTCGCTGCAGTCGGCGATCCAGGCGGTGAATGAGGGCGCGTTCTACTACATCCAGAAGCCGTTTTCCAACGACGACCTCGTCGCGATCTGCCGCCGCGCGGCCGAGCACCGGCAGTTGCGGGCCGAGAACAAGCAGCTCAAGCAGGAGATCCGCCGGCGCGAGCGGTCGCGGTTCGAGAAACCCCTGGGCAAGTCGCGCATCTTCGCCGACGTGCTGCGGTTGGCCGAGCAGGTCGCGCCCACGGAGAGCACGGTGCTGATCCAGGGCGAGTCGGGCACCGGGAAAGAAGTGATCGCGCGCTACATCCACGATCTGTCGTCCCGTAACGAGGGGCCTTTCATGTCCCTCAACTGCGGCGCGCTCCCCGAGAGTCTGCTCGAGTCGGAGCTGTTCGGCCACGTGAAGGGCTCGTTCACCGGCGCGGTCCGGGACAAGCAGGGACTGTTCGCCGCGGCGCGCGGTGGGACGTTCTTCCTGGACGAGATCGGGGAGATGTCCCCGGCCACCCAGGTCAAGCTGCTACGCGTGCTCCAGGAGCGCGAGGCGATCCCCGTGGGCGGCACCGAGGCGATCCCGGTGGACGTCCGGGTCGTGGCGGCGACCAACCGCGACCTCGACGATGAGATCAAGCAGGGCCGGTTCCGCACCGACCTGTACTACCGCCTCAACGTCATCGCCATCCATCTGCCGCCGCTGCGCGAGCGCCGCGACGACATCGAGATCTTCATCAATGCCTTTCTCGAGCGCATCGCGAAGGAGAAGGGGACACCGGTCCGGCACCTGGCTCCGGAGGCCATCGACGCCGTGCTGGTCTATGACTGGCCCGGGAACGTCCGGGAGCTCGAGAACGCGCTCGAGCGCGCGGTGGTCCTGACCAAGGGCGAGGCGATTCCGTTGTCCTCGATGCCCACCAAGGTCACCGAACGACGCGTCGAGCCGCTGGTCGCCGAGCGGGTGCACCAGAACCCCACCCTCGACACCGTCGAACGGGCCTACATCGCGTGGGTGCTGCAGGCGGAAGGGGGCAACAAGAGCCGGGCCGCCGAGGTGCTCGGCATCGATCCCTCTACGCTGTATCGCAAGCTGAGCCGGTACGAGGGTGATGCCCCGGTCTGAGGTGCTCGATACGGTCGGTGTCGAGACCCTCGAGCGACTCGCGACCACGGCCCCGCGCTACAACCGATGGCTGATGGACCGCGTCCTCCCCTGGGTGGGACGCCGGGTCCTCGAAATCGGAGCGGGGGTGGGCAGCATGTCCGCCTTCCTGACCGACCGCGAGCGGCTGGTACTGTCCGACACCGATCCCCACTATCTCGAGCGGTTGCAGGAGCGGTTCGGCGGGCTGCCCCAGGTGGCGATCGTGCCGCTGCGGCTCCCGGCATTCGATGAAGCGCTGGTGCGCGAGCGGCTCGATACCATCATCTGCTTGAACGTGCTGGAGCACGTGCAGGACGACGGGCGCTCGCTCGACACCATGCGCCGGCTGCTGCAGCCGGGAGGCCGCCTCGTGCTCCTGGTGCCGGCGCTCCCCGCGATCTACGGCACGCTGGACCGGGCGCTCGGTCACTTCCGCCGCTATACGCCGGCTGAGCTCGAGACCAAGTACGCCGCCGCGGGTTTCCGGATGCGGCATCGCGAGTACTTCAATCTCGCCGGCGTCCCCGGCTGGTGGTTCACGGGCCGGGTGCTCCGGCGGAAGATCATTCCGCGGGGAGCGCTGCACTGGTACGACGCCTTGGTGCCGCTGTTTCGTCTGGAACGGGTGCTGCCGTGGCGCGTCGGGCAGTCGCTCATCGCGGTCGGGGAGCGCCCCGCATGAGCACGACCCCCGAACTGCGGCTCTCCGTCATCGGACCGGCCTACAACGAAGCCGCCACCGCGGAGGCCGTGGCCCGGCGCCTGCGAGAGCTCCCGCTGCCGCTCGAGATCATCGCGGTCGACGACGCGTCGTC
>JBGPHP010000212.1:0-5141 GCA_041484445.1 Gemmatimonadota bacterium
GCCCAAGCCGTGGAGGACGTGTGGGAGGAACTGCGTCCGCGGGCGACGCCCGCCGCATCCTGGAAGCGCTGAATCACGTGGTGCTGGGCCAGGAGGGGGCGACGCGCGAAGTGCTCGTCGCCCTGCTGGCTCGGGGGCACGTGCTGCTGGAGGGCGTACCCGGCACGGCCAAGACGTTGCTCGCCCGGACCCTGGCGCTGGCGCTCGACGTGCGGTTCCAGCGGATCCAATTCACGCCGGATCTGATGCCGGCCGACATCACCGGCGTCTCGATGCTCACCGGAGGACACGAATTCACGTTCCGGCCCGGGCCGGTGTTCGCCGATCTCGTGCTGGCGGACGAGATCAACCGGGCGCCGGCCAAGACGCAGGCCGCCCTGCTCGAAGCGATGCAGGAGCGGACCGTGACCGTCGACGGGATCAGCCATACCCTGTCGCCGACCTTCACGGTATTCGCGACCCAGAACCCCATCGAGTTCGAGGGGACGTACCCGTTGCCCGAGGCGGAGCTGGATCGCTTCATGGTGAAAGCCCAGTTCGGCTACCCGGCGGCCGCGGTGGAGCAGGGGATCCTCACGCGGTACGTGGAGGGGTTCGAGGCGGACCGGCCCGCGACCTACGGCGTCTCCCAGGTGACCGATGCGCGGGGTCTCGAAGCGCTGCGCGGCGTCGTGGACCGTGTGCGGGTGGAGCCGAAGATCACCGCCTACATCACGGCCGTGGTCCGTGCGACGCGCGAGGCCGCTTCCCTCACGCTGGGAGCCAGCCCGCGGGCGGGGGTGTCGCTCCTCAAGGCCTCGCGTGCCGCGGCCATGCTGGACGAGCGCGACTACGTCGTCCCCGACGACGTGAAGACCCTCGCCCCCGCGGTACTGCGTCACCGGGTGAGCGTCGCGCCCGAGCTGGAGCTCGAGGGTGTGACGCCGGACGCGGCGTTGAAAGCCATCCTCGACAAGACCGAGGTGCCGACCGCGTGACCGTAGGCGAGCTGTTCCTCTTTACGGTCGTGACGGGGGCGTTCATCGGCCTGTGGTACGTGATCGGGGCCTACGCCGGCGTGCTGTTCAGCCGCCGCGCGCTGGTACTCCTCACGGCGGCCGCCGCGATCGCGCTGCTGGGATACCGTATACCAACCGCGCTGGACCTGCTGCTGCTGGCGGACGCGGCCCTGCTCGCGGGGGTATGGCTGGACGCGCTGCTCGCGCCGCGGCTCTCGGGGGAGGGAAGCGAGATCACCGTCAGCCGCGAAGCGGCCCCCGCCTTTTCGCTTGGCCGGGCGGGGGAAGTGACCTACCGGTGGCGCAACACGGCATCGCGGCGCGCGCGGCTGTGGGTGCGCGAGATCCGGCCCGACGTGCTGGGCGGGACGCTCGCTCCACGCGCGATCGCGGTGGCGGCGCGCGGTGAGACGAGCGAAGCGCTGGCCGTGATGCCGGTGCGCCGCGGGCACGAGACGGCCGGAGCGTTCGCGATCGACAGCGGCGGGCCCCTGGGGCTGGGCGTGCGGCGCAGCCGGCTGACGTTGCCGTGGGACGTGCGGGTGTACCCCGCGCTCACGACGCTGCGGCGCCGCGCGGCCGTGGCCCAGGCGCTGCGCCGCCGCGAGCTGGGCCGCCAGCCGTTGCGCCGTCTGGGCGAGGGGCGGCTGTTCGAGTCGCTGCGGGACTTCGTGCCGGGGGACGATCCGCGGCTGATCGATTGGAAAGCGACCGCCCGCCGCGGCAAGATGATCACCCGCCAGTTCGAGGCCGAGCGGCGCCAGCACGTGCTGCTGGTGCTCGACGCCGGCCGGCTGATGACCGCCGACGTGGCGGGCGTGGCGCGGATGGACTACGTGGTGCAAGCCGCGCTCGAGCTGGCCTATGCCGCCGCCCAACACGACGACAACGTCGGCGTCATGGTGTTCGCGGACGGCGTGAAGCACTTCGTGACGCCGCAGCGTGGTCGCCGCGGCTTGAAGCAGGTGTTGGACGTATTGGCCGAAGTGATCCCGACCCTGGTGGAGCCCGACTATCCCGGCGCGTTCCGCTACCTCGCGGCGCGCAACCACAAGCGAGCGCTCACCGTGGTCTTCACCGACGTGATCGATCGCTTCGCGTCCGAGGCCCTGGTCGCGAACCTCGCGACGCTCCGACCCCGCCACCTGCCGCTCGCGGTGACGCTGCGCAATCCGGAGCTGGACGGTCTGGCGACCCTGCGGCCGGACACGGAGCGCGACGCGTGGCGCAAGGCCGCGGCGGAGGAGCTGCTGCGCTCGCGCGAGGAGGCGCTGTCCCACATGCGGCGGGCCGGGGTGCTGGTACTGGATGTTCCCCCGACCCGGGCCGCCGAGGCCGTCGTGGACAAGTACCTGGAGCTGAAACGGCGCGGGCGGCTGTGACATAGCTGGCGACGAAACCCGTTGGCCTGTAGGTTGATAGACCATCTGACCGACGGATTCTCGACCATGGGTCTTCCCGTTCGCGCCTTCGGGCTCGGCGCCGCGTGGGCTGTCGCCCTCGTTTCCTGTTCCGTCCCCACCGACAAGAGCAAGGACATCCAGGTGCTGGTCCGCCCCTCGGACAGCCTGGCGGTGCGGGGCATCATCGGCAAGGGCAACCGCGACTCGGTGTACGCGTTCGCCTTCCGCGTCACCGCCGCCGGCGACACGCAACCGTTGCCGAACGTGGACCTCGCCTGGACGTCGAGCGATCGCAACATCGCCACCGTGGCAGGCGCGCAGAACGGCGCGGCTGAAGTCACGGGGATCAACGACGGCTTCGCGACCATCACCGCGCAGGCGGTGGCGTTCGACCAGGCCAACGCCGGGACGACCCAGGTCCGCATCGCCGGCTCGTTCATCGTGGACAGCGTGCGTCCCCGGTCGGTCCGCTACGGCGAAAAGCTGCTCGTCTACGGCGTCGGCGTGCACCTCACCTTCTTCTGGTCTCTGGGGAGTGGGTCCCTCATCGAGGATCTGGGGTCCTTCAGCGGCAACCTCACCGGGCTCGAGCGGCACGAATTCTGGGTTCCGCCGCCGTCCTCGACCGACCTGCCGTTCTTCTTCGGCTCTGGATTCTTCGGCTCGACCACCGACTCCATCACGGTCGACCCGCGCGACATCTTCGAGCCCGACACGCTCGCCCCGGGCGTGATCCCCATCAACGGGCCCGGAGTGCTGCGGCAGCAGATCGCGCCGTTGCCCGTGCTGTTCTTCAACCCCGCGCTGGCATTCGAGCCCGTGACGTCGGGGTTCCAGGACATCGACTGGGTACGCTTCGATCAGAGCGACTCCGCCCCGGTGTCGATCGTGGTGAACTCCGATGTCTTCGGCGACACCGCGTTCGCCTTCATCAGCGACTCCCTGTTGAACTGCGGTCCCACGAGTGTCCAGGTCTGTTACAACCCGCCGACCGGATGGTATTTCACCCCCGGGCGTCAGGCCTGCACCAACGGCCGCAGCTTCTTCTATGGGACGCAGCCGCGCGTGCCGACGTTCGTCGTGTCGTTCAAGAGGTCGCCGGCCCACCGGATGCACTTCCTGCAGTTCTATTCGCGCGAGGGACGGTACGAGCTGACCGCCGTGCGGGGATACCTGCGGGGCGACAAGAACATCCCGCCCGACCGGTTCGAAGACAACACGATGTGCTTCCAGGCGGATTCGAATTTCTTCGACTCGCTCGGCACGGCGCGACGCCAGATCCAGGTCGGCGTCGCATTCCCGTTCGGCGTCGGACCGTTCGGCGACTCCCTGCTGACGATCAGCACGCCGTATGACGTGGACATGTACCGGTTCCGGGCCAACTCGTCGATCTTCGCGAGCGACACACTGGTCACGATCCAGACGAAGTCGCGGCTCCAGGGCAGCGTGGATCCGTCCGACATCGACGTGTACGTGTACGACTCGTCGGGGTTCTTCCTCGGCTCGTCGACGGCGATCGGGTCGAACGAGGCCGTGACCGTGCGGGCGTTCCCCGCGGAGTACTACGTGCTGGTGGTCGACGTCGCCGGGCAGCCGACGGTGTACTCGATGTGCATCGGGAAAGGCACCAACTGCGCGCCGCCCGGAACCGCGCCGCCCGCGCGCGTCACCGCGAAGCCGCATAGCTGGGTGCGGCCGGGCGCGGCGGCGGCCCCCCCCCCGGCGATCAACGCGTCCGATCCGAGGCGGCTATTACCACGCCGGTAACGCAGTGCGTCAAGTGTCACGCGACGCTCCCCGATAACAGCCGGTTCTGCTTCGCCTGCGGAGCCGACCAGACGGGGGGCGGCGTGGACGCGCAGTCGTCCGGGCCGGTGGAGATCCTCCAGGCCCGGCTGCAGCGCCTCGTCCAGGGCAAGTACGAGATCCGGCGGCTGCTCGGCAAAGGCGGCATGGGCGCCGTGTTCCTGGCGCACGACTTGACGCTCGAGCGCGAGGTGGCGATCAAGGTCCTGCCGCCGGACTTCTCCACCGATCCGCAGGTCATCAAGCGGTTCCAGCAGGAAGCGAAGACGGCCGCCAAGCTCGACCACCAGAACATCATCCCGATCTTCCGAGTGGAGAGCGAGGACGGTCTCAACTACTTCGTGATGAAGTTCATCTCGGGCACATCGCTCGAGGACGTGCTGGAATCGAAGGAGGCCCTGAGCTACGACTACGTACAGCGGATCCTGTGGGAAGCCGCCTGCGCCCTGGGGCACGCGCACTCGCGCGGCGTGGTGCACCGCGATGTGAAGCCGGCCAACATCATGTTCGACCATGACGGCCGCGTCATGCTGACCGACTTCGGCATCTCCAAAGCCTTGCAGTCCGCCAGCGGGCTCACCGGCACCGGGATGATCATCGGCACGCCTCATTACATGGCGCCCGAGCAGGCCAAGGGGCAGCCGGTGGACGGCCGCGCCGATCAGTACTCGCTGGGTGTGGTGGGATACCGGCTGCTCGCGGGCTCGCTGCCGTTCAGCGGCGATTCAGTCCACACCATCCTCTATAAGCACATCTTCGAGGAGGCCCCACGGGTCTCGCAGCTGCGACAGGACCTCCCGCGCTTCCTTACCGACCCGATCCAGCGCGCCCTCGCAAAGGAGCCGGCGCAGCGCTTCGGAACGATGGAGGAGTTCGCCACCGCCATCTGGCCGGAGCAACCGGTGTCGGCGACGGGGAAGGCGACGCCGCGTCC
>JBGPHP010000213.1:0-5121 GCA_041484445.1 Gemmatimonadota bacterium
CCGAGCGCACCGCCTACTGGCTGGACTACGAGCATCCCTACATCACCTACACCAAGGACTACATCGAGACCGTCTGGTGGCTGCTGCGCCGGCTGCACGACCGCGGCTTCCTCTATCGCGGGCACAAGGTCCTGCCGTATTGCCCGCGCTGCGGGACGGCGCTCTCCTCCCACGAGCTGGCCCTGGGCTACGACCAGGAGCAGACCAACTCGGTGTTCGTGACCTTCCCGCTGGCCGACGACCCCCAGGGCCAGCTGGTGGTGTGGACCACGACGCCCTGGACGCTGCTCTCCAACGTCGCGGTGGCGGTGCATCCCGATCTCGAGTACGGCGAATACGCGCTGCCCGACGCCCACGGCCAGCGGCGGCGCTACCTCGCCGCGACGGCGCGCGCCTGGGACATCCATGTGCACGGGAAGGCGCTCACCGACGGCGAGCTGGTGCGCACGTTCCAGGGGCGGGAGCTGGTGGGCCAGCAGTACCGCCGGCCGCTCGACGTCGTGGCGTTCCCTCCCGAGGGGAAGCATCAGGTCGTGGTGGCGGCCGAGTTCGTGTCGGCCGAGGACGGATCGGGCCTGGTGCATCTGGCGCCGGCGTTCGGGGCCGACGACTACGCCGTCGGCCAGCAGCAGGGGCTCGCGTTCGTCAACCCCGTCGCCGCCGACGGCACGTTTCAGGGGACCACGTGGCCGGAGATCGAGGGGAAGCTGGTCACCGACAAGGGGACCAACCACACGATCATCGAGCGGCTCAAGCACGACGGACACTGGCTCGAGACGCGCCCGCTCACGCACACCTATCCGTTCTGCTGGCGCTGCGATTCGCCGCTCATCTATTACGCGCGCAGCTCGTGGTTCGTCCGCACCACGGCGTTCAAGCAGCGGCTGCTCGAGGCGAACGCCCAGGTGCAGTGGCACCCGGCCGAAATCGGGACGGGGCGCTTCGGAGAATGGCTCGCCAACAACGTCGACTGGGCGATCTCCCGCGACCGCTACTGGGGCACGCCGCTCAACGTGTGGGAGTGCGACCGCGAGCGGGAGCACCGCGAAGTGATCGGCTCCTACGAGGAGCTGGGGACGCGCGCGGGGCGGCCCATCGCGCCCGACTTCGATCCGCACAAGCCGTTCATCGACGCGCTGACGTGGGGGTGCCGGTCGTGCAAGGGGACCATGCACCGCGTCCCCGAGGTGATCGATGCCTGGTTCGATTCGGGCGCCATGCCGGCGGCCCAGTGGCACTATCCGTTCGAGCACGAAGCCGAATTCAAGTCGCATTTCCCGGCGGATTACATCTGCGAGGGCGTCGATCAGACACGCGGCTGGTTCTATTCGCTGCTGGCGATCGCGGTGGGGTGCTTCGACGCCCCGGCCTACCGCAACGTGATCGTCGGCGAGCTGGTGCTCGACGCGCAGGGACAGAAGATGTCCAAGAGCCGCGGCAACGTCGTCAATCCGTGGCAGGTGATCGAGCAGCACGGGGCGGACGCGGTCCGGATCTACCTCCTGGGCCAGAGCCAGGTGTGGCTGCCCAAGCGGTTCGATCCCGAGGAGGTGGGGAAGCTGGCGGGCGGGTTCCTCAACACGCTGCGCCACACCTACCAGTTCTTCCAGATGTTCGCCGGCGACTGGACACCGGCGGCGCCCGTCGTGGCGCCGGCCGACCGACCGCTCGTGGATCGCTGGCTCCTGGCGCGGCTCGACCAGACCATCGCGACGGTCCGGGAGGCTTGGAACGATTACGACGTGACGACCGGCGTCCGGGCGGTGATGGAGTTCGTGGTGGACGACCTCTCGACCTGGTATGTGCGGCTCAACCGCCCGCGCTTCTGGGCCCCCGACCGGGCGGCCGACGAGGCGGCGGTCGCCACGCTGCACGAAAGTCTGACGACGGCGGCCCGGCTGCTCGCGCCCGCCGCGCCGTTCATCGCGGACTGGCTGCACCGGGCCCTCACCGGGGCGTCGGTGCACCTGCAGCGGTTTCCCCAGGACCAGGGGCGCCGCGAGCCGGAGCTGCTGGCGGCGATGGCGGCCGTGCGCCGGCTCGCCTCTCTGGCGCGGGCCGCGCGCGAGTCGCGGAACCTGCGCGTGCGCCAACCCCTGGCCCGGATGCAGCTGGCCGTCCCGGCCGCCGTGCGCGGGCCGCTCTTGGCGGACCTGTTAGATATCTTGGTCGCCGAAGTGAACGTGAAGGCGTACCAGGTCGTGGAGTCGGACGACGAGCTGGTGACGTTGCACGGCAAGGCGAACTTCCGCTCGCTCGGTCGTCGCTACGGCAAGGCGACGCCGCAGGCGGCGGCGGCGGTCGGCGCCCTCGCGCCGCGCGAGCTGCACGCGCTGGAGCGCGGCGAGTCGGTGCGGAGCGGGGAGTGGGAGTTCCTCCCCGACGACGTGACCGTCACGCGCGAGGTGGCGAGCGAGTGGGTCGTGCAGGCCGACGGCCCCTACGTCGTGGCCCTCGATCCGGTGCTGACGCCGGACCTCGAGCAGGAAGGGCTGGCGCGGGAAGTGGTGAACCGCATCCAGCGGCTCCGGAAGGAAGCCGATTACGAGTACACCACGCGCATCGCGCTGAGCGTCTCGGGGGCACCCGAGGTGATCGGGGCGGTGGAAGCATTTCAGGGATTCGTCACGGGGGAGACACTGGCACGACACATCGTGCTGGGCACAGCCCTCGACGACGCGGATATCACCCGTGATGTCGACATTGAGGGCCGGGCGGTGACGCTCGCCATGCGACGGCACGACGGACGAAAGGGCGGACGCCAAGAATGACGACGAAGACCAAGGGCTTGAACAAAAAGCAGCTGGCGCACCTGGAAAAGCGACTGCTGGAGGAGCGGGCGCGCGTGATGAAGGAGCTCGGACATTACGGCGAATCCTTCAACTCGAGCCTGCAGGCTTCCGACGGCGACCTGTCGAGCTACTCGTTCCATATGGCCGACCAGGGCACCGACGCGATGGAGCGGGAGAAGGCGTTCCTGTTCGCCTCGCAGGAAGGCCGCTACCTCTGGCACGTCAACCAGGCGCTGCGCCGCCTGTACCAGTCGCCCGAAAAATTCGGCAAGTGCGAGCAATGCGGCGAGGAGATCGGCTTCGACCGCCTCGACGCGCTGCCGCACGCCCGCCTGTGCATCAACTGCAAGGCGAAGGAAGAGGATGGCAAGCGCCGCTAGCCGCCGGCTGTTCTGGGGCACGATCCTGGGCATCGTCGCCCTCGATCTCGGGACCAAGTTTCTGGCCGAGGACGTGCTGACGCGCCGCCCGATCCCCGTGATCGGCGACTACGTCGTGCTGCGCCTGGTCTACAACCAGTGCGCCGCGTTCGGGCTCTGCCTCGGACCGCCCGAGTATTCGCGCTGGATCTTCCTCGCGCTGGCGTTGCTCGCGCTCGTGGTGCTCGGCTCCATGGTGCGCCACACGCCCGGCACCGACCGGATGCGGATCTTCGTGCTCGCGCTGCTCGTGGCGGGCGCGATCGGCAACGTCCTCGACCGGCTGCGCAGCGCGCAGGGCGTGGTCGACTTCATCGAAGTGGGCGTGGGGAGCTACCGCTGGCCGACCTTCAACGTCGCCGATTCGGCCATCACGGTGGGCGCGGTCGCGCTGGCGATCTCGCTCTGGCTCGAGGGACGCGCCCACGGCGGTGGCGCGGCGAAGGAGGCAGGGACGGCCACGCCGTGACCCCCGACGGCACCACCTTCTGCGTCGTGGTGCCCATCACCGAGCGCCTCGACCGCTTCCTCGCCGACCAGCTCGCGCTGTCCCGCACCCAAGCCGCCCGATTGATCGCCGACCGGCGCGTCACCGCCGGCGGCAAGCCGTTGCGCGCGTCCGCGCTGCTCGAGCGCGGCGCCACCGTGACGGTGGAATTCCCGCCCGTGGCGCCGCCCCGCACCTACGCCCCCACGCACACGGACCTGCACTTCGTGTTCGAAGACGAGCACCTCGCGGTGCTCGACAAGCCGGCCGGGCTCGTCGTGCATCCCGGTCCCGGGCACTGGGACGACACGCTGGTCAACGCCCTGGTGGAGCGCGGCACGGCGCTGTCGGAAGGGTCGGCGCCGGAAGGGCGGCCCGGCATCGTCCACCGGCTGGATCGCGATACGTCCGGGCTGTTGCTCGTGGCCAAGACCGATCTGGCGCACCGCCGCCTCGCCCGCGCGATCGAGCGCCGCGAGGTGCAGCGCGTGTACGCCTGCCTCACGTGGGGGCACTTCGCCAAGAGCCCGGTCGATATCGAGGCGCCGATCGGCCGTCATGCGGAGGATCGCAAGCGCATGACCGTGCGCGCTGGGGGCCGGCACGCGGTCACGCACGTCGAGGTCGTGGCGCGCTTCGGACTCGTGGACCTGCTGCGCGTCCGGCTCGGCACCGGGCGCACGCACCAGATTCGCGTCCACCTGGCCCACGTCGGGCACCCGGTGGTCGGGGACCGGGAATACGCGTTCGGCGGCAGCCGCCGGGTGACGCCCTCGGAGCGGCGCGCGGCCGAGCGCCTGGAGGGGCTGGCGCCGCGCCAGCTGCTGCATGCGGCGTTGCTGTCGTTCCGGCATCCGGCGACGGGGGAGCCGGTCACGGTCCGCTCCGAATGGCCTGCCGATCTCATTCCGGCCCTGGCGGAGGCCGCGGGGGATCCGCGCTTGCTTGCTGAACGCAACCCCTTGCAGTATCTTGGCTTCGCTCTCTCGGATGGCTGACGCGACCGTAGTCCGCTTGTTGGTGTTCCGGGTGGGCCCGCTGGCCTGCGCGGCCGAAGCGGACGTGGTGCGGGAGATCCTGCCCCGGCTTCCCACCATCCGCATCCCGGGGGCGCCTGCTATCGTGGCCGGCCTCGTGAACGTGCGGGGCAGCCTGGTGACGGTCGTGGAGGGGTGGCGGGCGCTCGGCCAGCCGCCGGCCACCGCGACCGACGGTGGCACGACCGTGTTGCTCGAGATCGGACCGGAACGGCGTCCGCTCGGGTTCACCGTGGACGAAGTGCTGGACTTGCTGGCGGTCCCGGACGACCAGCTGGAGCGGCGGGAAACGCTGCCGGGTGTCGATCCCAGGCTGGTGCGCGCAGTGGGCCGACGCGGCGGACAGGTGTTCGTCGTGCTCGATACGGAAGCCTTGCTGGCCCCCA
>JBGPHP010000214.1:0-5087 GCA_041484445.1 Gemmatimonadota bacterium
CATGCACCCGCTTCTCCACGAAGCGACGGCTGCGCTGGAAGAACCGGACCGCCCAGGAGTCGCCCCACCCTGCATGCTTCATGCGGCGCCCGAGGTACACGTTGTTGCGCCGTACCGCGTAGGCCTCGTGCCCGCCGCCGGCCGAGGCGAGACCGGTCAGCTCCTGCGCCAGCTCGGGTCCGATACGCTCGTCGGCATCGAGCGCGAACACCCACCCGTTCCGGGCCCGTTCGATGGCGGCGTTGCGCTGCGCGGCGATCGTTACGCCGGGCACCTCGAGCACGGTGGCGCCCGCCGTGCGTGCCGCCGCGACCGTCTCATCCTTCGATCCGCCGTCGGCCACGATGACTTCGTCCGCCCACGCGAGGTGCCGCACACATGCGGCGATCTGGTCCCCTTCATTGAGCGTGGGGATGACGACCGTGATCGGGGCCGACATGTCAGTCAGAAGACTACACCCCCCGGTCCCCGCGAGGCAATCGCCTCGCGGTACACCACCTCGGTGCGCTCGGCGGTGCGCGCGCTGGTGAATTCCCGCCGCACCTGGGTGCAAGCCGCCGCGGCGAGCTGCCCCGCCAGCTCCGGTTGATCGAGCAGCCGGGTGAGCGCGCCGGCCCACGCCGCCGGGTCGAGCGGCGACACGAGAAGCCCGGTGCGGCCTGCGGTGATGAGATCGGTGTTGCCTCCCGCATCGGACGCGACGACGGGGAGCCCCAGCGCCATGGCCTCGAGCAGCGTCTGCGACAAGCCCTCGATGCGCGACGGCAGGGCGACGACCGCGGCGAGTTGATAGTACGCGAGCGGCCGCGGGATGAACGGCACGAACACCACGCGGTGCCGCTCGGGCACCGCCGCCGCGAGGGCGCGCAGCGATGCATCGGGCTCCACACCGACGCACACGAGCAGCACGGGGGTCGACACAGCCGCCAGGGCGGCGAGCAGCACGTCCTGGTCCTTGCGCCGGGCGATCACCGCTACCACCCGCCGCGTCCCGACATCGCCGAGCGAGGCACGGGCCGCCGCGAGCTCGGCCACGTCGGGCGCGGCGTCCACGCGCGCCAGGTCAATGCCGTTGGGGACCACCCGCAGCCGCGCCACCGGATGCCAGCGCTGTACCAGCGCGCGCGCCACGGCGCCGCTCACGGCGATGGTGCGGTCCGCCGCGAGTCCCACGAGACGCAGCTCGAGCGGCGACGTGAGCGGCATCGTCCGCCGTGTCACGACGAACGCCTGCCGCAGGCGCCCGCTGCAGCGCAGCCACGTGAGGGCCCGGCGGTCGCGCGTCGCGTGGCTGTTCACCACAGCCACGCGCTCCCGCGCCAGCACTCGGGCGAGCGCGCGGCCCAGCGGACCGGTGCGCGAAAAGTCGAGCGGCACCGCCTCGAGTCCCGCCGCGCGGGTCATCCGGAACAGCAGCGATTCGGGGCGGCAGCCCACCAGCACGCGATGGCCGCGACGCGCCAGCTGCTCGCTCAGGTTGCTGATGGATTGCGTCGAGCCCGCGCCGTCGCCCTGAAACGTCAGCTGCAGAATAGTGAGCGGGGTCTCGCGCATGGAGCGAAGCTAGTTATACTCTGGCCCCGATGCACATCGCCGTGATCTCGCACCACCGCCTGCCGGTGAAAGGGTACGGCGGCACCGAGCGCATCGTGGTGGCCCTGGTGCGGGGCCTCGCGGAGCTGGGCCATCGCGTCACCCTCATCGCACAACCTGGGACGAAGATTCCCGAGGCGACGGTCGTCGAGACGCCGCCATCGCGCCTGCGCGATCCGGCCCTGGACCTCGCGACCCTCATCCCCAAAGACGCCGACGTCGTGCACGCGCATTTTCCGATCCGACGGCTGCCGAGCGGTCCGCCATTTCTCCAGACGGTCCACGGCAACCTGAAGCAGGGCGAAGCGGTGGCACCGCATTCCGTGTTCCTGTCGAAGAACCATGCGACCCGGCACGGCGCCACGGCGTTCGTGTACAACGGCCTCGATCCCAAGGAATTCCTGTTTCAGGCCCAGAAGCACGACTACGATTTCTTCATCGGCGCCCTGCACAGCGCCAAGGGCTACCACTGGGCGATCGAAGCGGCGAAGCGCACCAACCGGCGCTTGCTGCTCGCGGGCGGCTGGCGGCCCAGTTTCTCGATCAAGATCCGCTTCGTGGGCGAGGTGGACGGCAAGAAGAAGGTGGAGCTGCTGTCCGGAGCCCGCTGCCTGTGGATGCCGGCGCTGTGGGACGAACCGTTCGGCCTCACGACCATCGAAGCGCTGTTCTCCGGCACCCCCGTGCTCGCCACGAGGCGCGGAGCCCTGCCCGAGGTGCTGACCGGAGAGGTCGGGGCGTTGTGCGACACGCTGGACGAGATGATCGACGCATCGCGCACCATCGCGTCGCGCAAGCCGGAGGCATGCCGGGCGCACGCCGAGCGGTACTTCACCCAACGGGTGATGGCGGAGGAGTACGTGCGGGTCTATCGGCACCTGTGTGAGACGGGCGAGCTGCCGCCGGGGAAGGCGACGCCGTGGACGGTCTGAATCAGACCAGCTGGTAGTTCCGAAACTCGAAGATGCGCTCGCCGGTGAGTCGCTCGATCCAATCCGACAGATAAAACCGCAGGTGCTCGAGCTGAAAATGCCGCGGCCCGATGCGGCGCTCGGGGTCGGTCATCCGCTCGCGCACCCACTCCTGGGCCACACGCGGGTGTGATCCGGTGAAGCGCTTCAGGAGCGGCAACCACTCGAGGTAGCCGCGCTCCTGCTCCCGCGCCGAGCGCTCGCGGCTCCAGGGGTAGATGGTCTTGGAGATTTCGTACTTCTCCCGGATGGCGCGCGCCGGGCGGGCCCACCCGTAGTGGAACATCACCGCATCGGTCGCGCGGGCGCGGATCCTCCGGTACTCGGGCGGCGGGCCCACGCGGAATCCCTGTGCCCCCTGGTAGGGACGGATGTCCCGGCCCCCACCCAACCGGATGCAGCGCACTTCGCGGCGATACCAGCGGCGGTTGGTGGCGACGGTGTCGAAGCCGCCATAGAAATGGAGATAGCGCACCAGCAAGCCTTCGACGCGCTCGTCGGCGTCCCACTCCCGCGTCTTGTCGCGCAGCATCCGCGCGCCATCCTCGTGCAGCACCTCGTCGGCCTGGATGTAGATGCCCCAGCTCCCGCGGCAGGCGGCCATGGCCTTCATGGTCTCCTGCGACAGCATCTCGTTCTGCTGCGTGAAGTCCCACACGCTATCGAGGATGCGGACGCGCGGATCGTTCACGGAGGAGACCAGGTCGCGGGTCTCGTCCTCGGACTTCCCCACGTTCACCACCACTTCGTCGCACACCTCGAGCACGGAGCGAATGGCGGGGACGATCGGGAAATCGAGCTTGACCGCGTTCCGGACGATGGTGAAACCCGAGAGCATCAGGTGGCGGGCCCGAATTGCAGGTTGTAGAGGCGCCGGTACAGGCCGTCGCGCGCCAGCAGTTGTTCGTGGCTGCCGCGCTCCACGATGCGCCCTTCGGCGATCACGAGGATCCGGTCGGCGTGCTGCACCGTGGCGAGGCGGTGCGCGATGACGACCACCGTGCGGTGCTGCATCAGCCGGTCGATCGCCTCCTGCACCAGCCGCTCCGACTCGGTGTCGAGCGCGCTGGTCGCTTCGTCGAGGATCAGGATCGGCGGATCGCGCAGCAGCGCGCGGGCGATGGCGATGCGCTGGCGCTGCCCGCCGGAGAGTCGCGTCCCCCGCTCCCCCAGCACCGTGCGGTAGGACTCGGGCAGCCGCTCGATGAACTCGGCGGCGTTCGCCGCCCGGGCCACCGCCTGCACCTGCTCGAGCGTGTAGTCGTGCTTGCCGTAGGCGATGTTGGCCAGCACGGTGTCGTTCAGGAGGATCGTCTCCTGCGACACGATGCCCATCAGGTTCCGGAGCGACGAGCGCGTGTAGCGGGTGATCGGCACCCCGTCCAGCAGGATCTCCCCGCTCGTCGGCTCGTAGAAGCGCGGCAGCAGATCCACGAGCGTCGTCTTCCCTGCCCCGGAGGGGCCCACGATCGCTACGACTTCGCCGCGCCGCACTTCGAGGTCCACGTCGCGCAGCACCGCCGCGTCATGCCCGTACGCAAACGACACGCCGCGGTACTCGATCCGCTCGGCGAAGCGGGCCGCGGTCTCGCCCGGCCGGTCGGTTTCCTCGGAGGGAAGATCCAGCACCTCGAACACGCGGTCGGCGGCGGCGACCGCCCCGGCCATGATGCCGGGGTAGTTCGAGATCGATTTGATGGGCGAGTTGAAGCGCAGCGCCACGATGAGGAAGGTGATCAGCTCCTCGGGCCCGAGCCCGCGCGTCGCCTGCAGCGCCAGCAGCGTGCCGTACCAGAGGATGGCGACGATCATCATGCCGCCGAACACCTCGCTCACCGGGCTCGTGAGACTGGAGAAGCGCTGCGCCCGGAGCACCCGCTTCTTGAAGCGGCCGGCGAGCTCCTGGAACCGTCCGGTCTCGTACGCCTCGGCGGTATAGGCGCGCACCAGCTTCACCGAGCTGACCATCTCGCTCACGTGCGCCGTCAGCTCGCCGCGCTCGGCCGCTACCTCGCGCGAGCGCCGCCGCAGTCGCCGCACCAGCGGCCGGATCACGAACAGCAAGACCGGTGCGAACACGAGGGCCACGAACGTGAGCCGCGGCGACAACCCGAACATGATCGCGAGATAGACCACGATCATCACGCAATTCTGGATCAGCGACGCGAGCGCCGCGCTCACGGACGTCTTCACCTGGTCCGCGTCGGTGATCAGCCGGGCCACGGTCTGGCCGGTCCTGGTACGCTGGAAGAAGCCCAGCGGGAGGCTCTGCAGGTGCCGGAACAGGCGCACCCGCAAGTCGCGCACCACGCCTTCCTGGATCACCACCGACCAGTAGGCGGAGAGGTATTCGAGGACGTTCTTCAGTATCAGCGCCGCGAGCAGCACGACCACCACGTTGCGCAGCGCGACCGCCGGCTCGCTCGTGGCGAGAAACGGTCCCGAGATCTTGCGCAGCAGCGCCTGCACCGCCGAGCCGCCGGCGGCGGCGATGGCGGGCTGGTGGAACAGCGTGCGGAGGAA
>JBGPHP010000215.1:0-5057 GCA_041484445.1 Gemmatimonadota bacterium
CAGAACTTCTCCGACCGGTTCTCTGCCGGGATCTCGGTGAAGTTGATCAACGATCGTCTGGGCTCGGCCCGCGCGACGGCGTTCGCGCTGGACTTCGGCACCAGTTTCCATGCGATGGCGGGATCGAGGCCGATCCGCGCGTCGTTCGTGATTCAGAACCTCGGCTCCAACCTGCGCCACGACGGCGCGGACCTGGACGTCGGCACGCAGCGCACGCCGCCGTTGGGCGTGATCGCGGTGCCGCAGGAGCCCCAGCCGGCCCGGCTGCGCACCAGTGGCTGGACGCTGCCGGTGCTGTTCCGCGTCGGTCTGGCGGTGGACGTCCTGGCGCAAGGCATGAACCGGGTGACGGTGTTGGGCGAGTTCGACCAGCCCAACAACAACAAGCCGACCGCTGGCGGCGGGCTCGAGTACGCCCTCTCCAACGTCGGCAACTCGGGATTCTCCCTGGCATTGCGCGGGAGCTACACGCTCAGTCCCGACAACCAGGTCAACGACATCAACTTCAACGGCCTCCCCACGGCCGAGAAGAGCGGCTCGTTCACGTCCGACGGCCTGGCCGTCGGCGGCGGCCTGAGCTACGCGCGGGGACATGCGCGCCTCGGGTTCGACTACGGGTACCGGAACATGGGCGCCCTGGGGGGAACGAACTTCCTCAGCTTTACGGTGGGCTGGTAGCACGGAGCTCGTAGCACTGATGTGGTGGCGCTGGACCATCGTGGTGACGGCACTTGGGGGGCTGTGCCCCCCAGGTACCGCCGCCCAGTCGCCTACGGATTCGGCGGCGACGCTGGGGGTGAGCGTCGCCCGGTTCTACCGGGCGAGCGCGGGCAAGACGTTGTTCGAGATTTTCGCCCGCGTCCCCTTCGTCACGCTCGACCCGCTCCCCGGCGGTGAAGTCGCCGGGGCGTCGTACCGTGTGGCGTTCACGGTGCGCGACAGCAGCGGCCTGCAGCTGTTGGACCAGTCGTGGACACAGCAGGTCCCGCGACGTCTGTTGTCCGTCGCGGGGGGGTCGACGGTCGAGCACGTGTCCTTCGCCGCGGCGCCGGGCCGGTACGGCCTGGAAGTTGTGGTGACCGATTCCGCGACCGGCCGGGTGGCGCGCAGCAGCACGGCGATCACCGCGTTCACAGCCGGTCCGGGCGCTTCGGATCTCCTGCTCACGACCGGCATGCGGGCGGCGGAAAGCGCCGATACCGTGCCCCGGTCGGGAGAGATCCGCAAAGGATCGACCCTGCTGCAGGCGTCCGGAGCGACGGTGTTGACGCCGCGGCAGGCGCAGCTTGGCTACTACCTCGAGCTGTATGCCGCGAAGGCCGAGTCGGTTTCTCTGGCGGTGCGGGTGATCCGCCCCGATGGCGGACAGGTGGTCGCGGTCCCGGCTCGGTCGGTGTCGCTGCCGGTGGGGGGAGGGCTGCAGCAGGAGATGCTGGATCTGGCCGGGCTGCCTCCCGGTCGCTACGCGCTGGAGGTCAAGGCGGCGGGCCCGGATTCGAGCATCATGCGGTCGGCGGAGTTCGGGATGACGGGGTTCGAGACCGAGCGCGCGGCGGATGCGGTCGCCTCAGGTCCGCCGCCGTCGCGGTTCGATGCGATGACCGAGGCCCAGCTCGACTCGGCCTACGACCCGCTGATCTACTGGATGCGGTCCGAAGAGCAGGGGATTTATTCGGGGCTCACGGTCGAGAGCAAGCGCCGATTCCTGCGGCAGTTCTGGGCCAAGCGCGACCCGACGCCGGGAACCGCGGCGAATCAAGAGTTGGACGGTTTCTATCGGCGCATCGACGAAGCGAATCGGCAGTTCCGGGAAGGCGGGGCCTCGGAGACCCCGGGGTGGCGGACCGATCGCGGCCGCATCTTCATTAAGTACGGGGAGCCGGACGACAAGCTGCAACGTCCCCAGGCCGGGAGCACGGCGCCTTACGAGGTCTGGAAATACACCCGGATGCGGGCGCTCATTTTCGTCTTTCTCGATCAGACGCGGTTCGGCAACTACAGTCTGATCTATACGAACGACCGGCGCGAAGTGAGCCGCCCGGATTGGGCCGATCTGCTGGGCCCCGAGGCGGTCAAGGACGTTCAACGTTTCTAAGGCTGTCAGACCATCCAGCGAGGTACGCATGCACTCACGTTTCACGGGACTCATCGGCGTCCTAGTCGGGCTCGGCGCGATGGCGGCCGCCTGCAAGAGTGATCCGCTCTCGGATCACGATGGAACACCCGCGGCCATCGCGCTGGATTTCGCAGAGTTGGACCTGGCGGTGGGCGCGTCGGCATCGGTGACCGCTTCCGTCATCGACGGGCGCTCGCTCGCGCTGGAGGAGCCGGTGTCGTTCTCGAGCCGCGCCGCGGGCACCGCGGGCGTGGCCCTGGACCCGACCTACGCGCCGGTGCCGGCCACGTCGAGCCGCGCCACCGTCAGCGGCGTCGCACTGGGCACGACGTACATCATCGTAACCGGAGCCGGACTCACCGACTCGGTCAAGGTCGTCGTTTCGTA
This sequence comes from Gemmatimonadota bacterium, assembly GCA_041484445.1. Taxonomy (GTDB): domain Bacteria; phylum Gemmatimonadota; class Gemmatimonadetes; order Gemmatimonadales; family GWC2-71-9; genus DASTHG01. The sequence continues at coordinate 2,504 of JBGPHP010000215.1, forward strand.
GTCCGCTGGTTCCGGGCACTCACGACGGGCGTCCGGCATGCGGGCGCCCGTCGTGCTTTGGGACCACGGCGAGCACCAGGGCCGCCCAGAGCGCCGTGCCGACGGCGACGTGTGCGGCCTGCAGAACCGGCGGAACGGTGCGCAACACCATCGCCGCCGCGACTCCCAGCTGGATCACCACCAGTCCGAGCGCCACCGTTGGACCGGGCCGGCGCGCGCGGAATGCCCAGACCAGCAGGTAGAAGAACAGTCCGTACGCCAATAGCCGGTGCGTCCACTGGATGTACTGGAGGGAGTTCCCGCTGGGGATGATCTGCCCGTTGCACAGCGGGAATCCGGTGCACGCGGTGGCAGCACCCAGGTTCGCGGTCAGTCCCCCGAACAGCACCGTGACGAAGCCCAGGGCGGCCGCCCCTAACCCCGGGCGCCCTGAAAGGACTCCCTGCGGTCGCCAGCCCGGGGCCGTGGACAGCGGCTCGCGGGCCGCGACGATCAGCGTCGCCAGCAGCGTCATCGCCGTGCCCAGGTGCAGGATGACCGTCCACGGGGGCAGCCGGAGCTTCACCGTGACGGCGCCGAGCAGTACCTGTATCACGAGCAGCCCGAGCGCGAGGTAGCCGGCGCGGCCCGGCGCGGCCTCTGGGAGCCCGCGTCGGCGTTCCCACCAGGTCGCCGCCGCGAGCAGGACCACGAGGGTCGAGACGATCGCCGCCACCAGCCGGTGGTTCCATTCGATGAGCGTCTTGATGTCGGCGAACGAGGGAAAGAAGCGGCCGTGGCACACCGGCCAGTCATCGCCGCAGCCCAGTCCCGCCCCGGTGATGCGGACGACGGCTCCCAGCACGATGAGCAGGTAGACGGCGGCGGCGGCGGCCCAGGCGAGTGCGCGGATGCGTCGTGTCATGGGACAGGAAATGTATATTCCCCGGACCATGACCACTCCGCGCGATCCCTTCGGCGAGCGGCTGCCACGGCGACTCGGTCTGTGGAGCGCGGTGGCGGTCGCCGTCGGATCCACCATCGGCAGCGGCATTTTCCGCACCCCCGCGACTGTCGCCGCCAGCGTCGAGGACGTGGGGCTGTTCCTGGGGGTTTGGGTCGTGGGCGGGATCGTGGCGCTGTGCGGGGCCCTCACCTACGCCGAGCTCGCCGCCGCCTATCCGCGCTCCGGCGGGATTTACGTCTTCATCCGGGAAGGCTTCGGGCCGCTGCCCGCTTTCTTGTTCGGGTGGGCCGAGCTGCTGGTCATCCGCCCGGGCGCGTTCGGGGCGATTTCCATTACGGCCTCGGCGTATACGCTGCGCCTCATGGGCGTCGATCCCGCCGCTCCGGTGGCCGGCCTGCCGCTGCATGCCGAGCAGCTGCTCGCCGCCGGCTACGTCGCCGTCGTGGCGGCGGTGAATTATCGCGGCATCCACCGCGGGGCCTTGCTGCAGAATCTCTCGACCGCATTCAAGGTGGCGGCCTTGCTCGCCCTGATCGTCCTGGGGTTTCTGCTGGGGGGCGGTGTGACGGGTGCCGGAGAGTCGGGAAGGTCGGCGGCGGTCGGGCTATCCCCCGTGCTCCTCGCGCTGATATCGATCCTCTGGGCCTATGACGGCTGGGCCGACCTGGCGTTCGTGGGAGGCGAGGTGCGCGATCCGCAACGCAACCTGCCGCGCGCGCTGCTCATCGGCACCGCGGTGGTCGTCGTCCTCTACCTCGGTGCGAACCTGGTGTACCTCCATCTGATTCCCATCGGTCGCATGAAGACCGCGGAGCTCGTGGCCGCCGACTCGGCACAGCTCTTGTTCGGCGCCGCGGGCGTGGTCGCCGTGTCGGCGGCCGTGGCGGTGAGCACCTTCGGCACGCTCAACGGCTCCATGATGACCTCGCCCCGGATCTTCTACGCTCTGGCGGAGGACGGTCTCTTCCCGGCGGTGATCGCCCGCGTCGATCCGACGACCGGCGCGCCGGGCGCGGCGATCCTGCTCACCGCGGCGCTCGGGATGATCTTCGTGCTGGTGCGCAGCTTCACCCAGCTGGCGGATCAGTTCGTGATCGGCATCTGGCCCTTCTACGCGCTGGCCGTGGCGGCGATCTACGTGCTGCGCCGCCGCCGCCCCGATCTGGTGCGTCCCTATCGCACGTGGGGCTATCCGGTGGTTCCGGCCGTGTTCCTGCTGGCGTCGTTGTTCCTGCTCGGCAACTACTTCGTGTCGCGGCCGGTGGCCTCGGCGGTGGACGTAGGCATCCTGCTGACGGGGATCCCCGTGTTCTGGGCCTGGCGGAGGCGCAAGTCCGCCACCGCACCACTCTCCTAGGGTCGCGAGCCGGCCCAAAAAAGAAACCGCCCCCCGTCTTCCGGGGGGCGGTTCGTCTTATGCCGCGAGGTTGCAGCCTACCAATTGAGCAGGTAGCGCGCGCCCAACTGCAGGCGCCACACGTCGAACGTCGAGACGACCTTCTGGAAGGAATGGGATATCAGCTGATTCCCCACGGTCGCCAGCCGGTACTGCGCCGCCCCGCTGGCATCGACCCCGGCGGCGACCAGCGGCCGGGTCGTGACGAAGCC
>JBGPHP010000216.1:0-5048 GCA_041484445.1 Gemmatimonadota bacterium
CATGTCGCAGCACTCGAGCGACTCGCCACGCACCGGGATCACTGAAGACGAACGACTGCTCACGTCCGTCCCGTCGACGGAGCGTCGGGCGTTCGTGCACACGGATCCGTGGCGCGTGCTGCGCATCATGGGCGAGTTCGTCGAGGGGTTCGACACCCTGTCCGACGTTCGCTACGCCGTGTCCATCTTCGGCTCGGCGCGTACCAAGCCGGATGACGCCTACTACGACAAGGCGGTGGAGACCGCCCGGCTGCTCTCCAAGCAGGGATTCCCCATCATCACGGGCGGCGGGCCGGGCATCATGGAGGCCGCCAATCGCGGTGCGCAGGAGGGGAACGGGCTCTCGATCGGGTGCAACATCGAGCTGCCGTTCGAACAGGGGACCAACCCTTTCGTCGAGCGGTCGATCAACTTCCGTTACTTCTTCGTCCGCAAGATGATGTTCGTGAAGTACTCGACCGCGTTCATCGCGTTTCCCGGCGGGTTCGGCACGATGGACGAGCTGTTCGAGGCGCTCACGCTGATCCAGACGGGGAAAGTGAAGAATTTCCCGGTCGTGCTGTTCGGACACGACTACTGGAAGGGAATGGTCGACTGGCTGGCGGACCGGGTGGCGGGGGAGGGCAAGATCGACGCCAAGGACCTGAATCTGTTCCATGTGACGGACCACCCGGCGGAAGCGGTGGCGCTGGTGGTCAAGGCGCGCGAGCAACGGGCGCATTCGCGCCCGAGCGGAAAGATCTGATCCCATGACCTCGTCGGGCTTCCTGCGCGGCGCGCGCATCGACCCCCGGGCGATCACCGGCAACGAGACGGTGGCCGAGCTCGTCGATCACGCCTTCCTCGCCTACAACGCGGGGCGGCTGGCGGAAGGCTGCCGGCTCTTTACCGAGCGAATGCTCGCCCCCGAGGCGACGGTCGGGATGAGTCTCACCGGGGCGATGACGCCCGCGGGCCTGGGGATGAGCACCATCATCCCGCTCATCGAGGCCGGGTTCATCGACTGGATCGTGTCGACCGGCGCGAACCTCTACCACGATGCCCATTTCGGTCTGGGCCTCACGATGCACCGTGGCACGCCGTTCGCCGACGACGTGGAGCTGCGCGAGTCCGGCGTCGTCCGCATCTACGACATCTTCTTTCACTACGACGTCCTCCTGTCCACCGACGCCTACATCCGCGAGGTGTCGGAGCGCCCCGAGTTTCAGCGCCCGATGAGCACCGCCGAGTACCACTACCTCCTCGGGGGCTATGTCAGCGAGCGCGAGAAGGCGTTGGGTCTGTCGCGCCGCTCGGTGCTGGCGGTCGCGCACCGATGCGGTGTCCCGATCTACACCTCCTCGCCCGGAGACTCGTCGATCGGGATGAACGTCGCCGAGCAGGCCCTCGCGGGCTCGCAGCTGCGCTTCGACGTCAGCGCCGACGTCAACGAGACGGCCGCGATCGTGTTCGACGCGAAAGCGCGGAGCGGGGGCGGCAAGAGCGGCGTGCTGCTGATCGGCGGCGGCAGCCCCAAGAATTTCGTGCTGCAGACCGAGCCGCAGATCCAGGAGGTGCTGGGGATCAGCGAGAAGGGCCATGACTACTATCTGCAGATGACCGACGCCCGCCCCGACACCGGCGGCCTCTCGGGCGCGACGCCTGCCGAAGCGGTCAGCTGGGGGAAAGTGGATCCGGAGCAGCTCCCCGGCACGGTGGTATGCTATCTCGACAACTCGGTCGCGTTCCCGATTCTCGCCGCCTACGCGCTGGCGCGGCATCCACCCCGGCCGCTCAAGCGGCTCTACGATCGGCGCGACGCGTTGATGGCGCAGCTGCGGAAGGCGTACCTCGCGGCAAAAGCGGAACGGGACGCGCGCGCGCGCGCGGCGAGCGGCGGGCGCGAGCGCTGACGTGACGCGACCAGCCGGCGGCACCCGGGCGTATGCCGTGTACGTCCTGGCGCTGCTCACGCTGATCAACTTCTTCAACTACGCGGACCGCAATGTCGTGTTCGCGGTCTTCGAACCCCTCAAACGCGATCTTCAGCTCTCGGACCTGCAGCTGGGGTGGATCGGTTCCGCCTACATCATCGTCCTCTCGCTCGCGGCGCTGCCGCTGGGGGTGCTGGGCGACTTGCGCACGCGGCGCGGTGTCATCGCCTGGGGCGTCGGGCTGTGGAGCCTGTTCACGTCGCTGGGCGGCGCCGTGCGCGGCTTCTGGCAACTATTCGTATGCCGCGCCATGGTCGGGGTCGGCGAGGCAGGATATGGGCCCGCGTCCCAGGCACTGATCGCGGAGTATTTCAAGGAGAAGCGCCGCGCCCTGGCCATCGGGATCTACTCGGTCGGCATGGCCCTGGGAGGGGTGCTCGGCATCTGGCTCGGCGGCTTGCTGGCTGAGGCGTACGGTTGGCGCTTCGCGTTCCTATGGCTCGGGATTCCGGGGTTCGTGCTCGCCCTGCTCGCCTCCCGCCTGCGCGAGCCGGCCCAGCGACCCCCGACCCCGATTGTCACGACGCTGCGGCACTTCACGACGACCGGCCTGCGGCGCGCCCTGCGGTACGCCGCTCCGCTGATCGGGCTCTCGGCGCTGGGTGGCGTGGTGAGCGGCGTGCTGGCCCTGATCCACCGCATGCCCACCGAAATGGACGTCGCCGTGTTCGGGATGTTCGTCGGCGTGGGCGTGGCGTGGACCGTGGCGCGGCTCGTGCCGGTCGCGCTGCGGCGCACCGCGGACGCCCAGGAAGTGGCGGCCACCGCGTTCGAGGAATTCGTGGAGGCGGCGACCACCGTCCTGCGCGTGCCGACGCTCATCTGGGTCTTCGTGGGCGGCGCGATGGTCACGTTCGCGGTGAACGGGCTCATCGCCTGGGCCGCGAGCTTCATGCAGCGGGTGCACGGCTTCTCGGTGAGCGACGTGGGGCGCGAGTTCGGCGTGTGGGGGCTGTTGGGTGGGGCCCTGGGCGCACTGGCGGGCGGCCGCCTCGCCGACGGCCTGTTCGAGCGCTGGAACGGTGCGCGAGTGGCGGTGTCGGGCGCCGGCTTTCTCCTGGGCACACCGGTGTGCGTCATCCTCATCCTCACGAACAACCTTCGCCTGTTCGCGCCGCTGGTGTTCAGCATCTATTTCTTCTATACCTGGTACAACGGTCCGCTGGCCGCCGTGATCTTCGACGTCGTGCCGGCCGCCGTGCGGTCCTCGGTGATGGGAGCGTTCCTCTTGTTCTCGCACCTGGCGGGCGACGCGATCGCGCCGCCGCTGATCGGCTACCTGTCCGACCGCCTGCAGATGGTGTGGCATCTGCCGGCCGATGAAGCGTTGCGGCGGGCGATGTTGCTCCTCCCCACGGTCGGTCTGGCCGGCGGGCTGGTGCTGCTCATTGCCCTGCGTACCGTGTCACGTGATATGGCGCGCCAGCGGGGGGGGGCCGCGTGAAGATCGCGGTGGTGTTCGACACGCCGCATCCCGAGTGGGGCGATGCGGACTACAAGCGGGAGGTCGCGGCGGGGACGGTGGAGGAGGCCGAATACGACGTGGCGCGCGCCCTCATGCAGAACGACCATGAGGTGCTGCTCCTGGGGATCGTGGACGACGTGCGGCCGCTCGTGGACAACCTGCGCGCGTTCGACCCCGCGCTCGTGTTCAACTGCTGCGAGGGATTTCGCGGCAGCGCCCAATACGAGTACGCGGTGGCGGCGGTCCTGGAGATGCACGGCTGGCGGCACACCGGCTCCACGCCCACCGGCCTGCTCGTGGCGCGCAACAAGTCGATGAGCAAGAAGATTCTCAAGCACCATGGGATCCGGGTGCCGGAGTTCGCGACGTTTCACGCGGGCGATCCGTTCCTCAGGCCGTCGACGCTCCGCTTTCCGTTGATCGTGAAGCCGATGCTGGAGGACGCGTCGGTCGGGATCTCCCAGGCGTCCGTCGTGAGCGACGACGGGAGCCTCGCCGAGCGGGTCGCGTTCATTCACGACAAGTTTCATCAGGCGGCGATCGCCGAGGAGCTCGTCGAGGGGCGCGAGCTGTACGTCGGCCTGATCGGCAACGACAAGCTCGACATGCTGCCGGTCGTGGAGCTGCACTTCGGCAAACTGCCCAAAGCGGAGCGGCGCATCGTCACGTACAAGGCGAAATGGGACGACGAATACCGCGAGCGCCATCACATCCGCTCGGGGTTCGCCCGTCTCTCCGAAGCGGTCCGTGGGAAGCTCCGCGCCGTCTGCGAGATGGCCTTCCATGCGCTGTGGCTGCAGGACTACGGCCGTCTGGACCTGCGGCTGACGCACGACCACGAGGTGTACGTGCTGGAAGCGAACCCCAACCCGTTCATCGCCCAGGGCCACGAGCTCGCCAATGCGGCCGAGAAGGCCGGCATGAACTACCGGGCGTTCATCCAGCGGATCGTGGACGAGGCGCTGCGGCGATGAGCGGTTCGTCGGTGTGGTCCACCGTCCGGACGCTTATGAAGCGCCGCGAGGTGCCCAGACCCGAGCTGCGCTGCCCGCGGTGTAGTGCGGAGATCGAGCGCTTCTGGTACTTCTGCCCCAATTGCAGCAAAGCCCTGGTGTGGGGCGATGACCAGCTCCAGACTGGGGCGGAGTGCCGCTACTGCCGCTGGATCGTGTCGGACACTTTCTCCCACTGTCCCTGGTGCGGCCGCGACATCACCGACGAGGGCTCGAGTCCCGAGCCCCTCAAGAAGCCGAAGGGCTTCAAGTACGAGCGCCGCTGCCGTCGCTGCCACGGGGGCCTGCAGTACCCCATGCAATGGTGCTCGTGGTGTGCCAAGGTCCAGCACTGGAAGTACGAGCGGTTCCAGAACGACTGCCCGCATTGCGATCGCGGCGTGGACGACTGGATGGAGACGTGCCCGTGGTGTGGGGAGGATGCCACGGGACGCGATCTCGTGCGCCAGGCGCTGCGGCGATGAGCGGATCGACGGTGTGGTCCACGGTCCGGACGCTCATCAAGCGCCGCGAAGTACCCAGACCCGAGCTGCGCTGCCCGCGGTGCAGCGCGGAGATCGAGCGCTTCTGGTACTTCTGTCCCAATTGCAGCAAGGC
>JBGPHP010000217.1:0-5027 GCA_041484445.1 Gemmatimonadota bacterium
AGCCGTGGGGGACTACCATCACCGTCCATTTGCGATCCGAGCTACGCCGCATAAGGGTCGTGTTCCGCTACTTCTGGCGGTTTTAGGGAAGCCAATAATAGACCTCGTCAGGCATCCTAGTCAACGCTGGGAAGGGTGAGCCAGGTCACACGGCCTTGGGCAGCATGTCGGGCTCCTTCGGGAACAGCGGCGGGGGCTTGCGGACGGCCCAACCGGTGGGGTCGAGCGATGCGACGGCGGCAAACCCGCCATCGCCGAGCCCTCGGCCGCTGCCCAGTGCCTCCCAGAGCTGCCCGGCCTTCTCCGGCATGAAGGGCAGCGCCAGCACCGCCAGTCGCGCGACGGTGCGCGCCAGGTTAGCGAGCACCGTATCGAGCTCGGCGTCACGCTGCTCCTTGGCGAGTTTCCAGGGCGCAGTCTCTTCCACGTACCGGTTGGCACGCGTCGCGAGCGCGATCAGCTGTGCGGCGCCTCCCTCGATCGCGAGCGCATCCATGTCGCGGGCATAGGCGGCCAGGATCTCGCGTGCGTCGGATTCCAGCGGGGTCGCGAAGCCGCCCGGATCCCGCGGCACCACCCCGGCGCGGTAGCGCTGCACCATCGACAGGGTGCGGGAGGCGAGATTGCCGAAGGTGTCGGCGAGGTCGGCGACGTAGCGCGTGTCGAAGCGGTCCCAGGTGAAATTGCCGTCGTTCTCGAATCCGATTTCGCGCAGCAGGAAGTAGCGCAGGGCGTCCGGTCCGTGACGGTCGATCGCGGCGTCGAGGCTGACCGCCGTGCCGGCCGTCTTGCTCATCTTGGCTCCGCCCCATTGGACGTAGCCGTGCGCCCACACCCGGCGCGGGATCGCGATGTCCGCCGCGAGCAGCATTGCGGGCCACACGACGCAATGGAACCGCGTGATCCCCTTGCCGACCACGTGGAGGTCGGCGGGCCATTCGCGCTCGAACCCGGCGTCGGGAAACCCGGTTGCGGATAGGTAGTTGATCAGGGCGTCGAACCAGACGTACACGGTCTGCTCCGAGTCGCCGGGATAGGGGATGCCCCACGGGAGCCGCTGGCGCGAGATGGAGATGTCCTGCAGCCCGCCCTCGAGGAGACGCAGCACCTCGTTGCGGCGGATCACCGGATCGACCGCGAACCTCCCGGCGGTGATGAGCTGCAACAGACGGTCGCGGTAGGCGCTCAACCGGAAATAGTGATTCCACTCCCGTCGGGACACGAGGTCGAGTGTCGGGTGCTCGACACAGTGGCCGTCGACGATCTGGCTGTCCTGCTTGAACTCCTCGCAGCCGGTGCAGTACAGCCCCTCGTACTCGGCCTCGAACAGATCGTCCGGGCGCAGGGACTGAATGCGCTGCAACAGGGCCGTGACGGAACGGATGTGGCGCGGCTCCGTCGTCCGAATCCAATCGTCGTTGCTGCACAGCAGGCGCTGCCAGAAGGTCCGAAAGGTCGCATCCATGCGATCGACCCACGCCCGCGGAGTGACGCTCGCGCGCGCGGACGCCTGGAGGACCGACTGGCTGTGCTCGTCCATCCCCATGAGAAACCGGACCGCATCGCCCCGCAGGCGGCGCCAGCGCGCGATGCAGTCGGCGCCCACCTTCTCGAGCGCGTGGCCGAGATGGGGGTCGCCGTTGGAGTAATCGATCGCCGTCGTGAGGTAGTACTTAGGCACCGGGGGGCGTCCCCCCGCCGCCGCGCGGCCGCCGCCGGCGGCGGCGCCGGCCTTCACCGGCGCGGGCCGGAGACGTCGGGTCGGCGGCGGCAGCCGGCGGGGACGCGGGGGACGGAGATACCGCAGGGGCCGTCGGAGGTGTGGCGGGCGGTGTGACGGCGGCTGCGCCGCCCATCTCCTCGCGCAGCCGCTCGAGCGGCACCACCCGGGTGCCGTGCTCCTCGGAGCGCAGGGTCACCCGATCCCGAAAGATGTCCACGGCGAGCACCCGCTCCGGCCCCACGGCGGTCTGCAGCACTTTCCCTTCCTTCGGGAATCGCTTGCGGCTCTGGACGTAGAACTCGTGCTCGTAGTGGAGGCTGCACAGCAGCCGGCCGCAGGGTCCGGAGATCTGCGACGGGTTGAGGGACAGATGCTGGTCTTTCGCGACCGACAGATTCACCGGTCGCAGCTCGGGGAGCCAGCTGGCGCTGCAGTATTCGCGGCCGCACCGCCCGATCCCCGACAGCCGCCGCGCTTCGTCGCGGGCGCCGATCTGGCGCAGCTCGATGCGCGTCCGGAACACACCCGCGAGATCGCGCACCAGCGCCCGGAAGTCCACGCGTTGCTCGGCAGTGAAATACAGCGTCAGCTTGCGGCGGTCCCACTGCCACTCGGCGTCGGAGATCTTCATCGGGAGGTTGTGGGTGCGCACCCGCTCGCGGGCGGTGCGGCGGGCCGCATCTTCGTCGGCCTGCAGCCGATCGGATTGCTCGACGTCCCCCGGCGTGGCCCGCCGCACCGCCCGGCGCTCGACCGTCTGCGGCGCATCGGCGAGAGCGCAGCCCCCGCAACCCCGGGCGCACTTCTTCAGGGCGATCTCACCCACCGCGGAGACACGGCCGAGATCCTGGCCGCGCTCCACCTCCACGATGACCGGATCGTGCAGGGCCAGGGGCTCGGCTGCCGACCAATTGAAGAACTCCAGCCGGTTTCCCTTGAACCGGACCTCGATGACCGTCGTCACTTCTCGCTCAGGGCGCCCATCGCGAGGTACTTCTCCTCACGCTGCTTCAACAGTTTGTCGATCTTGATCCGGCGCAGCTCCCGCAGGTGGCGGCGCAAGGACGCGCCCAGCACCTGCGCGGTCGCCTCGGGGTCCGCGTGCGCGCCGCCGGGCGGCTCCGGGATGATCTCGTCGATCACCCGCAGGCTCAGGAGATCCGGGGCGGTGAGCTTGAGCGCTTCGGCCGCGCGCTCGCGCTGGCTGGCGTCTTTCCACAGGATCGCGGCGCATCCCTCGGGCGTGATCACGGAATACACGGAGTTCTCGAGCATCAGCACGCGGTCGGCCAGCCCCACGGCGAGTGCGCCTCCGGAACCGCCTTCGCCGATCACCGCCGCGATGGTCGGCGTGCGCAGCGCGGCCATGACGAGCAGGTTGCGGGCGATCGCCTCGGCCTGTCCGCGCTCCTCGGCTGCGAGTCCCGGATAGGCGCCCGGCGTGTCGACCAGGGTGATCACCGGCGCGTGGAATTTTTCGGCGAGCCGCATCAGCCGCATGGCTTTGCGATAGCCCTCCGGGTGGGCCATGCCGAAGTTGCGCTGCAGGTTCTCTTTCGTGTCGCGGCCCTTCTGATGTCCGATCACCATGACGGAGATTCCGTCGAGCCGGGCCCACCCGCCCACCATCGCGGGGTCGTCGCGGAACAGCCGGTCGCCGTGCAGCTCGACGAAGTCGGTGAACACGCTGCGCAGGTAGTCGAGCGAATACGGCCGCCGCGGATGCCGGGCGACCTGCACCCGCTGCATCGGCGTCAAGTGTTTGTAGATCTCGGCGCGCAGCTCCGCCAGCTGGCGCTCGAGCGGCCCCGTGTCGGCCCCCGGCTCGCCGCCGTTCTTCTTGAGCTCTTCGATCTGCCGCTCGATCTCGAGCAGCGGACGCTCGAAGTCGAGCGTGTAAGTCGCCATCCCTGGTCAGCTCGCTTTCACGAGACGCACGCCGTCGGCGCCGAAAATGCCGCGCAGCGCGCCCAGCAGCTCTTCGTCGGGCTCCACCTTGAGGCTCCGGCTGACGAGCCGGGCCGCGAGCGGAGCTCCCCGCCCGTCGCTGCCGCCGTTGCCCCCTTCCCATTCCACCAGCACCGGTGCCGGACCGGGGTGCGCCGCGCACAGAGCCGCGGCCGCCCGCGTGGCGTCCGGCTCCGGCGGACGCGCGGCGCTCCAGCACAGGGCGAGGCCGACCTGGCCGCTCGCCTTCAGGTCTTCGAGCGGCCGAGCCGCCTCGACGATGAACGGCGCCTCTTCCTCGCCGCGGTCGCGGGCGCTGTAACTGCCGGTGAGGAGCAGCGCCCCGTCGGTCCGGATCACCGAGTTGAGCCGCGCCCAGGCCTCCGGGAACACCAGCGCCTCGGCGGTGCCGTGAAAGTCCTCGAGCACGAGCCGCGCGTACTCGGCCCCGGTTTTCCTCGAGACCTGCCGCTTCACCACGGTGACCACCGCGGCGACGGCGACCTTCTGGTCGCTCCAGCTCCCCAGCGTCGCCGTGGTCCGGTTCCCGAAAAGCTCCACTTCGGCGCGGAACTTGGCGAGGGGGTGCCCGGAAATGAAGAACCCCAGGACCGCTTTCTCGCGGGTGAGCCGCTCCTGCTCGGTCCAGGGAGGCACGTCGGGAAGCGGAGACTGGGGAGCCGGTGATGCGGCGTGTTCGCCGAACAGCGCGCCCTGGCCCGCTTCGCGCTCCACCTGCCGGGCCTGGGCCTCGCCGAAGGCGTGCTCGAGCGCGGCGACGAGCTGGGCGCGATGGCCGCCCAGGGAATCGCAGGCGCCGGCATCGATCAGCGCTTCCAGCACCCGCTTGTTGCACAGTCGCAGGTCGATGCGCTCGCACAATTCCACGAGGGAGCGGTACGGCTGGTCGGCGCGGCCGGCGATGATGGACACGATCGCGCCTTCGCCCACCATCTTGACGGCCCCCAGCCCGAACCGGATGCGGCGGTCGCCCACCACCGCGAACTTGAAGCGCGACTCGTTCACGTCGGGCGCCAGCACCTCGAGGCCGAGCTCGCGGGCCTCGTTGATGTACTCCACCACGTTGTCGGTGTTGCCGATCTCGCTCGACAGCAGCGCCGCCAGGAACTCCGCCGGATAGTGCGCCTTGAGCCATGCGGTCTGGTAGGACAGGATGGAGTACGCGACCGCGTGCGACTTGTTGAACCCGTAACGTCCGAAGGTCTCGATCTGGGCCGCGATATCCTCGATCACCCGCCGCTCGTGGCCGCGCGCCACTGCGCGCTCGACGAACCGCGTCAGCTCTTCCTGGATCAGCTCCTTGATCTTCTTGCCCACCGCCTTGCGCAGCACGTCG
>JBGPHP010000218.1:0-5023 GCA_041484445.1 Gemmatimonadota bacterium
GTACGACCGGATCGCGCGCGCCCGGAAGGGACCCGGCGCGCTGCTGGGGAGGCGCTACGCGCCGCTGCTCACGGCGTTACAAACGCTCGTCGCCGATTCGACCGAGATCGTGGAGCGCACCCAGAACGCGCTCAAGGTCACCGACGACATCTTTCTGGCCCGGGTGTACGCGGCCGCGCTGGAGCTGTTCCGGGAACGGGCGTGGCGCGCCGGAATCGACCACAAACTGTCGATCATCCACCAGACCTACGCGATGCTCAACGCCGAATCGATGGCGGTGCGCAACGAGGTCCTGGAGATCACGGTGATCCTGCTGATTCTGGTCGAAATCGTCGTCGCGGTGGTGCTGGGCGGGCACTAGAAGTCGAGGTAGCCCTCGTACCACATGGCCGCGAGTGCGAACATCACCATCAGCAGCGCCGCGAGGCCCAGGACGATCCAGGGCTTGGGCAGGCCGCGGCGGCGCGGCTTGCGGGCGTATGTGGCGCTCGGCTCCAACACCTTGAGTGAGTGCCGCATCGCGATGACGCCGTTGAACAACGAATGTCGCAGGTCCCAGCGGGGCGGCGCGGCGCGGCGGCCGGGCATCGGCGCGGCCGCGGTCGCCACGGCGGGGGCCGGCACGGCGACCGGCAGGGGCGCGGGCCGGTAGTCCCGCAGCACGGCGTACGCTTCGTTGATGCGCTGCAGGTTGAGCTGCGCTTTTTCGCGCAACCGCTCGTTTTCGGGGAACCGGTCGGGGTGCCAGACTTGTGCGAGATCGCGATACGCGGTCTTCACATCGTCGAGCGACGCGCCGGGCGCGAGGCCCAGGAGACGGTATGCCTGGACGGGATCGAGAGACATAAGGGTGGCGCATCACCTCCGTGGCAAGACTCGTGCCGAAGCCGGACTCGGGCGCTTCGGCAGGCAACAACATGATCGACCATTGCGGAAGTCGCCAGTCGGCACACAATCTTACCGCCATGCCCTTTCACCGTTGCGGGATCCGCAAGGAAGACGGCACCACGCTGGCCGAGGCGGTCGACGTCATGCTGGAGGAGGTCGAGCGCAACGGCGTGGCCGAGTGGCACGGGACGATGACCATCACGCACCTGACCGGGCTGGAAGCGGGGCAACGCTATCGGCTCGTGCTCGACGACGGCCGCACGGGAGAGTTCATGGTGCGCCGCAACACGTTTGCGGGCGGGACCAACCGGGCGGTCGCCATTCAGGGGATGGGGCCGCTGCAATAGTCGACTCGCATGTCCAGAGCATTCGTCAACGAGGACGCGGGCGGGCCCGAGCCCCGCTACCGCCTCCCCAGCCGCGATGATCCGACCTACGACGAAGCCGCCGCGTGGGCCCTGATCGAAGGCGCGCACGCCGGGGACTCCTACAGCGCCGAGCTGGCCACCGGCTACCGCTGGGGCGAGCCGAAGCTGCGGCCACACGTCGCGAAGATCCTGGCAGGGGCCATCGCCGAGCGCAATGAACGGCTGCAGCAGCTCGCCGAGCGGTTTATGCGCTGATCAGCGCCGGGCGGCCGCCTGGCGCGCCAGATCGAGCAGCGTCCAATAGGGCGGCGGATATCCCTGTCGCTGTGCCAGCAGGGTCGCCTGGGCGCCGACCTGCGCAGCGAGGTGCCGCTCCCGGGTCCCGAACGCCCGGTTGCGCAGCGCCGCCACCGCGGACATCCCCTCCGGAACGGGCCCCACGCGGCCGAATCGTTCCAGCAGCATGCTGTATCCCTTGGCGACCCGCCCGATCGGGAGCGCGTACCACGGATAGGTGAGCCGGTCGCCGCCCTCAGCGCCTTCGAGCATGGCGTCGATCACGGCGTTGTCGACGTGATCCTGGAACAGCGTCGCCGGATCGCGCCATTCTGCCACGACCACGAGCTGCGGGTCGTATTCGAGGTCCGACGGCTCCTCCGTTTCGAAGTGCTGGATGCCAAACGACGCCAGCCAGCGGCGCAGCCCGGGCCGGGTGATGGTCGAGATCCCCATCCAGAGGGTCACCCCGAGATCGTGGTAGGGCCAGGACGCGACTTCCGAGCAGAACAGGCGCGACGGATCCGCGTAGTCCATCGTGAAGTCGTAGGGGATGTGCTCGGACCGCGCCCGCTCGAGCGCCCGGGTCGCCGCGCGATGGGGCAGCAGCGGGTCGGCCGCGAGCTGCGGCAGGTCCGCCCGCAGCCGCAGCACCATGATCCGCAGCTTCTTGTCGCGCAGGTACTCCTCGGCGGAGGCGATGGCGACGCCCTGCTCGATGTGCGCCTGGATCACCGACACGGCGTGGGTGACCGAATCGACGTGCACCAACCCGATGTGCGAGAAGTTGCCCGGGTAGTCGTTGCCGCGCGCGATCAGGGCCGACGTCGGATATCCGCCCCGCGACACCAGGATGTCGCCCGAATGGATTTCCACCCCCTGAACCGTCGTCACGGGGGTGGCCGACGGCTCGGGCACGCCGGGCAGCAGCGTGACCATGTCGTCGGGATGCTGCAGCATCACTTCCTCGACGGCCCCGCGGCCGCCGTAGAGCGCCCGGTACAGGCGGCGGCGCGCAACGGCGGTCCCCACGTCCCAGTGACGCGATTGCCGCTTGATTTCCTCGCGCATCCGCTCGTACAGCGCGACGTAGCGGTCGAGTTCGGTCGGGCATGCGGCGACCGCCGGCGCGAGTGCGAACAACCCCGCTTCGAGTGAATCGAGCTGCGGCGCGTCGGGATCGACGTCCGTCGTCGAGAGCGTCGCCAGCGCGGTGTCGAGCGCCCCGAGCCGCTGGTTGGCGTGGACGGCCGTGCGGCGGCAATCGCCGCCGCGGGCCCGCGCGTACTCGGCTTCGAGCGCGCGCCACAGCGAGTCCCGGTTCCATGCGAAGCTCACCCCGTGCTCGGGCGCCGCGCGGACTGGGGAATCGGCGGGGGGAATGGCGAGCAGCCCGAACGCTGCCGCCGGCGCGCCGAGGATCGCGGCGAAGACGCCGCGCCGCTTAGCTCCCCCCACCCAGCGTCTCGTGCAGGTACCGCACCAGGCGCTGCCACGCATCCGCGGCCGGGGCCGAGTTCGTCGCCGGGTCGCGGTCCACCCACAGCCAGAAGCCGTGCTGCACCGGATCGTAGACGTGGAGGTCGTTCTTGATGCCGAGGGAATCGAGCACCGCCCGGAACTGCGCGACCTGCGCCGGGGGAATGCCGCGATCCTGTCCCGCGAAGGTGCCGTAGATGGGGTGGTGGATGCGGCGCAGCTGTGCGGGATCGGTCACCAGCGAGCCGTAGAAGATGGCGGTCGCCTCGTGCTCGGCGCCGCCCAGGGCGTAGCTCAGTGCGATGCCGCCCCCGAAGCACCACCCCATGACCCCGATCTTGCCGCTTACATCGGAGCGCGCGCGCAGGAATTTCTGCGCGGCGTCGAGGTTCGCGATGACGACCTCAGGGTGCGCGCGCGCCGCGTTCATGAGCGCCACGTTCTCCTGCTGGTTACTCCCCGTCTTCCCCTGATACAAATCGGCGACGAGCGTGACGTAACCGCGCGATGCGAACAGATCCGCCACCTGGCGCACCCGATCTACCACGCCGTTCCACTCGTGTATCAGGATCAGCGCGGGGAAGGGGCCTTTCCCGGTGGGCACCGCGAGGTAGCCGCGCGTGAGCGTGTCGCCGGGGAAGTACGCCGCCGGCTGCCCTTGCGGCGGTGGCGCCTTGCCCACGATGGCGTCGGGAATGGAGGACTCCTGCGCCTGCGCGCGGAACGCCGCCAGGGCGACGAGGACGGTCAGCAGAGCAAAACGCTTCACGGCGAGCTCCTTTCTTCGGTTTCGACGTACAACTCGGGATGTCGAGCCATCGCTTTACGGTACAGCATCCGCAGCCGGTGTACACTCGCCGCTTCGTCCGGGTCCGGCGCCTGCGGCGCACCGATGCCGACGGTGCGCGACCGGTAATCGAGCCACACCGGCACGATGGGAACGCCGGCGCCGGCAGCGATTCGATGGAACCCCGTCTTCCAGCGACCGACGGGTCGTCGCGTTCCCTCGGGGGAGAGCGCGAGCACCCACTGCGGCCGCGTCCGGAAGTGCTCGATCGCGGTCTCGACGGTCCCCTGCGGCGTGGTTCGGTCGATCGGCTCTCCGCCCAGCCATCGGAGCACGGGTGAGATGGGGAATCGGAAGATCGTGTGCTTGCCCAACCAGCTGGCCCTGAGGCCGGTGGCGAACATGGCCAAGACGCCGATGAAGAAGTCCCAATTCGACGTGTGGGGCGCCACGATCAGAACGAACCGGGGACACGCCGGCAGCGTCCCGTCCACCCGCCATCCGACCAGACCGAGCAGCCGGCGGGCCAACGCATGGGAGAACGGGCTGCCGCGCCGTGGATAGCCCTGGGCCGGAGCGTCGATCACGACCGACAAGATGCCGGGGGCCGCCTCCCTCCGCCATATTCCTCGCGTGACGATTCTCTCGTTGTCCGACGTCTCGGTCGAGTTCGGGGCGACCACACTGCTCAGCGGCGTCGGCTTCACGATCGCTGCCGGTGAGCGTTGGGGCATCGTGGGTCGCAACGGCGCCGGCAAGACCACGCTGCTGCGGCTGATCGACGGAACTCTCGCGCCGGCCCGCGGCGTCGTCACACGCCAGCCCGGTTTGCGGATCGCGTTGCTGGACCAAGCCCGCGACTTCGGCGGGGCGGAGACGGTGTGGGATGCCGCGGCCTCGGGCTACGGCCCCTTGCTGTCGCTGGAGCACGACCTCGCACGTCAGGCGGCGCGCCTGGCCGAGCTGGGCGAGCGGGTGACCGACGCCGACCTGGCGCGCTTCGGTCGCGACCAGGAGCGGTTCGCGCACGAGGGGGGCTACCAGCTCGAAGCGCGGGTGGACGCCGTGCTCCAAGGGTTGGGATTCGACCCGCGGGAAGCGCGGACGAGGTCGATCGCTTCTCTCAGCGGCGGCGAACGGGGCCGCGTGGGGCTCGCTGCCCAGCTCGCGGCGCCGGTCGATCTGGTGCTGCTCGACGAGCCCACCAATCACCTCGATCTCGACA
>JBGPHP010000219.1:0-5012 GCA_041484445.1 Gemmatimonadota bacterium
ATCTCGTCGGCAAGCGGCTGCGCCAGCCGTTGTGGCGCCTGTGGGGACTCGATCCCGGCAAGGCGCCCACGTCGTCGTTCACGATCGGGATCGATACGCCGGAAAAGATGCGCCAGAAGGTCGCCGAGGCGGCCGACTACCCGATCCTCAAGATCAAGCTGGGCACCGACCACGACGAAGCGCTGCTCGAGACGATCCGCGCCGCCACCGACAAGCCGATCCGCGTGGACGCCAACGCCGGGTGGACGCGCGAGCGGGCCATCGCGATGCTGCCGGTGCTCAAGGACTACGGGGTGGAGCTGTTGGAGCAGCCCCTGGTGCCGGAGGACATCGAGGGCGTGGCGGCGGTGCGCCGGGCGTCCCCCGGGATCCCGGTGGTGGTGGATGAGAGCTGTATCGTGGCGACCGACATCCCGAAAGTCGCCGGGGCGGTGGACGGGATCAACATCAAGCTCGCCAAGTGCGGCAGCCTGCGCGAGGCGCTGCGCATGATCGCCACGGCGCGCGCGCACGGACTGCTCGTGATGGTCGGGTGCATGATCGAGACGTCGATCGGCATCACGGCGGCGGCGCATTTCACTCCCCTCGTGGACGTGGCGGACCTGGACGGCGCGGCGTTGACGGTGGACGACCCGTTCACAGGCGCGCAGATCGAGCGGGGCCGGATCACTCTTCCCACGGGACCGGGGTTGGGCGTCGCGCGGCGATGACGCGGTTCGCCGACGTCCTCCTGCCGCTCCCGGTTTCCACTCCCTACCGCTACGCCATCCCCGACGCGCTCGCCGGGCGCGTCGTGCCCGGCGCGCGGGTGGTGGTGCCGGTGCGGCGACGCCGCGCCGTGGGCGTCGTCCTCGCCGAAACCGACGAGCCGCCCACGCAAGCCGCGCGGGCCGTGCTCGAGGCGCCCGACCCCGAGCCCGCGCTCTCGGCGGCGCTGCTGCGCCTCGGTGAATGGCTCTCCGCGTACTACGGGTGCCCGCTGGGACTGGCGCTGCGCGCGCTCCTCCCGGGGGCGCTGTGGGGGGGGCGCGCGGCCCGGGCGCCGGCGGAGCGGTTCGAGCGCACGATCCGGCTGGTGCGCGCGCTCCCCTCGCTGGTGGAGCGGGAGCGCGCCTTCGCCCGCGCGCCGAAGCGGCGCGTCCTCTACGAGACGCTCGAGGCGCTGGGCGGCGCGGCCCCGGTGCGCCACCTGGTGGAGCGGCTGAAACTCGGGCCCACCGTGCTGGAGGGACTCGCCCGGTCGGGACTCGCCCGCATCGACCGTGTCGCCGCGCCACGCGACCCGTTCTCGGACCTGGCCGTAGCCCCGCCGGCCGAGCTGACGGCGGACCAGCGGGGGGTCGTCGCGGGGATCCTCGGGACGCCCGTGGACATGCCCGCCCTCCTCGAGGGGGTTACCGGGTCGGGGAAGACGCTGGTGTACCTCGACGTGTTGCGGACCGTCGTGGCGTCGGGACACGGCGCCATCCTGCTCGTGCCCGAGATCGCCCTGACGCCGCAGACCGTCGCGCGGGTGCGCGGCGTATTCGGCGATGCGGTCGCCGTGCTGCACTCGGGGCTCTCCGATGCCGAGCGGGCCGATGCGTGGCGCGCGCTGCGCAGCGGCGCCCGCAGGGTGGCGGTCGGCGCGCGCTCGGCGGTGTTCGCGCCGGTGCAGGGGCTCGCCGCGATCGTCGTGGACGAGGAGCACGAGGCGAGCTACAAGCAGGGCACCGCTCCGCGCTACCACGCACGCGACGTCGCCCTGGTGCGCGCGCGGCTGGAAGGCGCGCGCCTGATCCTGGGGAGCGCCACACCGTCGCTCGAGACGCTGCACCGGGTAGGCCTGGGCACGGTGCGCCGCTTCGCGCTGCCGCGCCGGGTGGATGACCGCCCGCTGCCGCCGGTCGAGCTGGTGGACCTGCGTACCGCTCCGCGCGTGGCGGAGGCGGGCCCGGTGCCGTGGAGCGAGCCGCTGGACCGGGCGGTGCGGGAGGCGTTGGAGCGGGTGGAGCAAGTGATCCTGCTCCTGAACCGGCGCGGCTTCGCCTCCTTTCTGCAATGTCCGTCCTGCGGCGACGTTCCGGGATGCCCGCGCTGCGCCATCGCGCTCACCGTGCACTCCACCCCGGCCGCGCTGCGGTGTCACTATTGCGGGCACGAAGAGCCGGTGCGGACCGAGTGTGTCCGTTGCGGTGCGCCCACCCATCGCATGCGCGGACTCGGCACGCAGCAGCTCGAGCACTTCGTGAGCCTCCGGTTCCCGGCGGCGCGCATCGCCCGCATGGATCTGGACACGACGAGCACCAAATGGAGCCATCACCGCATCCTCGAGCGTTTCGCCCGGGGTGAGGTGGATGTGCTGCTCGGGACGCAGATGATCGCCAAGGGGCTCGACTTCCCCCGGGTCACGGTGGTGGGGGTGGTCGACGCGGATACCGGGCTGCATCTGCCCGATTTCCGGGCCGGCGAGCGGACGTTCCAGCTGGTGGCCCAGGTCGCCGGCCGGGCGGGGCGCGGGCCGGCCGGTGGCCGCGTGGTGGTCCAGACCCGGGCGCCGGACCACCACGCGCTGCGCGCGGCGGCGGCGCACTCGGTCGAGGCGTTCGCGGCCGCCGAGCTGCCACTGCGGACGGCGCCCAATCCTTATTATCCGCCCCACGTGGGACTGGCGCGGTTCGTGGCGCTGGGGGCCACGGAAGCCGCGGCGGCGGCGCGGGCCCGGCGCGTCGCCGACTGGCTGCGACGCGGCAGCACGGAGCGGCTGGGTGGTGCACTCACCGTGCTCGGGCCGGCGGCGTGCCCCATCCCGCGACTGCGCGGCCGCTGGCGCTGGCACGTGCTGGTCAAGGCGGCGGAGCCGCGGGCCCTGGGACGCGTGATGCGGGCGTGGCGCGCGCAGAGTCCCGCGGCGGTGGTGGCGGACCGGGACCCGGTGGCGTTGCTGTGAGCGGGTCCGGTCACGTAACTTTCGCCGCTGTTTCCTCCCCTGGAGTCGGTGCAGTGCGGCGTCCCGCCTTTCATTATCAGCTGCCCAAGTTCTCGGAGCCGCCGCTGGCGCAGGCTCCGGAGGCGCGGTTCGCCCCCGCGCCGGCCGACGGTGTGCTGCCCGAGGGGTTCTTCTCCACCACGAACCTCCCCACGTACGTGAAGGGCGACGGCGCCTGGACCCGCCCCAGACTGCCGCGGATGGACTGCGTGATCGTGCGGGAATCAAGCGGCCAGCTCGTCACCACCGAGCCCCGTCGCGTGTCGCGCGGCGCGGCGGTGGCCTTGGGCGCCTCGGAGGACGGCAGCGAGGGCATCCTCGTGCACGCCGAGGGATTCCTGGGCGGCGTGCACAGCGCCAACGAATTCCGCTTCATGCAGACCGAGGTGTCGCGCGAAAGACCGGTGGACTACGGCGTCCTGGCGGAGCTGTTGGGCGACGAGCGGGCGCGGGGTGGAACGATCGTCTGGGTCGTCGGTCCCGCGCTGGTGCACGCGCGCGCCCGCGAGGACATGATCTGGTTCATCGAGCACGGGTACGTGGGCGCCCTGCTGGGCGGCAACGCGGTCGCGGTGCACGACCTCGAGGCGGCGATCTTCGGCACGACGCTCGGCATGTCGAGCTCGGGCGAAGGGGTGAGCGGCGGGCACGCGCTGCACATGCGGGCGATCAACGCGATCCGCCGCGCCGGCTCGATTCCCGCCGCGGTGGAGCAGGGGATCGTCCGGGGCGGGATCATGCACGCGCTCGTCACGCGCCGCATCCCCTACGTCCTCGCCGGCTCGATCCGCGACGATGGGCCGCTGCCCGGCGTGCTGAGCGACACCCTGGCGGCCCAGGACGCGATGCGGGCGGTGACCGCGCAGGCCACCTTTGCGGTGTTCGTGGCCACCGCGCTGCACGCCATCGCCGTCGGCAACATGCTGCCGGCGTTCGTGGACGCCCCGACGCCCGCGGACGTCCGTCCCCTCACCACCATCTGTGTCGATCAGACGGAGTTCGTGGTGAACAAGCTGCGCGACCGCGGAACGCACCAGGCGTTCGGCGTCGTCACCAATGCGCAGGACTTCATGCACGTCCTGCGGTTCTACGTGGAGCGATGGGAACAGTCCCGGATTCCGGCACCGACGGCCCCCCCGAGTCCCCCGGCTCCCCCAGCCCCGCGCTAGGCGCGCCAGGGGGGGCACGCCCCGGTCAGGGTCCCGGTTGGGCCAAGCTCGCCGCCGCTGTGGCGCTCGCGGTGCCGCCACCGGAGATCGAGACCATCTATCTCTTCCGGCCGATCAAGCGGGAAGGGCGCGAGTGGGGCACGGCGGTCATCACCCGCCGCCACCCCGAGGGCCGGCTGGTGGTCTATACGGCGCGCTACATGCTCGTGGTGCGCGGCAAAGAGAAGGGACAGTCGCGGGTGGAGGTCAGCGCGGTCGCCCTGTCGCCGGCCGAGGTGGTGGCGCAGGTGATGCAGCAGTCGGCGGAGCGGAGCGGCGAGGCGGAGCCGCCGCTCGCGGTGGGCCCCGGGGTCTGGTATGAAGGTTGACGGGACCCGCGCGCTCGACGCGTTCCGCCGCTACCTGGCCGACCGCAACCTGCCCGCGACGCAGCAGCGGGTCGTGGTGGCGACGGTGGTGCTCGACGCCGCGGATCACCTCTCGGCCGAAGACGTGGCCGGCCGCGTCGCGCGCCGCGGTGTGGCGGTGGGGCTCGCCACCGTGTATCGCACGCTCGATCTGCTGGTGACGAGCGGTCTCGTCGCCCAACGCGATTTCGGCGAAGGCTTCAAGCGCTACGAGCCGGTGCCGCCCGGCCAGGCGCACGAGCATTGCATCTGCTCCGCCTGCGGTCGGGTGATGGAGTTTTCCAACGACCGGCTGGAGCGGATGATCGGCCTGCTGGCCGAAGCAGTGGAATTTCGACCGCACCACCACCGGCTGGAAGTCTTCGGCGTGTGCCGCGACTGCCAGCAATCGAATCCCCTAGCACGGACGAGGTGAAGTGATCGACCCAGCGCAGTTCATGCCGACCCGGGCATTCCTCACCAAAGGGG
>JBGPHP010000220.1:0-5002 GCA_041484445.1 Gemmatimonadota bacterium
GTCTACAAGGAAGTGCACGGCGCTCCGACCGATGTGACGCCGACGGGCGCGACCGGCCGCGAGCCGCCGTTCATCCAGTCCTACCGCGCCGAATGGACGTACTTTCTCGCCGTCATTCGCGGCGACGTCAACGCGCCGCCACCCAAAGACCAGCTGGTGCTGCAGCGGGTGCTCGACGCGGTCTATCGCTCCGCCGACGAAGGGCGCGACGTTCAGCTGTGAGCGACCGGCGCCGCTGGCTGCTGGTCGGTCTTGGCGCCCTCGGCCTCGTGGCGAGCTACCCTCCGTTTCCGCTCCCGTTTCTCAGTTTCGTCGCACTCGTCCCGGGTGTCCTGCTGCTCGAAGCGGCGGCCGGCGACCCGCGCCGGGCATACACCTGGGGATTCCGCTACGGCCTCGTCACGAACGGCCTGGTGCTGTACTGGATCGTGGTCGCGCTGTGGCACTTCACGCCGCTCGCCGCATTGGGCTACGCCATCACGGTGTTCCTGCTGGGCGTGTTCACCGGGGGATTGTTCTGGCTCGTGACACGCGTGCGCGCCGCCCATCCGGCGATCCCCCTTGCGGTTGTGTTCGCGGTCTGCTGGACTGCGCTCGAATGGGGCATCGGGCACCTGGGCGACGTCGCCTTCCCGTGGCTGGGGCTCGGAACCTCGCTCGCCGACGCCCGGGTCCTGGTGCAATGGGCGGACCTCGCCGGTGCGCGCGGGATCACATGGTGGCTCGTCTGGTGCAACGTCATGCTTGCCGGCGCGATGGGGCAGTGGGGCCAGTGGCGGGCCGTGCTGCGCCAGGTGCTGCCCGTGGTCGCGACGATCGTGCTCGCCGCCGCATACGGCGTCTGGCGCGAGCGGACACTGCCGCTCCGTCCCGTCGGGACGATCACGCTGATCCAGCCCAACATCGGGTTCCACGAGAAATGGGACCCGGCCCGGGCCGACAGTGAGGTCGCGACCCTGCTCGACTTGTCGCGGGAAGCCCGCGCCGCGGCGCCCGCGGACCTCGTGATCTGGCCCGAGGCGGCGCTGCCGGATTATCTCACGCAGCGCCCCGACTGGCAGGCGGAGATCGGCCGGTTGGCCGCCGAGTCGCGAACGCCGATCCTCACCGGGGGAATCCACGTCGAATTTCGCGGCGCGGGGACCTATGAGACCTACAACGCCGCCTTCCTGTTCGACTCGCTGGGACTGTGGCGGTCGCATCCCGTTTACGAGAAGCACTACCTCGTGCCCGTGGTGGAGCGGGTGCCGTTCGTTCCGGTCAAGTGGTTCCGCGCTCTCCCGGGTTTGGGGCGCTGGTCCGGCGGGTTCGGCCGGGGCCGCGGCCTTCCGCTGTTCGACACGCGGGTGGGTCGCTTCGGCGTCATGGTGTGCTACGAGTCGGTGTTCGAGGCGCTGGCACGTCGCTACCGCGACGTCGGCGCGGAGTTTCTGGTGAACGTCACCAACGACGCCTGGTACGGCCGCACTTCAGCGCCGTATCAGCACGCCTCCCACCTGGTGTTGCGGGCCATCGAAACGCGGATGGGCATCGCCCGGGGCGCCAATGACGGCATCTCGGAATTCGTGGATCCGTTGGGACGCACCTCGCACGAGAGCGAGCTCGAAACCCGCACCACGGTCACCGGGACGCTGTTCACGAGCGATCTCCGGCCGCTCTATGTGCGGCTCGGCGACTGGGTGGGGACGCTGTCGGTGCTGGCGACCATCGGCTTCGCCGGGGCGGTGGCGCTGCACGCGCGGAGACGACGCGCCTGAGCCAGCCGGCGGGGCTCCGTGTCGGGGTGGATATCGGGGGCACGTTCACCGATCTCGTCGCCGTCGCTCCCGATGGGAGTCTCGACATTCGCAAAGTCCTGAGCACTCCCGACGATCCCTCCGAAGGGCTGTTCCGCGCGCTGGACGTCATCGCCTCAGAAGCCGCTCCCATCGACCTGCTGGTACACGGGACCACGATTGCCACCAACGCCCTGCTCGAGCGTCGCGGCGCGCGCACCGTGCTCGTCACCACGGCAGGGTTCGAGGATCTCCTGTGGTTGCGACGGCAGGACCGCGCCTCCCTGTACGACTTGAGCCGGCAGCATCCGCCGCCGCTCGTCGATCGAGACGACGTCATAGGCTCCGCCGAGCGAATGGGACCGGACGGCCCGGTGACCGAGCTCGCGGAGGCCGAAGTGTCTCGCGTGGTCGTCGCGGTCGGAGGACGGCGCCCCGAAGCCGTGGCTGTCGCGCTCCTCTTCGCCTTCCGCCACCCCGAGCACGAGCGCCGTCTTACCGCGGCACTGCGGGCGGCGTTGCCGGGCGTTCCCGTCGTTGCGAGCCACGAGGTGCTGCCGCTGTTCCGTGAGTACGAGCGGAGCGCCACGACGGTGGCGGAAGCGTATTTGCGGCCGCTGGTGGGAACGTCGGTGACCCGGGCGGCGGCCGGTGCCGCCCGGCGCGGAGTCGGTGCGTTCCGCCTGATGGCGTCCGGAGGCGGCACCATCTCGGCAGAGGCCGCTGCCGAGGCCGCCGCCTCGCTCGCGCTCTCCGGCCCTGTGGGGGGCGTGATCGGGGCGCAGCTGCTCGGTGAGGTCCTCGGTCGCGGCGACCTCCTGACGCTCGACATGGGCGGCACCAGTGCCGATGCGAGTCTGATTCAGGGGGGCGCGGCGAGCCGGGAAGGGACGACGATGGTGGGAGGCGTCCCGCTGGCGTTGCCCTCGGTCTTGATCGAAACCGTGAGTGCGGGCGGCGGCAGCATCGCCTGGGTAGACGATGCGGGGACGCTCAAGGTGGGTCCCCGGAGCGCGGGCGCCGCGCCGGGTCCTGCCTGCTTCGGCCGCGGCGGCAGCGAGCCCACCGTCACCGACGCCTGTCTGGCGCTCGGTTGGCTCGCTCCCGATTGGGCGCTGGCCGATGCCGTGCGCCTCGACGCGGCGGCGGCTCAGCAGGCGTTGGGCCGGCTGGCGGAACCGCTGGGCCGCGATCCGACTGGTGTGGCGGTGGGCGTGGTCGCCGTGGCGACAGCCGTCATGGCCCGGGCGTTGAAACGGGTGAGCGTGGCGCGAGGTGTGGATCCGCGGCGGCTCGCCCTCGTCCCCTTCGGCGGAGCGGGCCCGCTGTTCGGGTGCGCCCTCGCCGACGTGCTGGGGATGCGCACCGTGATCGTGCCGGCGCACCCCGGCGTGCTGTCGGCGCTCGGCTTGTCGGCCGCGGCGGAGCGGGTGGAGCTGGCCGCTTCGTTGCACCAGCGCGCCGGTGCAGGGCAGCGTGCCGGCGTACTGGCGGCCTACGCGGACCTCGAGCAGCGAGCCGGCCGGGCGCTGCCCGGTGCCCGGATGCAACGATCGGCAGACTGCCGCTTCGCGGGGCAGGGCTACGAGATCACGGTGCCGCTCACCAACGACGATCCCGATAGCATCGAAGCGGCGTTTCACGCCGCGCACCGCGCGCGGTACGGACACGTCGGGATCGGTGGTGTGGTGGAGATCCTCAACGTGCGTGTGGTAGCGGAGCGGGCTGGTGGACGGCCGTCCTGGGGCCGACGGCTCGGCATCGGCCGGCCGACCCCCGGATGGCGGCGTGTGGTGATGCGGGGGGAGGCGGTCCGCGCCCAGATCTGGCCGCTGGGGGAGCTGCCACCGCGCCTGCGCATTCCCGGACCCGCCGTGCTCGCGGGGCCGGACGCCACGGCGCTGGTCGAGCCCGGATGGCGGGGAACGGTGCACGCCTCCGGAGCCGTCGTGCTGGAGCGCGCATGACACTCGATCCGATCACCCGCGAGGTGATGGCCCACGCGTTCGCCGGTGTCGCGGAGGAAATGGGTCTGGTCTTGATCCACTCGGCCGTGTCCCCCAACATCCGGGAGCGGCGCGACGCGTCGGCGGCGCTGTTCGACGCGGGAGGAGAGATGATCGCGCAGGCGGCGCACATCCCTGTGCATCTCGGCGCCTTGTCCGACGCCGTGGCGGCCGTGCGCGCCGAGCGCCCCCAACCGGGGGAGATGTACATCCTCAATGACCCGTACGCCGGTGGCTCGCATCTTCCCGACCTCACGCTCGTCGGGGTGATTCGGACCGCAGTCGGCATCGGCGGCTATAGCGTCGTACGCGCCCATCACTCGGATGTGGGCGGTGCCACCCCGGGGAGCATGCCGGCCGGCGCGCGCGAGCTGTTGGCCGAGGGATTGGTCCTGCCCCCGGTGTTGTACACACCGGAGGTCGAGCGGCTGCTGCTGGCGAACGTGCGCACGCCCGAAGTGCGGCGCGCCGATCTGGCAGCGCAGCGCGCCGCGGTGGAGCGGGGTGCGGAAGGCCTGTGGGCCCTGGCCGCTCGACACGGGTGGGGGTTCGTTCACGAGGCAGCCCGCGACCTTCAGGATGATGGTGAGGCGCGGACACGCTCGGTGCTCGGCCGCCTCCCCCGGATTGCCGCCACGGCGACCGATTGGCTCGAAGGCGACGGGGTCACCGACGGGGATATCCCGATCTGTGTCACGGTCACTCTCAAGGACCGCACGTTCTACGCCGACTTCGCCGGAACCGCCCCGGCCGTTCCCGGCAACGTCAACTGCCCGCTGGCGGTGACGCGGGCGGCGGTGCTGTTCGTCGTGCAGACGCTGCTCGGTGACGATGCGCCCATGAATGCCGGCGTCGCCCGGGCGGTTCGGGTCTCGGCCCCCGAGGGGTGCCTCGTCAATGCGCGGTGGCCGAGCGCCGTGGCGGCCGGGAACGTGGAGACGTCGCAGCGCATCGCAGATGTGGTATTCCGCGTCCTCGCCGAGGCTGGATTGCCCGTACCGGCTCAGGGACAGGGCACGATGAACAACATCACCCTGGGTGGCGCCGGGTGGACGTACTACGAGACACTCGGCGGCGGTCAGGGGGCGGGACCCACCGGGCCAGGCCCATCCGGGGTCCATGCGGGGATGTCAAACACGCGGAACACTCCGGTCGAAGTGCTCGAGCTGGAGTGTCCGGTTCGAGTGCGGCGCTACGCCCTGCGACAGGGCAGCGGCGGAA
>JBGPHP010000221.1:0-4969 GCA_041484445.1 Gemmatimonadota bacterium
CCGCGAGCCGCCGCCGCACGCTCTCGATCTCCGGCTCCAGCCATTGCCACATCGTCACGACCGGCGCCGTGTTGGAGATCGCGAGGTAGCGCTGCATCGCGTCCTGCACGATGCGGGGCGAAGGGGACACCCCGCCGTTGTTCAGATTGATCAGCGTGCGGTCCAGCGTGAACGAGTTCTGGATCTCGCGCCAGAAGTCTTCGTCGTCCGCCACGGCGGCCGCGGGCCGGCCGGCCACGGCGCCCACCGTGCGCGCGATGTGCGTCAGGGCGTTGTTGGTCAGCGCGGGGACCAACGGCATGGCCGACGAGGCCGAGACCAGCGAACCGAGGAAGCGGCGGCGAGACGGCACGGCAGGATCCTGTGGGAGGAGACGCTAGGATTTACCGCAAACACCCCCGCCGGGCCAGAGCCCGGCGGGGGCGTCGTGGGCGGCGGCCGCCGCCCGGCGGCTCAGATGTTCAGCAGGTTGATGATCGGGTCGAACAGCGCCGCCGTGAACAACAGGACGCTCTCGGTGACCTCGCGGATGTGATCGAGCGCCACCAGGATGTCGTGCTGTGCGCCCGCGTCCTGGATCGGCGCGTCGTTACTGTCGAAGAACGTGACGCCGCCCGCGTTGCCCTTGACCGAGGCGTACAGGTGGTTGTTGACCCGGATCTGGGCGAAGACGGTGTCCACGACGCCGCTGGTGGTCTTGAGGATGCCGGTGAAGAGCACGGCCTCCTTCGGCCGGGCGACCAGCAGGTCCACCTCCACCGAATCGGTGACCAGGGTGCGCGTGTCGATCGCGTCGAGTACCACCGAGAACGACGGGTGATCCAGGTTGTATTGCGCGTGCACCGTCACCGACGTGAGGGTGAACGTCGCGTTGACGTTGAAGCTCAGCGTCTTGTTCGCGGGCGGCTGCGCCGCGTTCGTCACCGAGCCGCTCGCCGTCGCGGTCAGTGCGCCGAGTCCCGCCGTCAGGGTCGTCGTGTAGTCGAGATAGGTGGGCGTGCCGCCCGTGCCCTGCACGATGATTTGCAGCTGCGCGGTCGTGGCACTGCTCTCGTCGAGCAGATCGAGCTGCCCCACGGGCGTGAGCGGGAATGCCACCGTCCCGGTCAGGGGATTGATGGCGTAGAGGATGAACCGTACGCCGGTGGCCGGGCCGCCGGTCGTCTGCGACCGGGTGTAGGCGGTCGCGGCGGAGTCCCAGGCGAAGATCGACGCGTACAGCGTATCGGGAATCAGCAGGCCCTGCGGATTGAGCGGCGACGCCGCGAGCGCGCGCAACCCGGAGAGGCGGCGCACGACGCCGGCTTCCGGACTCACGCCTGCTTCGGACGGGGCAGGCCGCGTCGCTTCGAGAATCTGCCCCGCGCGCGATAGCGCGGCGGTCGGCGCGATGAACGCGCTCAAGCTGGTGAAGCTCGCCAGGGCGACCGAGCCGAAGGCGCTGTCGAACGACGCGAGCGCGGCTGTGGTGGCCGCGGGATCCACCAGCGTTCCCGGTCCGTTGTTCGACGTGCTGTCGCTGCAGGCGGCGGCAAAGGCGATTCCCAAGACGGCGAACGCCCGCAGTAGGCGGGACAGGGGCATAGCTGGCCTCCGGATGATTGATGAATGACGGGTGAGCGGTGGAGTCATTCCCGCCCAAGTATCGGCCCCGGCGCGGCGGCGGGCGGTGACGTGGCGCACCGGACCAACCCACGGCCCCGCTTGTGGTTGTGACCTCAGGCGATGAGACCGCCGCCCCACACCCGGGCGTCCTCGTCGTACAACACGCCCGACTGTCCCGGCGTGATGGCGCGCACCGGCTCCGACAGCCGCAGCGCGACGCGATCCGACTCGACCGCATCGATCGTCGCCGCCACCGCTCGCGCCCGGTAGCGGCACTGCACCCGCACGGATGCGCCGGGGCCGGGGGCATCGGCGAGCCAGTTGACGTCGGTGAGCGTCACGGCGTGCCCGAACAGCGCGTCACCCGGACCGATGACGACTTCGCGCGTCTCGGGCCGGATGTCCACGACGTACATCGGCTCGGCGAATCCTCCGGGGAGGCCACGCCGCTGGCCGATGGTGTAGCGGGCGAACCCCGCGTGCTCGCCTACCACGTCGCCGCCGACCGTGACCAGTGGGCCGGGGACGAGTGCCGGGGCGTCGGCCGGCAGGCGGCGCTGCAACACGCCGACGTAGTCTCCATCAGGGACGAAGCAGATCTCGACCGACTCCTTCTTCTCGGCGGTCACCAGCCCGAGCCGCCGCGCCACGGCGCGCGTCTCGCGCTTGGTGCGCGTCCCCACCGGGGTGAGCATGCGCGGCAGCACCGCGCGGTCGATCCCCCAGAGGAAGTACGACTGGTCCTTTTCCGGATCGCGCCCGCGGTACAACGCGCCGTCCCGCGCCACGGCGTAGTGGCCGGTCGCGAGATAGTCGCACTCCAGCGCGTCGGCGTGATACAGCAGGTCGCGGAACTTCGTGAATGAATTGCAGCGCACGCAGGGGATCGGTGTGCGGCCGCGCGCGTACTCCTGCACGAAATCCTCGATCACGTCGTGCCCGAACCGGTCCTCCAGGTTGAGCACGTAGTGCGGGATGCCGAGCCGGTGGGCGACGAGCTTCGCGTCGGTGATGGAATCGAGCGAGCAGCAGGGGCGGTCGGGCACGTCGTCGCCGTAGCAGAACAGCTTCAGCGTCGCGCCGATCACCTCGTATCCCTCTTCCACCAGCAACGCCGCGGCCACGCTGCTGTCCACGCCCCCCGACATCGCCACAAGGACGCGGGACCGCCCGTCCGCCCGACCGCCCGACCGCCTCATCGGTGCAGCACCGCCGACAACGATCGCACCTTCTCCACGATCTTGGGCAGCGCGCCGGCGAGCGCCTCCCCGTCGGCGTCCGTGCTGCTGCGGCCGAACGAGAAGCGCAGCGCCGCGACTCCCAGCTCGCGCGGCACCCCCATCGCCGTCAGCACGTGGGAGGGCTCCACGGCTCCCGTGTTGCAGGCGGAGCCGGCCGAGCAGGCGATGCCGGCGAGATCGAGATGCATCAGCATCGCCTCCGAGTCGGTGCCCGGGAACGACACGTTCAGCACGTGCGGGGCGCGTGCGCCGTCCCGCCCGTTGACGCGGGCGTCGGAGAACAGCGCCGTGAGCCGGGCCTCGAGCTCGTCGCGCAGCCTCCCGAGCCGGCGCCCGAGCTCCGCCTGTTCGGCCGCCGCCAGCTCCACCGCACGACCCAGCGCGATGATCCCGGGCACGTTCTCCGTCCCGGGGCGCAGCCCGAACTGCTGGCCGCCGCCGTGGATGATCGCCTCCACGGCGCGGCGGTCGCGCACCACCAGCGCCCCGATACCCTTGGGGGCGCCGATCTTGTGGCCGGAGATGGTGAGCAGGGTGCAGGGGACGTCGCGGACCGATACGGGGACCTTGCCGAACGCCTGGACGGCGTCGGTGTGGAAGCAGACGCCGGCGGCGCGACATCGCTCGGCGAGTTGCGCCACCGGCTGGATCGTGCCCACCTCGTTGTTCACCCACATCACGCTCACGACCGCCACGCCGCGCGCCAGTGCCGCCTCGAGCGCCGCCTCGTCCACGACGCCGTCGCCGCCGACGGGGAGCACGATCTCTTCGCCGCCCAGGTGGACGACCGCGTGGGCCGCGGCGAGAATCGCCTTGTGCTCGGAGGCGGCGACCGCCGCGCGGAACGGACCGCCGCGCTCGCGCGCCGCGAGGGCGGCGCCGATGACCGCGAGGTTGTCGGCCTCGGTCCCGCCCGAGGTGAAGACCACCTGGTTGGGCTCGGCGCCGAGCGCCTGCGCGACGAGGCGCCTCGCCTCCTCGATGCCGGCGCGCGCGGCACGCCCGAAGCGGTGCGCCGACGAGGGATTGCCGAACGCCTCGTCCCCGAGGTAGGGAAGCATGGCCTCCCGCACCTCGGGCCGCACCGGCGTCGTCGCCGCGTGGTCGAGATAGGTGATGCGTGCCGACATCGTCGCGGGAATCTAGGTCTAGAGGCTCGACACGCCAAGCGTCAGCACGTCGTCCACCGCCATCGTTTCGTGCGTGAAGTACGGTTCGCCGTAGGCCGTGCGGATCAGCGAGCCGTAGTGCGCCGATTGCACGCGGATCAGCTCGTAGAGGTCCTGGCCGGTGGGGAAGATCTCGCCGGCCGCCTTCGCCCCGTCGAACTGCGAGCCGTAGCAGCGGATCGCGGCCATCTTGGCCGCGAACGTGTCGGAGATGTCCACCACGAACGACGGCTTCACCGGGTCCTCGCGGTAGGCGAGCGCGTACAGCACCTTGAACGGCCGATGCGGCTCGAGCCCGGGTTGCGGGGCATAGCGGGCCAGCCCGGCGAGGTAGCAGGCGTCCCGGGCCAGCTCCGACGCGATCCGGTGATCCGGGTGCCGGCCGATGGGATACGGCAGGATCACGACCCGCGGCCGCAGCTCGCGCAGCAGCTGCACCAGCCGCGCGCGCGCCGGCTCGTCGTTCGCCAGGTGGGCGTCGGGGAGCCCCGCGTTGAGCCGCAGCGGCACCCCGAGCGCCCGCGCCGCCGCTTCGGCCTCGGCGGCGCGCAGCTCGGCCGAGCCACGCGTGCCGGACTCGCCCTGCGTGAGATCGAGGATCCCGACCGTGTGGCCCGCCCGCACGGCCTTGGCGAGCGTGCCGCCGCAGGTCAGCTCGGCGTCGTCGCGGTGCGCGGCGATGGCGAGAATGTCGACGTTACTCATAGCGCAGCGCCTCCACCGGATCCAGTTTCGCCGCCCGCGTCGCCGGCATCACGCCGAACACGAGTCCGATGACGACGGACACGAGGCAGGCGACCACCGCGCTCCATACCGGCACGCCGGAGCCCGTGCCGAGCAGCGCCTTCAACCCTTCGCCCAGGCCCAGCCCCACCAGCACGCCGATCAGTCCGCCCATCAGCGTGAGGGTCGCGGCCTCTACCAGGAACTGCCACAGAATCTCGCGCCGCGTCG
>JBGPHP010000222.1:0-4961 GCA_041484445.1 Gemmatimonadota bacterium
CAGTCCTGCGCCGCGAGCCCGTAGATGTAGCTCTTGCCGCTGATCATGTCGGCGCGATCCGTGTACAGGTAAGGCGTTGTACCGGTCGGGGGAATACTGAGATAGGGATCGCCCCACAGTGGATCCGTGGCGAGCTTGCGGAAAATCACGTATCGCGTGACGTCGCGCTCCCCGCCCAGCTCGTCCACCGCTGCGTCCCACGCCAGGTCGACCCCGCCGGGGGGCGTCGCGTTCCACGTCGCCGTCAGGGCGGTGCCGAGAAGCGGCTCGTCGCCGCACGTCTGCTTGCTCGCCAGCCCGACGTTGGGAAGTCGGATGTAGCGACTGACCGCACGCTTACGCTCGGTGGTACCGGTGAGGCCGTTCGTCACCGTCAGGCTTACCTGGACCACGCGGACGCTGTCGATGCGGGCGGCGGGCCCGGAATCCAATACCGCGAGATGGATGGGCACCGAGTGCCGCCACGGCAGACTGGCGTTCGGCACCTGTTGGATCGACGTCACCCCGGCGACCACGGTTTGCCAGTAGTACTGCAGGAATGGCACGCCCGTCGTCTGCAGGATGTTCCGCGACACGACCTCGCGCGGCAGGTTGTTGATCTGCCGGTACAGGACGTAGTCGTCGAGCCGCGGCGTCGTCGAGTCCTGGGCGAAGTAGAACGTGATCGTCTCGGCCGGGCTGTTGATGACGCCGTCCTGGTAATCGGTGTCCGGGTAGACGACCGCCGTCAATGGAATCGTGAACTGGCCGCTCTTGCGAACCGCGTCCGTGCTGCCGGTGGGCGCATCGGGGTTGTAATAGACCGCGAAGACGTCACCCGGCGTATTGGTGAGGTAGTTCGCGTTGAACGCGACCACGGACGGCCCGAGGTAGATCAGGTCCGGCTGAATAGCGGGCGAGCCGGCTCCGGCCGTCCGCAGATCCTTCTCCAGCTCGTCCAGCGCGAAGCGGGAGTTCTGGAGCATGGCCACGCGTTGACTGCCGAGCGTGAAGCTCCGCCCCTGAGCTTTCAGGAACGCCAGCGCGCCCGCCAGCACGACCGAGAACACCATGAGCGCGATCATCATCTCGATGAGGGTCAAGCCGCGCTCGTCGAATCGCCGTTGCGTCGTCATGGGGCCGCCACCGTCACGGTCCGCGTGATCACCGGCAGTACGCCCGGGCCACTCACGGTCACCGTGACCTTCTTGTAGTCGTTCGGTTGCCCGGTCCCGCCGGTCCGCACGATGGCGGTCACCCGGCTGAAGCCGGGCAGCGTCGGGAACCCGGTCTCCGTCTTCGCGTACGCCGACTCCAGGCCGTCGTAATTCGGATCGGCCCGGACCTGCTCCACCCGGTCCATCGCGAGCTCGATCGCCGCCTGCTGATTGGCGCTCGTGGCCGCGGTGTGCACCGTCTGCCCCGTCGTGCGGGCGAGCATCATCATCACGACCAACAGGATCGTAAGCGCGAGGATGACCTCGACCAGCGTGAACCCGCGTTGATTGCTCATCAGAACGCCCTCCGCCATACCGGCGCGCCATACTTGTACCAGGAGGCACGGCCGGTCGCGCGCTCGAGCTCGATGGAACGCGAGTCCTCGAGATGCGCGCCCGACGTCGCCGCCCGGACCGACGTGAGATAGAAGCCGCCGGCTTCGCTCGCACTGCCGTCCCGGTGGAACACCAGGGCGGGGAAGCCGTTGATCACCTTGGTGAACGTCACGGGCCCGGGACCCATGGGCCGCGCCGGCGCGGTCGCCCGGCCGAACACAATCCCATCACCCAGCGGCACGCCCCGCACCCGCTCGCCCGCGTCGATCACGCCGTTGTTGTTGGCGTCATCGTGGATGCGGATCTTGTTGTTGGGGACGTCGAACAACAGGATCACGTCGTGCTGCTGCGTGATCGCCTGCCGCTCCGCCGCCAGCATCGTCATGCCGATCCCCTGCATGCTCGATTCGACCCGGTATCTCGTCATGTCGATCTTCGGGGCCGCAAAGGCCACCACGAGCCCCAGGATCACCATCACGATGAGCATCTCGATCAACGTGAACCCGTCGAGGGACGCCCGCGCGCCCAGCGCGCCGCGACGCGGCGCCGGCAACTTTGCGCTTCCCACTTGGTGTTTCATCAGACGACCCTCCTCGGTTCAGCGATGCCTAAGTACAGGATCCGTGCCCAGAGCTATCATATTGTAGGACAAAAGGTTGCGATTCATGACCTGGCTTGCAAGTCGCGCAATTTGCTGCGCGACTGCAGGGAATTGCATTACTCTATGCGATACCGGCTGACCTTGTAAAACAGGGTTCGCAGGCTCACGTCCAACCGCTTGGCCGCCTCGCGGCGGTTGCCCCCTGCCGCCTGCAACGCTTCCTCGATCGCCTCTCGCTCCGCCCGCTCGCTCGCCTCACGCAGGGTCAACCCGGCGCTCGTCCGGGCGCGGTGGATGGCGGGTGCGCCGTCCTGCCGGAGATCGGCGGGCTCGAGCACCTCGTGGTCGGACAGCACCGCAGCCCGCTCGATGGCGTGTTCCAGCTCCCGGACGTTGCCCGGCCAGGGCTGGGCCGAGAGCCAGGTCAGGGCGTCCGGCGTGAACTCGACGCGGCGCTGCAACCGTCCCGAGAGCCGCGCCGCGAAGTGCCGGGCCAGGGGCTCGATATCCTGGGGCCGTTCGGCGAGCCGGGGGAGATGGATGGTGACGACATTCAACCGGTAATAGAGGTCCTCGCGAAACCGGCCCGCCGCGACTTCCCCGGCGAGCGACCGCGCCGTCGCGGCGAGGACGCGGACGTTCACGCGGCGGGTGCGGTGGTCGCCGACGCGGCGAATCTCACTCTCCTGCAGCACGCGCAGCAGCTTCGCCTGCAAGGCCAGCGGCATCTCGCCGATCTCGTCCAGCAGCAGTGTACCGCCGTCGGCCTGCTCGAACAGGCCGGCCTTGTCCGCCGTGGCACCGGTGAAGGACCCCCGGACGTGCCCGAACAGCTCGGACTCGAGCAGGTTCTCCGGAATGGCCGCGCAGTTCACGCCGATGAACGCGGCGCCGGCGCGCGGGCTGGCGCGATGAATGGCGTGGGCGATGACCTCCTTCCCCGTCCCGCTCTCTCCCGTGATGAGGACGGTGGTCTGGTACTCGGCGACGCGGGTGACCACGTCGAGCGCGGCCTGCATCGCCGGACTGGCGGCGACCAGCGCCCGGGCATCGGGACCACGCTCCAGCTGGGCGCGCAACCCGACCACGGTGCGGCGCAGCCGCTCGCGCTCCTCGGCCTTGCGCAAGGCGAGCACCACCTCGTCGGGGCGGAACGGCTTCGGCACGTAGTCGTATGCCCCCTCCTTCATCGCGGCGAGCGCGGCATCCTCACCGCCGTAGGCGCTCATCATGATGACCAGGGCCGTGCCGCCCCGGTCGCGATAGGCCCGCAAAAACTCGAGCCCCGACAGCTGCGGCATCCGCACGTCGCACAGCACCAGGTCGAACGGCTCGGCCGTGGCCCGCTCCAGCGCGCGGCGGCCGTCGCTTTCCGCGGCCACCTCGTATCCCGCATCCCCCAGCAGGAGACCGAGCGATTGCCGCAGTCCCGGCTCGTCGTCCACGATGAGGACCCGGCTCATGCCGCCACCGGGAAGAACAGCTTGAACGCGGCGCCGCCTTCGCGCGCCGGCTCCAGCCAGACCACCCCGCCCATGTCGAAGACCGCCCGCGCCACGATCGCGAGCCCCAGACCGGTGCCACGGCCCGGGTCCTTGGTCGTGAAGAACGGCTCGAACACCTTTTCGCGGTCCGCCACGGGAACCCCCGACCCGGAATCGGCGACGAAGATCAGCACGCCCGGCGCCCCCGACGCGATCTCCCCGCGCGACGGACGGCGGCCCGCGGCCCGGGGAAAAAACGCGTCGGCCGAGTCGGTCGCTCGCCGCGGCTGTACCCTCCCCTGCTCGTATGCCCAAGGGCGCGCACCGACGACCAGGACGCCCTGGGGGGCGGCATCCACAGCGTTCAGCATGAGGTTGACAACGGTCTGCTCCAGCCAGTGCGCCCGCCCGAGGACCGGCGGGAGGTCCACCGGCACATCGAGGCTCGCGCGAAGGGAGCGCAGCGCGCCCTGGGCGCGCAGCAGCTCGAACGCCGCCGTCAGAACAACCGCCACGTCCACTGGTTGCAGCGCTTCTTCGTGCGGCCGGGCATAGTCGAGCAGACTGCGGACAATGCGGTCGATCCGGTCGAGCTCGGTGGCGAGCGCGTCGGTCACCTCGCGCTCGGCGCCCCGGCGCCGCAGCACTTCGACGTAGGTCGAGGCGCCACCCAGCGGATTGCCGATTTCGTGGGCGATCCCCGCGGCGAGCCGCCCCACCGTGGCGAGCTTCTCGGCCCGCACGAGCTGGCCTTGGGCATCGAGGAGATGATCCGTCATGCGGTTGAAGCGTTCCCCCAGCCCCGTGAAATCCACGGTCTCGGCCTCCGGCGCCCGTGCGTCGAGGTCGCCGGCGATGACGGCGTCCGCGGCCCCCATGAGGCGCCGCAGCGGCTTCAGCACGAGCCGATTGACGAGATATGCCCCGAAGGCGATGAAGATGATGATGTCACCGGCCACGACCGCCAGAACCAGTGGGAACGCCCGGTCTGGGGCGAGGGTGCTGGCGAGGAGACTCGTCGCGACTCCGAGGATCAACGCGGTGGCGGCGAGAAAGGCCAGTTGAACGAGCAGCACGATCCGCAGCGAGGGTTTGACGGCCACGCTCCGGGGGGTCACGCGGGACATGAAAACTGGAACGGCGGGGGAGACCCCCGCCGTTCCAGATCTGCAGTCACGTGGAGTGACTCAGTTGCACTTCGGCTCGCCTTCTTTGTTCGCCGGCGCAATCGCGGTACTGCCGATGTAGATCGCGCAGGTGTGCCCAACGTAGTTGGTGTTGGTGACCGTCGCCGTCCAGCCATCGGCGGTCAGCGCAATCGTCCCGAGGACGTTGCCGGTCGTC
>JBGPHP010000223.1:0-4891 GCA_041484445.1 Gemmatimonadota bacterium
AAGCGCGTCCGGTAGTTCAGCGTTCGCATCTTCCACGCGAGATAGTGCGGGTCGAGCGGAATGCAGTGGCCGCCCACGCCCGGCCCCGGCGTGAATTTCATGAAGCCGAAGGGCTTCGTCGCTGCGGCGTCGATCACCTCCCACACGTCGACACCGAGCTTGTCGCACACGATCGCCATCTCGTTCACGAGCCCGATGTTCACACTGCGGAACGTGTTCTCGAGGATCTTCACGAGCTCCGCGGCCTCGGTCGAGGACACGGGCACGAGATGCTCGATCGACGGCTGATACAGGGCCATCGTCACCTCGAGGCAGCTCGGCGTAATCCCGCCGACCACCTTGGGCGTGTTGCGCGTGCCGTATTTCGGATTGCCGGGATCGACGCGCTCGGGGGAAAAGGCGAGGAAAAAATCCTGACCCACTTTGAGGCCCGTGCTCTCCAACGCCGGCAGCATCAGCTCGCGCGTCGTCCCCGGATAGGTCGTGGACTCGAGAATGACGAGTTGCCCGCGCCGCAGCGTCTTCTTGATCGACTCGGTCGCCGCGATGACGTAGCTGACGTCGGGGTCCTTGGTCTTGGACAAGGGCGTCGGCACGGCGATGGAAATCGCGTCCGGCTCCGACAGCCGCGCCAGGTCGGCCGTGGCGGAGAACTTGCCGGCCTTCACCGCCGCGGCGATCTGGTCGGAGGGAATGTCCTGGATGTGGGAGCGGCCGGCGTTCAGCCCGTCGACCACCCGCTGGCTGATGTCGAAGCCCA
Source organism: Gemmatimonadota bacterium (assembly GCA_041484445.1). Taxonomy (GTDB): domain Bacteria; phylum Gemmatimonadota; class Gemmatimonadetes; order Gemmatimonadales; family GWC2-71-9; genus DASTHG01. Next base: position 761 of record JBGPHP010000223.1, read on the forward strand.
GCACGCGGTAGCCGGCATGGGCCAGCTCCATGGCGAGGGGCAGGCCGACGTAGCCCAGGCCGACGATGCCGAAGAGCGCGGAGCGGTCCTCGGCCTTGGCCAGGAGCGCGTCCCGGGGAGACTGCGAAGCCGGTGTCATAGAGTGATCGGGGTTCCTCCGCTCGCGAGCGAGCGCGTGGCCGCTTCCAGTACACGGACGACGCGGACGCCGTCCGCGACACCTGCGCGGGGAGCCTCCGCGCCCCGCGCTACGCGCACGAAATGCGCGAGCTCGGCACCGAGCGGCTCCACGTTGGGGATCTTGGGAATGAAGATGTCGCCTTCCCGGATGGCGAGACTTTCGCCCCAGGAGGCGTAATCGGGTGGGCGCGTCACACCTTTGTCGTAGATACGCAGCTTCTCGCGCGGTTCCATGTCGTCGAATACCACCATTTTGCGGTCGCCCACCACGGTGAGCTTGCGTTCCTTGTGAGGGTCGAGCCATGACAGCTGGACGTGCGCCATCGTGCCGCTCGCGAACTCCATGTGGAGGAAGACCACGTCCTCCACCCCCGGCTGCAGATAGCAGGATCCCTGGGCCGTGACCCGGACCGGCACCTCCCCCAGCAAATGCAGGGCCACCGAGACATCGTGCGGACCGAAGCTCCACAGGGCATTCTCGTCGGCCCGGACCTGCCCCAGATTCACCCGCAGCCCGTACATGTAGAGCACGCGCCCGAGCTCGCCGCCGGCCACCAGCGTCCGCAGGGCATCGACCGCGGGGTGGAACACGAGCAGGTGTCCCACCAGCACCGGCACCTTGCCGGCGGCGGCGGACTGCGCCACCGCCTCCGCGTCGGCAACCCGCAACGCGAACGGCTTCTCCACCAGACACGGCTTTCCGGCGGCGATGGCCCGCTGTGCGTACTCGGCGTGGGTCTTGGCCGGCGACGCGATGATGACGGCGTCCACCCGCTCCAGCAGCGCGCCCGCGTCCTCCGTCACGAAGGCCGCCGGGTATTGGCGTGCCACCGTCTGGCGGACCTGCTCCCGGGTGTCGCAGACCGCCGCCAGCTCGGCGTCGGCAAGCCCCGCCGCCGTCCGGACGTGATTCCTCCCCCAGACCCCGGCGCCGATGACGCCGAGTTTCAGCCGGCTCACCGGTAGAACTCGGCGATCGCGTCGACGACGGTGTCGAGCTGCGGCCGGGTGAGCTCCGGGAAAATGGGCAGCGACAGCGCCTCCTGCGCCGCCTGCTCGGAGCGCGGCAGACTGCCCGCGGCGTAGCCCAGGTGCGCGAAGCACGGCTGGCGATGGAGCGGGATCGGGTAGTAGATCGCGCTGCCGATCCCCTTCGCCTTGAGGTGCCCCTGCAGCGCGTCGCGGCGCTCGACCCGGAGTGTGTACTGATGGAAGATGTGCTCGTTGCCGGGGGCGACCTTCGGCGTGCGGACCGCGCCCACGCGGGCAAGGGCGGCGTCGTAGTACGCCGCGTGCTCCCGGCGGCGACTCGACCAGCCGGCCAGATGCGGCAACTTGGCGAGCAGCACCGCGGCCTGCAGCGTGTCGAGCCGCGAGTTCGTCCCCACTTCCTCGTGGTGGTACTGCTTGGCGCCGCCGTGCAACCGCAGCTTGCGCAGGCGCTCGGCCGCCGCGTCGTCCGAGGTCACCATCATCCCGGCATCGCCCCAGGCGCCGAGATTCTTACTCGGGAAGAACGAGTACCCCGTCACCCATCCCGTCTCCCCCGCCATCCGCCACACGCCGTCGATCGAGCGACGCGCGCCGATCGCCTGCGCCGCGTCCTCGATCACCTTCACCCCGTGGCGCTGCGCGATCAGCAGCAACCGCTCCATCTCGACCATCTGCCCGTAGAGGTGGACCGGGACGATGGCCCGCGTCCGAGGCGTGAGCGCCGCTTCGACTCCCTTCGGGTCGATGTTGAACGTATCCGGATCGATATCCACGAACACGGGACGTCCGCCCGCGTTGTGGATCGCGCCCGCGGTCGCGAAGAAGGTGAACGGTGAGGTGATGACCTCGTCACCGGGCTGCAGGTTCAGCGCCTTGAGCGGCAGCAGCAGGGCGTCGGTGCCGCTCGCGCAGCCGACGCCGTGCCGGGCGTGGGACAGCTCCGCCACCCTGGCCTCGAGCTGCGCCACGGCCGGGCCCATGATGAACTGCTGGGATTCGATGACCGCCTGCAGGGCGGGAAGGACCTCGTCCTTGATGGCCTGGTACTGGCCGACCAGGTCCAACAACGGCACGTTCACGTGAACTCTATCCGCAAAAGAGGCAACAATTTACCTAGACACGGCGGGTCAGGCAATCGGGCGGAGGACTCCCCCGGATTCGTCGTAGGCACTGCCGCAGGCGGGGCACCGGCCACGCCCCCCGGAGACGGCCAACCGCTCACCGCAGCGGCACATCCAGCCGATGCGCCGGGCCGGCACGCCGACCATCAGGGCGTAGGGGAGGACGTCGGTGGTGACCACCGCACCCGCGCCGATGAAGCTGTATTCCCCGAGCGTGACGCCGCAGACGATGGTCGCGTTGGCGCCGATCGAGCTGCCACGCCGCACCAGCGTCTTCTTGTACTCGCTCTTGCGCGAGACGTGGCTGCGCGGGTTGAGGACGTTGGTAAATACGCAGGACGGGCCGCAGAATACGTCGTCTTCCAGCTCGACCCCTTCGTAGATCGAGACGTTGTTCTGGATTTTCACGTTCGTCCCGATGCGCGTCCCGGGCATCACGACCACGTTCTGCCCCAGGTTGCACCGCTCGCCGATGACCGCGCCGCCCATGACGTGGGAGAAGTGCCAGATCTTCGTCCCGTTGCCGATGCTGGCGCCGTCGTCGACGAAGCTCGAGGAGTGGACGAAATAGTCGGCCATGCTAGAGGCCGACGACCTTGATCTCCAGCTCGAGCTCGACCCCGGTCTTCTTGGCGACCGTCTTGCGGACGTGGTCGATGAGCTTCAGGACGTCGGCCGACGTCGCGGTCCCCGTGTTGATGAAGTAGTTGCAGTGCTGGGTCGACACCTGAGCGCCGCCCATCCGGAACCCCTTGAGCCCCACTTCGTCGATCAGCATCCCCGCGGTCTTGTTGCCGCCGGGGTTCTTGAACGTGGATCCGGCACACGGCTGATCGAACGGCGTGCCGGCTTTGCGCCAGCGGAACAGCTTGGCCTGCAGCTCCTTGAGCTTCGCCGGTGATTCCTCGCCCAGACCCAGCTTCGCCTCGAGCACGATGACGTCGCCCAGGTTGGACCCGCGGTACTTGTAGGAGATCTGCTTGCGCGGGATGTTGCGCGTCTTCCCTTTGCCGTCCATCACCGTCACTTCGGTCGTCACTTCGGCGAACTCGGCGCCGTGACATCCGGCGTTCATGTAGATGCCGCCGCCCACGGTGCCGGGGATGCCGATGAAGCGCTCCACACCCGAGAACCCGGCCTCGGCGGTGCGGCGCGCCAGGATCGGGGTCGGCATGCCGGCTCCCACGATCGCCGTCGCGCCCTTCATCTCGAACTTGTCGAGCCCCTTCCCCATCCGGATCACGAGCCCCGGGAAGCCGCCATCGCGCACCAGGAGGTTCGAGCCCAGCCCGATCACGAGCCACGGCAGGCCGCGCTCGCGCGCCATGTCGAGACCCTTGATCACGTCCTCGACGTCGCCCGGTTGCAGGAGAAAACGGGCCGGCCCGCCGAGGCGCCAGGTGGTGTGACGGGCGAGCGGCTCGTTTTCGAGCAGCCGCCCGTGGAACTTGAGCTTGGGGACGGGCGGCGTCGCCGCCTTGCCCCCGGCCGCCGCCTTGGCCGGTGCCTTGCCCTTGACCGCAGGCTGGCTCGCGCCCTTCGGCGCCGGTTTGGCTACCCGGGCGTGGGGTGCGGGACGGGGAGAGGACTTGCGGCCGGGGCGCTGACGGCCGGCGGCCGGCTTCCGATGCTCGTGCTTTCGTGCCATTCCTGGAGGCTCCTCACACTTCCTCGGCGACTGCGCAGGGCGATGATCGCATCGCACGCCGCGCTGGCCGCGGACATCGTCGTCGTATAGGGCACCCGATGCGCGATCGCCGCGCGCCGGATGGCGTAGTCATCCTGCTGGGTGAACTTGCCCAGCGGGGTGTTGATCAACAGCTGGATCTCCCCCGAG
>JBGPHP010000224.1:0-4887 GCA_041484445.1 Gemmatimonadota bacterium
AGGAGCGCGAGATGGACCGACATGGTGGTGAACAGCATGGCGCCGACGCAGATCAGGATGTTGGTCCGGAGACCCGCCGGCTTGCCGGACAGCTCCCGCTCCATGCCGATGGCCCCGCCGAGCAGCACCGCGAGGCCAAGCTGGAGCAGCAGTTCCAGATGAAAGACGTCCGTGAGCCGTGCGACGAGGTCCTGCATCAGTCCCCCACGCTGAGGAATCCCATGCGTCGGCGCACCTCGGCCATCGTCGTCCGCGCGATCGCCCGCGCCCGCTCGGCGCCGGCGCGCAGCGCCGCCCGCACGCTCGCCGGCTGCGCCACGAGATCGGCCGCGCGCTCGCGGATGGGAGTGAGCTCGGCTATCATATGGTCCGCCAGCACCCGCTTGCAGTCGAGGCAGCCCCACGCGGCGGTGCGACATTTGACCGCGACGTCGGCCTGCACCGCGGGCGGCGAAAAGCCCTGGTGGATCGTGAAGATGTTGCAGATGTCGGGGTTGCCCGGATCCTTGCGCGTCTTGCGCGCCGGATCGGTGGCGGCGGGCCGCAGCTTCTCCCAGATCGCCTCGGGAGACTCGAGCAGCCCGATCGTGTTACCGAGGCTCTTCGACATCTTGGCCTGGCCGTCGAGCCCCAGCACCCGCTTCGCGGTTGTGAGCTGCGGCTGCGGCTCGGGAAAGAAGCCGGCGCCGTAGCGGTGGTTCCAGCGGCGCGCGATCTCGCGCATCAGCTCCAGGTGCTGCACCTGGTCTTCACCCACCGGGACCAGCGTCGCCAGGTACAGCAGGACGTCGGCGGCCTGGAGCACGGGGTAATTGAGCAGACCGGCCGGCACGCTTTCCTGCCGCTGCGCCTTCTCTTTGAACGCCGTCTGGCGCTCGAGCTCGCCCAACGGGGTCACCGTGGTGAGGATCCAGCCCAGCTCCGAGTGTTCGGCAACGTGCGATTGGACGAACAGGATCGACTTGGCCGGGTCGATGCCCGCGGCGAGCAGTCCCACCGCCATGTCGTGGGTGCGCTGCGCCAGCTCGGCCGGATCGTAGGCTTGCGTGATCGCGTGCAGGTCGACGATCGAGAAGATGCACTCGTGCCCGTCCTGTAACCGCACCCAGTTCTTGACGGCCCCGAGGTAGTTGCCGATATGCAGCTCGCCGGACGGCTGAATGCCGCTGAAGACTCGGGGGGTTGAAGCCATATGGGGTCACAACCTAAGACCGCGGGGGGAAGGGCCGCAAGGTGCGGGCGCTCAAGGACTTAGTCGACGTCGCGGAGCGCGCGGCGGAGCGTGCGGCGAACTTCGTTCGCGGTGCGCGCGCGCCGGAGGCCGGCGCCTGGACCGAAAAGTCGCGGCACGACTTCGTGACGCAGGTCGATCGCGAAGCCGAGGAGCTGATCGCGGAGACGCTCACCGGACTCGTCCCGGGAACGGTTGTCGTGGGCGAGGAGCTGTCCCCGGCTGCGGAGTATCGCGGCGAAGTCGTGTGGGTCGTGGATCCGCTGGACGGCACGACCAACTATCTGCACGGCTACCCGCAGTACGCCATCTCGATCGGCGCGCTGGTGGACGGCGTGCTGAGCCTGGGCGTGGTGCACGACGTGGCGCGTGACGTCGCCTATCGGGCCGCGCGAGGTCAGGGTGCCTGGTGCGCCGGCGCCCGGATCTCGATCTCCACGGTGGTCGAACCGAGTCGCGCCCTGGTGGGCACCGGCTTCCCGTTCAAGCATCTCGATGGCTTGGAGCGCTACCTGCGCCAGTTCGCGGCCGTGATGCGTACCACGAGCGGCATCCGGCGCGCCGGATCGGCCGCCCTCGATCTGGCGGACGTCGCCGCCGGCCGCTTCGACGCGTTCTGGGAGTTGACGCTCGCTCCCTGGGACGTCGCCGCGGGGGTCATGCTGGTGCGCGAGGCGGGCGGCGTGGTGACGACGCTGGAAGGCGGCGAGGACGTGCTGGGCCACGGATCGATCGTCGCCGGCAACCCGACCATGCACCGCTGGTTGATGGACCTCTTGGGGAATACCTGACATGCCGTCACCGCTGGTCGAGTGCGTTCCGAACTTCTCCGAAGGCCGCGACCCGGCGATCCTCGAGGCGCTGCGCGCCGCCATCCTGGCGGTACCCGGCGTGCGGCTGCTCGACGTCCAGGCCGATGCGTCGCACCACCGCTCCGTCTTCACCTTCGTCGCCCCACCCGACGCGGCCCTCACCGCCGCCTTTCGCGCCGTCGCCGTCGCTCGTGAGCGGATCGACCTGACGAAGCATTCCGGCGAGCACCCGCGCATGGGCGCCACCGACGTCGTGCCGTTCGTGCCGGTGCGCGACATCACCATGGACGATTGCGTGGCGCTGGCCCGGACCCTCGGCGAGCGGGTGGGTCGCGAGCTCGGCATCCCGGTGTTCCTCTACGCGCGCGCCGCGGCGCGCCCGGACCGTGAGCGCCTGCCCGACATCCGCAAAGGCGAATTCGAAGGACTGCGGGACCGCATCGGGACGGATCCGGTCGCCGACCCGGACTTCGGTCCGCGGGCGATCCACCCCACCGCGGGCGCCACCGCCATCGGCGCGCGGCCGTTTCTCGTGGCGTACAACATCTATCTCGACACCACGGACGTGGCATTCGCCAGGCAGATCGCGAAACGGATCCGCACGTCCGGCGGCGGTCTCCCCGCGGTGCAGGCGAGCGGCTTCGAGGTGGGCGGCCACGCCCAGGTGTCGATGAATCTCCTCGACATCGATGTCACCTCGCCCGCAGCGGCCTTCGCGGCGGTCGAGCGGATCGCCGGCGAGCGGCGCGTGGCGATTCTCAAGAGCGAAGTGGTCGGATTGATCCCGGAGCGGGCGATCCTGGGGGCCGGCGCGGGGCTCCTCAAGCTCCCCGACGCGGCCGACCATCTGCTCGAGGCGAAGATCCGGGCGGTTGAAGGACCGACCCTCGACGGGTGGATCGACGACCTGGCGGGTGGCGCGCCCGTCCCAGGCGGCGGCAGCGCCGCGGCCCTCGCCGGGGCCTTGGCCGGCGCGCTGGTGGCGATGGTGGCGCGGCTCACGATCGGCCGCAAAGCGTACGCGGCCGTCGAGGCGCGGGCGCAGGCGATTCTCGTGGAGAGCGACACGGTGCGGGCGGAGCTGCGGCGGCTGGTGGACGAGGACGCCGCGGCCTACACGCACGTGAGCGCCGCCTACAAGATCGCCAAGGACGACGCCGGTCGGACGAAGGCGATCGATGCCGCGCTGCTCGGCGCCGCGGCGACGCCGCTCGAGGTCGCCCGCCGCGCGGCGCGCCTCGTGGACCTGGCGCGTGAAATCGGAGGCATCGGCAACAAGAACGCCCGATCCGATGCGAAGGTGGCGGAAGGGTTGGCGCGGGCCGCCCTGGCGGGCGCCATGGAAAACGTAAAGGTCAACGTGGCATCATTGTCGGACCCGGCCGCAGGACGGGAACTTCTTGAAGAGGTGGAACGGCTGACTACCGGGTAAGGATCCGCGGCGCCTCCCCATTCTCCCCGATCGCCACCGTATGCTCGAAGTGCGCCGACAGCGAGCTGTCGGCCGTCACCACCGTCCACTTGTCCGGCAGCGTCCGGATCTCCGACCCACCGACGTTCACCATCGGCTCGATGGCGATGGTCATCCCGGCCACGAGTCGCGGCCCCCGTTTCGGCTTCCCGAAGTTCGGCACCTGGGGCTCTTCGTGGAACGCCGCCCCGATCCCGTGCCCCACCATCTCCCGCACCACCGAATATCCCGCCGCCTCGGCTACTTCCTGCACGGCGTGCCCGATGTCGCCCACGTGATTCCCGGCCTTCGCCTGCGCGATCCCGGCGGCGAGGGCGTCCTGGGTCACCTGGAGTAGGCGCCGGACCTCGGGCGTGACCTCGCCCACCGGGAAGGTCGCCGCCGAGTCGGCGTGCAGCCCTTCGAGCTGCACCCCCACGTCCACGCTGATCAAGTCGCCGTCTTTCAGGACGCGCTTGGCGGACGGGATGCCGTGCACCACTTCGTGGTTGATCGAGGTACAGAGCGTGGCGGGAAAGTCGTACAGCCCTTTGAACGACGGCCGCGCGCCCGGGTGGCTGCGGATGAAGGCCTCTGCCTGCCGGTCGAGCTCCTTGGTGGAGACGCCGGCCCGGGCCGTGCGCGCCATCAGCGCGAGCGTCTCGGCGACGATGCGGCCCGCCGCCGCCATCGTCTCGATCTCCCGCGGCGACTTGATGGTGATCATCGCCCGATGATCCGCTTGATCTCCCCGGCGATCTGGTCGACCGTCCCGGTGCCGGGGACGCGGTGCACGATACCCCGCTGGGCGTAGTGCGCGATGAGCGGCGCGGTGTCGCGCTGATAGATCTGGAGACGCGTCGCGATGGCGTCGGGCGTGTCGTCCGGGCGCCCCTCGACTTGCGAGCGTGCGCGCATGCGACGCACTAGCTCGTCTTCGGTAACGTCGAGCAGGAGAATGTGATTCAACCGCTGGCCGCGCTCGGCCAGCGTCTTGTCCACCAACTCGGCCTGCGCCGCGGTGCGGGGGAAGCCGTCGAGAATGGCGCCGGTTTTCGCTTCGGGGCGGTCCAGCTGATCCTTGATCATGCCGAGGATGATGCTGTCGGGCACCAGCCTGCCCTCGTCGTAGTACTTCTGGAACTCGAGTCCGAGCGGAGTGCCGTCGTTCATCGCCTTCCGGATGAGATCACCGGTGGTGATCTTGGGCAGGTCCAGCCGCTCGGCGAGGATTTTCCCTTGCGTCCCCTTCCCCGAGCCTGGCGCTCCCAGGATGAGGATGAACACTTACAGTGCAGGCACTAGCGGCGGAAGCGAACCCGCGAGGTGCCCCCGCCCCCGCCCGAGCCACCACCCTTCATGAAGCCATCATACTGGCGCAGCAACAGATGCTG
>JBGPHP010000225.1:0-4836 GCA_041484445.1 Gemmatimonadota bacterium
CAGCGCCGTCTGCACGATCGTGGTCGCCTGCTCCAGCGTCAGCATCCGAAAGCCTCCTCCAGCCAGTCCCACATGTAGGCGACGCCGATGGACACGTTGTCCACCTGACAGTGATGGGAGCCGCCCTCCTCGCGCGTGAAGACCTTGAACGTCTTGCGCGCCGAGCCAACGGCGTCGAAGCACGTCTGCGCGGTCGCCAGCGGGATCTGCGCGTCCCCCTCGCCGTGCACGAGCAGGAACGGGCAGCGGATCTTCTGCGCCACGCCGTCGAGCCGGAACCCCTCGAGCCGCTCGAGCGCCTGCGCCGGCGTGGTCACGCCGAAGACCCACAGCAGATGCTGCCACGGCACCGAGAGCGAGAGCGCCTCGCCGCGCGCCAGCCGCTCGAGCCGGTCCTTCCAGACCGCGTGGTAGTCCCACTGGGCGCCCCACGCGATGCACGCCGCGAAGCGCGGCTCGAAGGCCGCCGCCCGCGGCGCGTAGTAGCCGCCGAGGCTCAGCGCCATCACGCCGATGCGGGCGGCGTCGATCTCCGGGCGCGCGGCGAGGTACTCCCACGCGGCCGTCGCGTACCGCTCGGTCTCGTGGTGGAGCGGCAGGTTGCGGAAGCGGATCGCCTCCCCGTTGCCGGGCCCGTCCACGATGAGACAGGCGATCCCGCGCGCCACGAGATCGGGCACGCCCTTGAAGTACTGGATCTCCTTCGTCACGTCGAAGCCGTCGAGGAAGACGAGCGCGGGCGCGCGCCCCCGCGCGCCCTCGGGGTGCACGAAGAGCGCCGGCAGGCTGGTCCCCTCGTAGGGCACCTCGACCGGCTCGATGCGCGGGCGCCGTGTGGCGGCGGCAGCGTCGCGGAACGCCGTCACGCCCCGGCGATAGGCGGCGAGCCCCTCGGCGGTCTTCGGCTGCAGGAACCGCTCGCCGACGTGATAGTAGTGGGCCGCCCGGAAGAGGTACGCGGCGGCGCTGGCCCGGCGCCCGGCGGCGGCCCGCTCGCGGCCGCGGGCCTCGACGGCCTCGGCGAGCCGCGTCCACTCCTGCCACCACGCGCCGTCGTCGCCCAGCCGCTCGCGCAGCCGCAGCCCCACGCGATGCACCTCGCCGATCTCCCCGCCGCCCCACGGCGCCCCGCCCAGCGGCAGGAGCATGCCGTGCGACCACCGGTAGTCGGTGGGAAAGTAGGTGAACGCGAGATCCTCGTCCGCCATCGTGCGCGCTAGGGTATTCGCTGCCCGCGCCCGAGGCAACCGCCGCGTGCTAGGATCACCACGTCCAGCGACGGAGGGGTCGCGAGCCCGCGTCCTGGCGCACAACGAATGAGCAGCACAGGGTGGCCGGAGAGATCACGTCTGCCTGGGGGAGGTCACACATGGCCCGCAATCGCTCGGATGAGTCCACGTCCCGCCGTGATTTCCTGAAGGTCGCCGCGGCCGGCACCGCCGGCGCCACCATCGGAGCGGGCTGGCGCCCCCACAAGGCCGGCGCCAAGCCCACTCAGATCACGTTCCTGCGCGAGAGCTCGTACGTGAAGGAGTTCGACGAGCACTTCAAGAACGTCCTGATCCCCCGCTACCAGCAGGAGACGGGCATCAAGGTCAGCTACGAGATCGTCGCGGCCGGTGGATCGGCCGTGCCGCGCCTCGTGTCCATCGTCGAAAGCAAGGCGCCGGTGGATGCGGGCTGGGTCCAGCAGGAGTGGCTGTACCGCGACGGGCTCCTGGACGTCTCCGATATCGCCGAGGAAGTCGGCAAGCAGCAGGGCGGATGGTACCCGGAGATCAAGAACCTTTCGATCTGGGAGGGCAAGTGGAAGTCGGTGCCCTTCGGCAACATCGGTCAGGTGATGGTCTACCGCCGGGACTGGTTCGACGCGGCGGGCATCCAGGCCTTCCCCGACACCTGGGAGGAGTTCCTCGATGCCGGCACGAGACTGAAGAAGGCCGGCCACCCGTACGGCATGTCCATGGGTCACGGCTACGCCGACAACAACTCCTGGCTCCTTCCCCTCCTGTGGGGCTTCGGCGCCCAGGTCGTCGCCAAGGACGGCAAGACGATCAACCTGGACTCCGCGGAGACGGCCCGCGCCGTGGACTACGTGCGCAAGCTCTACAAGGACGCGTGCCTCGATGACTGCCTGGGATGGCTGGACCCGGCCAACAACAAGGCGTTCCTGACGAGCCAGATCTCGTGCACCAACAACGCCATGAGCATCCTCATCTCCGCCAAGCGCGACCTGCCGGACATGGGCAAGGTGACCGATCAGGCGCTGAATCCCAAGGGGCCGAAGGGGCGCTTCCACAGCCTGGTGCCCGTCACCCACGGCATCTTCAAGCACACGCCGGATCCGGAAGCCGCCAAGCAGTTCCTCCGCTGGATGATGGCTCCCAAGCAGGTGGGGGCGTGGTTTGCGTCCGCGCAGATGTATCACGCGCCGTTCCTGCATGCCTACGACAAGTCCCCGGAGTGGGACAAGGAGCCGAGGTTCCGGCCCGACCTGCGCGTGCTGGAAACCGGGAAGCTCGTGAACTGGCCGGCGCCGGCGGACCACAAGGCGGGAGAGGTCGTCAGCAAGTGGCTCGTCATCGACATGTTCGCCAAGGCCTGCACGGGCGTGGCCACGAAGACCGTCATCGCGGACGCCGTGACCGGACTCAAGCAGATCTACGGGTAGTACGCGCGTGAGCGTGAATCCAGCCTTCGAGGCGGCACGGCCTGCGACGCAGGCCGTGCCGGCCGCGCGCCGGTTCAGGGTGCGCGCGTGGCTCGAGCGCGAGGCCGTCTTCAGCTGGCTCATGCTCACGCCGCCCCTGCTGTTCCTGCTGGCCTTCCTCGGCTACCCGTTCTGCTACGGGGTGTACCTGAGCTTCGTGAGCCGTCAGGTGGCGCAGCCGCCGACCTTCGTCGGCCTGAACAACTTCGTGAACCTCTGGCACGACGCGATCTTCTGGCAGGCGGTGTGGAACACGTTCCGCTTCACCGGCGCGGCGACCGTGCTCAAGCTCGCCGGCGGGCTCGGCATGGCGCTCGTGATGCACCAGAACTTCCGCCTCAAAGGGCTGACGCGCGCCCTCCTGCTGCTGCCGTTCATCGTGCCGACGGTGCTCAGCACGGTGGCCTGGCAGTGGATCTTCGATCCGGGCATGGGTCTGTTCAACCGCGGACTGATGTTCTTGGGCCTCGTCGAGCACGGGCCGTCCTGGCTGGGCAATCCCACGCTGGCCCTGGTGTCCGTCATCCTGGTCAACACGTGGCGCGGCCTGCCGTTCTTCGGCATCACGATCCTGGCCGGACTGCAGACCATCCCCGGCGAGCTGATGGAGAGCGCCACCATCGACGGCGCCGGCACGTGGGGGCGGTTCCGCTACATCACCCTGCCGCTGCTCATGCCGGTGATCTTCATCGTCACCACGTTTTCGATCATCTTCACCTTCTTCGACTTCCAGCTGGTCTACGTGCTGACCGGCGGTGGCCCGGCCAACGCCACCCACCTCATGGCCACCTACGCCTACGTCATCAGCATGGGCGGCGGGCAGCTGGGGCTGGGCTCCGCCGCCGCGCTGGCCATGGTGCCCGTCCTCGGCATCGTGCTGGTGGTGATGAGCTCCTACGTGCGAAGGGCCTGAGGATGGTCGGCGAGCTGACGTGGTCCCGCCGGCTCTTCGGCCTGTGGCTCCCGCTGGCGGCGCTGTTCGTGTTCGCCCTGTTCCCCTTCGCGTGGATGGCCGCCACGTCGCTCAAGGGCAACGCGGAGCTGTACGATCCCAAGGCCAATCCGCTGTGGATCCGCCACCCCTCGCTCGAGCACTACGTCGGCCTGCTCAGGGAGAGCAACTTCCTGGTCTGGATCGGCAACACGATGCTCGTCGCGCTCGTCGCGACGCTCATCTCGCTGCTGTTCGGGGTGATGCTCGCCTACCCGCTCGCGCGGATGCGCTTCCCGGCGTCGGGGCTGCTCGCGATCAGCGTGGCGGTGGCCTACCTGGTGCCGCAGACGCTGCTGTTCGTGCCCATGGCCGACCTGATCAACCGCATGAGGCTGGGCGACAGCCTCAGCGCCGTGATGCTGACCTACCCCACGCTGCTGGTCCCCTTCTGCGCCTGGCTCCTGATCGGCTACTTCAAGACCGTGCCCAAGGAGCTGGAGGAGGCGGCGTTGATCGACGGCGCCAGCCGGTGGCGCGCGATGACGCGCGTGATCCTGCCGCTGTGCACGCCGGGCTTTCTGTCCGCCGGCATCTTCGCCTTCACGCTCGCCCAGAACGAGTTCCTCTACGCGCTGCTCTTCCTGAACACCTCGACCATCCGCACCGTACCGGTCGGGGTCACGGGCGAGCTGATCCGCGGGGACGCCTTCTACTGGGGGCAGCTGATGGCGGCGGCGTTCCTGGGCTCGCTCCCGGTGGTGCTGATCTACTCGTTCTTCGTCAAGTACTACGTCGCCGGACTGACGTCCGGCTCCGTGAAGGGATAAGGGGCGCGGGGGCTCCAAGGGCCGCCGGGGCTAGGGACGCCGGAAGGCCGCCGGCGCGCGGCTCTCGAACACGACGCGCCGGCCGTCCGGGTGCACGAACCCCAGCCGCGTCGCGTGCAGGCAGACGCGGCCGAGCGGATCGTCGCGCGCGCCGTGGGCGCGATCGCCGACGACGGGATGGCCGAGGGCGGCGAGCTGGGCGCGGAGCTGGCCGCGACGGCCGGTGACCAGCGCCAGCTCGACGAAGGTCGTGTCGCGGTAGCTCTCCACCACCCGGTAGCGGGTGATCGCCTCGCGGCCCCGCGCGGCGTCGCGCGTGGGACGCACGCGCAGCCCCCGGTCCTCGGCCAGGCGCGAGCGCAGCA
>JBGPHP010000226.1:0-4803 GCA_041484445.1 Gemmatimonadota bacterium
CACCAGGAGTTCGTGGGCGTGCCCTACTTCGACCAGATCACCGAGATCGTGACCGGCGGTCGCTCTTCGTCGATAGCGATGAAGGGCTCGACGGAAGAGGAGCAGTTCCATGGTGCCGCGGCGGTCCGCGCCGGGCGTTGAGGCGGTGCAGCACCAGGCAGCGATGGCCACGCGGACGCAAAGACTTGGCGCCGGAGGCTAACTCCCATTGTGGCGGGAGGTTCCATCGTTGCGCGGCGGCGCGGAAACTTTGGCCCGGTAGTTGCTAGAGGAAAGCGGCAGCGGAATTAGGGGAGGAAGTACTCGCCGGCAAAGGCGGCGTCTCCAGGCGTCGCGCCGGCGGCCGGGTGCCGTGCACAGCACCTGGCACCTCCCCCCGATTTCAGGGTGTTCGGGCATAGGGGCGGTGGGGAGCGGCGAAATGACAGGACCGGGAAGCGCCCTCCCCGCTCGCCTCGTCCGGCGCGCGAAACAGGCATAGCAGGAGCGCACAGCGCCGGGGACCGGAAATCCCCGGCGCTTTGCGTACCCGCCGGGGGCCCGAGCCCACGCCGGCTGTGTGCCCTGCGCCACAGACTGGAGCCGGATTTACCGGCAGATTTGCTGGAGAAACGCTGAGCGTCCGAACCGCCCGACCGCGAGGCTATTGGTGACCGCAAAGCAGAAGTCCCCGCAGAAGACGCCGCTGGACGGTGTGCTCCGCACCGCCGAGCTGCTGTTGGCCGCCCGGCAGCACGAGCGGGCGGGCCGCGTGCGCGAAGCGATGGACTGCTGCATGGCCGCGGTGGCGGAAGCGGCGTGGTGCGGCGCGTGGGCCGCGCAGGCCGTCGGGCTGCGCCGCCTCGGCGCGCTGCACCACCACCGCAACGAGCTGGCCGCCGCGCGGGAGAGCTGGCGCACCAGCGTCGAGGTCGCGATGCGCGCCGGCGAGTCGGCGATCGCGGTGGAAGCGCTGATCTCCCTCGGCAACGTCGAGCTCGCCCTGGGGAACTTCGCCATGGCCGGCGACGCCTACCGGGAGGGGCTGGCGGCCCTGGGTGAGGACCACCAGGCGCTGCGGGCCCGCATCGAGCGCGACCTCGCCAGTCTGGCCGAGATGGAAGCGAAGCGCGAGGCCACCCGCGCCGCCTGAGCCTACCGGCGATCAACCGGGCAGTCGCATGCGCCGCAACAGATCCTGAAATCGCGGGTCGCCCCGCACGCTGTCCCAGTCCGGCAGGCCAAGGTAGGGCAGGTTCGGATCGTGGGCCTGATAGGCCCGCTCCAGCCATTCGAGCGTGCGCTCTTTGTCGCCGGCGTGGACATAGAATTGCGCCACCGAAACGGGCATCAGATCCGCCGTGCCGGGGCGGGCGACCAGGACTGCGGCGGCGCGGCGCATCGCCCTTTGATAGCCCCCCTCAGAGTAGCCGCGGCTCAGCGCGACTTCGAGTTCCCGATCACCAAAGACCGCGTAGATTCGTCGCTCCGCCGCGACGGCCTCGGCGTATGCCCCCTTGTCGTGGTACGCCATGGCCAACGCGCCGAGGCCGACTGCGGCATCCGGGGCGATCCTCAGCGCCTCGCGGGCCGCAGCAACCGCGTCGTCGTAGCGGCGCTCGTACAGCAGGTCCACCGCGTAAATCCCCTGGAACAGCGAATTGAAGGGGTCCAATGCGAGGGCGCGCGCGATCTGGGCCCGCGCCTCTTCCGAACGTCCCATGGTGTTCAGGTAATGCGAATAGAAGGCGCGCACGTCAGGGTAGTTGGGGTTGATCAGGATGGCCCGCCGGAACGCCGTGTCCGCGCCCTCCCAATCCCATTCGTGCCACGCTCTGGTGACCGCCACCGTGTACTGGACTTCTGCCAGCGTACTGTCCAGCGCCTAGGCCTTGCGGGCGGCCGCGATGGCCTTGGGGATGGCCTCACGGGGTGACGTGATTCCCATTTGCGCGCGTCCGGCCCAGACCAGGGCGATGCCGGCGTACGCGAGCGCGTAGGTCGAATCCCGCCCGAGCGCCCGGTCGAAGTATTCGAGCGCCGTCTCGAGGTCCCCGGGATTGAGTCGCTGCCAATGGAACTGACCCTGGAGATAGTCGTCGTACGCCTGCGCGTTGACCGGGCGGGCCCTGGCCAAACGCGCGGTCGCCTCCGGGCTCAGCGTGCTCCGGATTTCCCGGGCAATGGCGCCGGTCACGTCGTGATAGAGCGCGAAGACGTTGCGCACATCACCGCGATAGGAGTGCTGCCACCGCGAGGCCTCTGTGCGGCCGTCGATCAGCCGCACCACGATTTCCATGCTGTCGGCCGCTCGGAACACCGATCCCTCGATTACCGCTTCGACCCCAAGCTCGCGGGCGATCTCGCGAATCGGCCGGTCCGTGTGCTGGTAACGCAGCACCGAAGTGCGCCCGATGACGGTGACGCCGGCCTGTTGCAGCTCGGAAATCAGCGCCTCGTGCACACCCTGGACGAAGTACTCCTGGGTGGAGTCGTTGGTGAAATTGGCGAGCGGCAGCACCGCCAATCGCTCGATGCGGGGATGGCCGGCGCGGGCCGCCGCCCACCAGCCGGCCACGGCGAGCAGCACCACCCCCAACGCTCCTGCGAGCGCGCGCCATGCGCGGCGGCGGGCCCGCGGAGCCGGTTGGGCCGTGGCCGCGTGCGTCAGCGCCTCGGCGAACTGCCGCGCTGTGGCATAGCGGTCGGCCGGTGTCCGCGCCAGCACCTTCGCGAGCGCCGCCTCCAGGGGTGCCCCGACAGTCTCCCGTACGACCGAGACGCGAGGCAACGGCTCGCTGAGTTTCTTGGCCAGGATCGCTTGCGGCGTGGGTCCCGTGTACGGCGTTTCGCCACTCAGCATCTCGTACAGCACGCAACCGAGCGCGTAGAGGTCGCTGCGGGCGTCGAGGTCCTTCCCCCCGCTTGCCTGTTCGGGGCTCATGTACGCCGGCGTGCCCACGGCCAATCCCGTCTCCGTCAGCGTGGCTTCCCCCGCTGCACTCACAGCCCGGGCGATCCCGAAATCGCTCACCACCGCATGCCCCGCCTGGAACAGGATATTCTCCGGCTTGATGTCGCGGTGAATGAGGCCGAGGGCGTGGGCGTGACCCAGCGCGTCCGCCACTTCCTGCGTGATCTGGAGCGCGTCCTCGAGCGGGAGTTGGCGCTCGCGATTCAGCCGATCGCGCAGCGATTCGCCCTCCACGAACGGCATGACGTAGTAGAGCGTGCCATCGATGTCGCCCGAATCGTACAGCGGGAGGATATTGGGGTGGGACAGGCTGGCCGCGATTGCGATCTCGCGTAGGAAGCGCTCCGGGCCAACGGCCGCGGCGAGCTCCGGGCGCAGCACTTTGATGGCCACCTTGCGCTGGTGCTTGAGATCTTCGGCGAGGTAGACGATCGCCATGCCGCCGCGGCCGAGCTCGCGCTCGATCTGGTAGCGGTCGCGGAGGGCGGCGTGTACCGAGGCGGTTCGGACGCGGTCTGAGCGAATACGGCGTGCCCCCGTTGCCCAAACTCCCAGTTTCGCACTGCCGACTTGAAAGAAGTCTGAAGATGGCATGAGACGCGCGCCGTCTAGCCGCGCGGCCGTGCGCGATGGAGATTCCCGGAGCCATGTCGGATCGCTCCGGCAGTCCCGCCTCGCCCCTCCCGCCCCGGGTCGCCACCGGCGAGGTGTGCGCGTGGTGCCTCGCCGAGTTCGCGGGCGCCCACGGCAAGCCGGTGTATTGCGGGAAGTGCTACGACAACGCCTTCGCGACGAGAAAGAGCTTCAGTCTGCTGCCGAAGGCGACCTTACCCCTTAAGACCCAGTCGTAAGGCACCAGAAGCAAGACCCCAGAGCAGTTGCAAGACGGCGAAGTTGCGCAGTGGCTGGACGAAATCCAGGATGGCCTCGATCTCGTCTAAAGAGCCGCGGGCGATTCCCAGATGCTTGCGGAATTCCTTGTTCCCGGCGCGACTGGCGCCCTCGGCGATGTTCAGGACGACGCTGTATGACGCCCGGCGCCATTGGTCCGCCAGTGCATGTGCCTCGGATGTGGGGAGACGAGCGATCGCGGCCTTCGATAAGACCGCCAGGGTCCGGGCATGCTCCCAGGCTTTCAATTTCTTGAAGTGGCCCACACCCAACAATGGATGCGGAAGGGCTACCACGCGGTACCGAACCTACGCCCCGCCAATCATTCCCTTGCCGCTTTCAGCTTGAAGCCACTTCGCAACTTGCCGTCTGCGCAACTTGTCTGGGAATCTTGCACCTGGTGCCTTGTGACTGCCGTTACAAGCGAGTCGGCGGCACCGCCGGCGCCGTCACCGGAACCTGCTCCGGCTCCGGCGTGAAGTCCTCCCCCGGATTGATGAAGCGGTCGCGCTCGAAGCGGTACTGCTTGTCGTAGAGCTGGCGATACCGGCCGGCCGCGGCCAGCAGCTCGTGGTGCGTGCCCCGCTCCACGATCTCCCCCCCCTCGAGCACGAGAATCTGATCCGCACTCTGGATGGTCGAGAGCCGGTGCGCGATCACGAACGTCGTGCGGCCGCGCCGCAGGCTGCGCAACCCGTCCTGGATCAGCGCCTCGCTCTCGGAGTCGAGACTGGACGTGGCCTCGTCCAGGATCAGGATGCGCGGGTCGTGGGCCAGCGCACGGGCGAACGACAAGAGCTGTTTCTGGCCCACCGAGAGCGTCGCACCGCGCTCCTGGACCGCGGTGTCGTAGCCGTGCGGCAGGGCCGCAATGAAGCGCGCCGCATCCACGGCTTCGGCCGCTGCGCGCACGCGCTCTTCCGGAATGGCGGAACCCAAGGTAATGTTCGAGCGCACCG
>JBGPHP010000227.1:0-4785 GCA_041484445.1 Gemmatimonadota bacterium
ATCTGCTGTCGCGGCCCGACTGAGCGGGACTTGTGCGGCGTTCGGCGGTCGCGCTACATTCTTCGCGCCCGCATCCGTTGCCGTACCAAGCCTTTGCCCATAAGAGGCCTCCGCCTTGGCGACCATCCGAGGGTGCAGGACTGCGACTGAAATCTGGTTGTTGATAGCCGTAGCCGCGGGAGGCGCTCCCCTGCGGGGCCAAGGCGCCCAACCCGCTCCCGGCACTCCGGGATTCAAAGCCCCCGTCATCAGCGATACCGGCGCCCTGAAGGGCCCGCGTCAGCCGATCTTCTTTCGCCACGACATTCACGCCGGACAGGATCGCATCCCCTGCATGTACTGCCACAACACCGTGGCGGTCGCGAGCGAGCCCGGCATGCCGGCGTTACGCACCTGCATCGGGTGCCATCAGATCATCGGGGGATCCACGCCGTCGCATCAGGCCGAGATCGCCAAGGTGCGCAAGGCGTGGGGCGACCGGCAGGCGCCGCAGTGGATCCGCGTGTACTGGGTGCCGGGGTTCGTCCATTTTCCGCACATGCGCCACATCAAGGTGCTGGGCACGGGCCCCGAGGCCTGCGCCAACTGTCATGGTGCGGTGAACGGCACGACCCAGATCTCACAGGTATCGACCTTGAAGATGGGCTGGTGCATCCGCTGTCATCTGGAGCGCGGCCTGAGCCGCGATTGCTCCGTGTGCCACTACTAAGCGGGACGTCGGAGACGATATGACTGACGGGATGAACCGGCGGCGTTTTCTGAAGGTCCTCGGCGTCACCGGGAGCGGCGCCGCCGCCCTCGCGGGCTGCGGCATCGGGCCCGAGCCGACCGAAAAGCTCATCCCCTACGTCGTGCCGCCCGAAGGGCAGACCCCCGGCATCGCGACCTACTATGCCAGTACGTGCCGGGAATGCTCCGCCGGCTGCGGCATTCAGGTGAAGGTGCGCGAAGGGCGCGCCCTCAAGGTCGAAGGGAATCCGGACTCGCCGGTCAACCGGGGGAGACTGTGCGCGCGCGGCCAGGCGGCGCTGCAGGGGCTCTACAACCCCGACCGCGTCACGGGACCGATGCAGCGCAATGCCGCCGGGCAGCTGGTCGCGACCACGTGGGACGACGCGATCGCGACCTTGCGGACGAAGCTGGCCGGGGCGCGTGGCAACGGCCTCGTGTTCCTGACGGGACTCGAGTCCGGCAGCTTCGGCGATCTGGTGGACGAATGGACGAAGGATGCCGGTGGACGGCACATCACCTGCGAGCCGTTCGGCTTCGAAGCGCTGCGGGAGGGCAACCGCCTCGCGTTCGGCGACGGAAGCGTTCCCGACTACGACTTCGCGGCCGCGAAGTACATCCTGTCGTTCGGCGCCGACTTCATGGAAACCTGGCTCTCGCCGGTCGGCTTCCAGAACGCCTTCACACGCGCGCATAGCTTCGAGTCCGGCTCGGCCAGCGGCATGGCCAAGTTCGTCTATGTCGGCCCGCGACTGCCGCAGACCGGCCTGTCGGCGGACGAGTGGCTCCCCGTCTCTCCCGGCACGGAAGGACTGCTGGCGCTCGCCATGGCGCAGGTGATCGTGCGCCTGCGGCTGGCCGCGGTGCCCGCCGACGCCGGGCGCTTGTCGCTGCCGAGCCCTGCGTCCGTGGCGCAGGCCGTCGGCCTCGAAGCGGATGTCATCGAGCGCCTGGCGCGCGAGTTCGCGGCGTCCGGCGGGGGACTTGCGGTAGCGGGCGGAACCGCCGCGCACTATGCGAATGGCGCCGAGATCGTCGCCGCGGTGAACATCCTGAATTACGTGGCCGGGGTCGTCGGCAAGACCGTGAAGTTCGGCGCGGATCTGGCTCAGGGAGGGTCCGGCAGCTTCCGCGATGTCGCCGGTCTCAGGGCCGATATGGCCGGGGGGTCCATCGCCCTGCTGCTCGTCCACGGTGCCAATCCCTTGTACGCGATGGGCGGCGCGTTCGCGCAGGCGTGGTCCAAGGTCGGCTTCAAGGTCAGCTTCTCTTCGTATCTCGATGAGACCGCCGCCGGCGCCGATCTCGTGCTTCCCGATCACCACCCCCTCGAGCAGTGGAACGACAGCCGGCCGCGCGCGGGCATCTTCGCGCTGCAGCAACCGGCCATGCAGCCGGTGTTCGACGGGACGATGCAGACCGGGGACGTGCTGTTGCGCGTGGCGGGGCGGGCGGGCTCGTTCAAGACGTATGTGCAGGGGAAGTGGGAGGCGATGCATCAGCGCGTGGGGCGGGGCACGACGTTCGGCCAGTGGTGGAACGACGCGTTACAGCATGGCGGCCTGTACGGCGCCGCTCCGGCGCGAGCCGTCCGGCTGGCGGCGAGCGCCGCCGGCGTCACGGCGGCGACGGCCTCCCTCGCGGGTGACGCGGTGGCGGTCGTGGTTCCGCACCCGGCCCTGCACGACGGCCGCGGCGCCAACAAGCCGTGGCTGCAAGAGCTCCCCGACCCGATCTCGAAGATTACCTGGCACGGGTGGGCGGAAGTCCATCCGGAAACGGCCGAGAAGTGGCAGGTCGCCAGCGGCGACTTCGTGATCGTGAAGTCCTCCGCCGGCGCCGTGAACGCGCCGGTGTGGATCACGCCCTCGGTCCGGCCGGGTGTGGTCGCCCTCCCCACAGGGCAGGGGCACAAAGCCTACGGCCGGTATGCCAAGGATCGCTCGTTCAACGCGTTCGACTTGCTCGCCGGTGACGCGAACGGCTACGGCGGGCGCACCCACGTAGTGGGGGTGACGGTCGCCAAGACGGGCGAGCACCGGCGGCTCGCCACCACCGAAGGGACGGGCCGGCATCTGGGCGAGGACATCGCCCCGGTGCTGTCGCTCGACCGCGCGCGCCAGCTCCACGCCGGCGAGCACGCGATCGAGGAAGAGGAAGTTCCGGAATACGCCCGCGGGGCCGGGGAAGGGTGGGCGGAAGCGCAACACGAGCAGGCGTCGCTCGGCAACTATGCTGGAGCGCATCCGCGCTGGGCCATGGCGATCGACGTAGGCAAGTGCACCGGCTGTTCGGCCTGCGTCACGGCCTGCTACGCCGAGAACAACGTTGCGACGGTGGGGGAAGACCTCCTGGTCCGCGGCCGCGAAATGGCCTGGCTGCGCATCGAGCGCTACTTCCGTCCCGCGGCCGCCGGCGCCGTGTCGGCCGTGACGACGCCGATGTTGTGCCAGCAGTGCGGCAACGCGCCGTGCGAGCCGGTGTGTCCGGTGTTCGCCGCGTACCACACCCCGGATGGGCTGAACGGGCAGGTCTACAATCGCTGCGTGGGCACGCGCTACTGCTCCAATAACTGCCCCTACAAAGTCCGCGTCTTCAACTGGCACAATTTTGCGGAGGAGGGCGGCATCTGGGACGCCTTCCCGGCGCCGCTCACGTGGCAACTCAACCCCGACGTCACGGTGCGCGAGAAGGGCGTGATGGAAAAGTGCACCTTCTGCGTCCAGCGCATTCGCGGCGCGCAGAACGCCGCCCGGCTCGAGGATCGCCCCGTCCGGGACGGCGACATCGTGCCGGCCTGTGCCCAGACCTGTCCGTCGGAAGCCATCGTGTTCGGTGACCTCAACGACCCGCATTCGCGCGTGCATCAGCTGGCGGAGGACCCGCGCGGCTACCACGTGCTCGCGCGGCTCAATACCAAGCCCGCCATCACCTATCTCGCCCGCGTGAGCGCGGCACCGGAGGCGTAAGGCGATGGCCGAGACGACCACGTCCGCCTCCGTCTCCCGCGTGACCTACGATTTCGTCACGCGCGCCATCGCCCGCACGCTGGGGAATCCGGGGAAGGGCTACTACCTGCTGCTGGCCGCGGCGGTGTCGCTCCTGATGGTCGGCATCGTCTGTCTGCTGTTCATTCTCCGCTACGGGCTCGGGCTGGCGGGCTACGCCCACCCGGTGTATTGGGCGGTCTACATCACGTGCTTCGTGTTCTGGGTGGGTATCGCCCATTCGGGCACGCTGATCTCGGCGATCCTCTACCTCTTCCGGTCCGGGTGGCGCACCGCGGTGTACCGCACGGCCGAAGCCATGACCGTGTTCGCCGTGATGACAGCGGGGCTCTTCCCGCTGATTCACATCGGACGGCAGTGGTATTTCTACTGGCTCATCCCGTACCCGAACGAGCGCGGGTTGTGGCCCAACTTCAAGTCGCCGCTCATCTGGGACGAGTTCGCGATCGGGACCTACTTCACCGTGTCCACGGTGTTCCTGATCATGGGGCTCATTCCCGATATCGCGGCGGTGCGCGACGTGGCGACCGGATGGCGCCGCAAGCTGTACGCGATCGCGGGCCTCGGCTGGCGCGGCACGAACGAGCAGTGGCGTCACTACACGCGCGCCTACCTGTACCTCGCGGCGCTGGCGACCCCCCTCGTGCTGTCGGTGCACAGCGTGGTGTCGTGGGACTTCGCCATGTCGATCGTCCCCGGGTGGCACGCCACGCTGTTCGCGCCCTACTTCGTGGCCGGCGCCATCTACTCGGGCGTAGCGATGGTCATCACGCTGCTCGTGCCGATCCGGCGTCTGTTTCACCTGGAAGAGATCATCACCGTACACCACTTCGAAAACCTCGCGAAGTTGTGCCTGTTCACCGGGTTGATCGTCAGCTTCTCCTACTGCACCGAGAATTTCGTCGCGTGGTTCAGCGGGAACCCGGACGAGCGGGCCGGCTTCTGGTTCCGGGCGTTCGGGTCGTTCTGGTGGGCCAGCTGGACGATGAACATCTGCAACGGCCTGCTGCCGTGGCTGCTGTGGTTCAAGAAGATCCGCACCAATATC
>JBGPHP010000228.1:0-4756 GCA_041484445.1 Gemmatimonadota bacterium
ACAGGCGCCGTCCATGCTGGGATGCAGGAACAGCACCGCATCCACGATCCCGTTGTCGTCCCCGGAGTTGGGGATGTTGTCCGGACCGTCGTTGTCGAACTGCCCGAAATCGACCGTCGAGTCGGCGTGCAGCAACGCCTCACGCAGCCCGTTCTGCATCAGGGTGAAACTCGACCCGAACAGTCCGTTACAGTTGTTCGTGCCGAACTGATTGGTCGGGCACGAACCCGGAACGCCCGTGTAGTTGTTCTCGACGCCGCTGAGCGCCACCCACCCCACTGCCGCGCCTTGGAGGCTGAACAGCGCGTTGGACAGCTGCTCGTAGAAACTGCGCAGCGTGTAGGGCTTGCCGCCGGGCGGCACGGTCGCGAACAGCGCGGCGTTGTACTGCGCCGTATCGCGCGCATACTGCCCCGCCGGACTGTTCTGGTAGCGGAACATGACGACCGGGACCCGCAGGACGCCGGACATGACGGTGGTCCCCGTCGGGCCGGTGGGCGCGGCGTTGAGCGCCGGGAAATTGCGCTGGGCGAGCAGGCGGGCCCGGGCGGCGGCGACCGCGCGCCCGCGGACGCGCCAGCCGCCGTTGGGCGTGATGTCGAGTCCGGGCAGCTCCCAGCGGGGGGCCATCCGGGGCTCCGCGCGGGGGGCACGAGCCTGGCCCGCAGCGGCGGTCGCGAGGCACAACACGGCGCCGACGGGAACGAACAAACGAGCAAGAAGCACGGGGAATCCTCCAGCCGGCCGATCGACCGGCGCGTGGTCAGGGAATGTAGCCTACGGCGGCGCGCGTCTGATAGCGGTGCGCCCGCTCACCTTCCCGGGGCCGGTCCCGTGCCGGCTCGGCGCGACAACCACAGCCCGATCCCCATGAACCCCATCACGCCGCCGATCACTTTGGCCTCGAACGCCGCCGGGTTCTGGATGTCCCCGGAGGGGACAAACGACAGGCCGATCGAGAGGACGACCGCCGCCAGCCCCGTCCAGCCCGTGAGGAAGGTCCACAGCGTGCGCCGGCGTCGCAGGAGGAGGTAGGCGGCGAACATATAGAGGTAAGGGATGAAGAACAGCACGATGGTCATGTCCACCAGTGCCAGGTACGCATCTCCCACCGTAGACCCGATCAGCCCCGCGAGGACGAACACCGTTGCCACCCCCCCCTGCACCAGGAGCGCGACATACGGGGTGTGCCAGCGCGGGTGCACCTTCCCGAACGCTGCCGGGAGCACCCGATCGAGGCCGGCCACGAAGGGAATCCGTGCCGTGCCGGCCATCCAGGCGCCCACGCCTCCGAGGTTGCCCAGGGTGAGGAGTAAGGCCACCACCACCGGAGCTGCAGCGAGCCACGGCGCGCCGACGCGCGCGGCGATCGCCGCTGCCGCCTGTGGGATCCCGTTGGTCAGGTTCACCGTTTCGGCCGGGAGCGCCACCAGCACCGCCAGGGTTCCCAGCACATAGGTCGCCACGATGCCGATCCCCGACCATACGATCCCCCGGCGTAGCGTCGCGACAGGGTCGTGGATTTCTCCCCCCAGCGTCGGGGCGAGCTCGAGCCCCGAGAACGCGAAGGTCATGGTCGCGAACAGGCTGAGCAACGACAAGTCCATGTGCCCGGGCCGGAATTGCTCAACCGAGAATGCGTTCGCGCTGCCGTGCTCGGCGAATGACCAAGCCGCGAGCCCGACGAAAATCGCGGCGGGCAACCACGTCCCGTAGGCGCCGAGGTTCTGCACCCACTTCCCGATCCGCAGTCCGATCAGATTCAGGCCCAGCGCGATCCACAGCATGCCGAGCGAGAAGGCGGCGATGAACCACTTCGACTCGGCCAGATGGACCCACCGCGGTCCGCCGACATAGGCCACGATGGCGGCACTGGTGAGCAGCAGGGAGGGATAATAGACCAGGTTGTTCACCCAGTAGCCCCATCCGGCGATGAAACCGTGACGCCGCCCGAAGGCTCGCGTCACCCAGCAGTACAACCCGCCTTCACGCGGATCGATGTCGGTGAGCTCCCGCACCACCGCCGCCGACGGCAGGAAGAAGATCACCATCGCCAGCACCCAGAGGAGGAGGCTGAGCGGCCCGAGCCGCCCCGCAGTCGTCAGCCAGCGCAGCCCTACGATGGCGGTGATGTTGAACAGCACCACGTCGCGCAGCCCCATCACGCGCGGCAGCTGGACGCCGCCCTGCTGCGGCTCGCTCATCGCCCCTCCAGCCATGCGGTCCCGAGCCGCCGTGCGTCGTCCGGGGCGTCGGGATCGGGTTCGATTCGATACGCGGCTGATCCCGGGTCGCTCACGAGGCGCAGGCCCACTTCTCCGAGCGTCCACCCATACGGCAGCTCATCCGTGCCTTCAACGTAGCGCTGAAAGAACCCGCTGAAATCCGTCTGGGTGACGTCGTTCAACGCTTGCCGTACGTCGGCATCCCCGTACCCGTGGCCCTGCAGGTAGTAGGAGGTCGTGGCGCCGTTCCAGAACCGCTGCCACAGGAGCCGCATGACATCATCCAGTGTCTTTTCGCCCCCCGTGCGGACCCGCACCTCGAGGTCGAGCAGCCACGCGAGCGCTTCTCCCTTCGTGTAGTAGCTGATCGCGCTGTTGTGCAGGTTTGCCTGCTGGCGCAGCGGAACGCGGTCCATGAACCAGGCGCTCAGCGACGCGACTTCGGCGCTCATCGCGAGCCGGCCCGGCGTCGTCTGCAGCTGCGCGATGTTGTCCGCCACGCGCGCCAGGTACACCGACCGGCTCCACAGTCCCGCCCGGTACACGAGCCGTGCGCCGTAGTAGTTCGTGAACCCTTCGCCCACCCACAGCGTGGTCGTGGGATTGTCGCGTGTGTAGTCCCAGGGACCGAGCTCTTTCGCCCGCAGGCGTTTCATACTCCAGGTGTGGAAGAACTCGTGGGCGAACAGCTCGTGCCGGCCGTAATAGCCCTGCGGACCGGACTCGCCGGCGGTATCGGCGAGCGCCGCGGGGATGATCACCTGGCACGATGTGAGGTGCTCCATGCCGTCACCGCCGCCCCGGTTGCCCGGGACGTAGTGCACGAGGAACGTGTACCGCTCCATCGGCTGCACCCCCCACAACGCCACCTCGGCCTGCACGATGGCCTTGAGGTCGGCGGTGAGCTGTCGCCGCAACCCGGTGCCGGTATCGCCTGCGGCGTGGACCATCACCCGGTACTGCGTTCCCTGCAAACTGAACGTATCGAGCGTGATGCGCGAGGAGATCTCGGTCGGGTGATCGATGAAGACGTCGTAGTTCGGGAACCGCTGGGTCAGGGCGCCCGGCCACGGCACGGCGACCGCGCCGTTGATCACCGTCCAGCCCTCGGGGCCGATGTAGGTGACGCTGACGGAGTCGGGTTTGTGCCCCACCACGTAGGGGAAGACGTTCCCGGGATTCAGATTGACGTGCAGCGAGTCGATTTGCGATGTGGAGCCGCTCAGATCATTCCACCACACCCGCGACGCGAACTCCAGCGTGGCCATGCCGCGCGGCGGCGCCGGGCACCGCACCACCCACGTCTGCTTGTCGCGCTTGGGTGCGTCGACCGCGCGGCCGTCGCACGACGCGTGGGTCTCCTGCACGTTGGCCGCGAAGTTGTAGATGGCGTAGCGGCCGGGATACCAGGCGGGCAGCTGGATGAGCGTCGAATCGCCCAGCGCCCCGGCGACGCGCAGGCGCACTGTCGCTTCGTGAGTGCCTGGATCCCGCGACTCGAATACGTACGCGATCTCGTAGGGAGCGATTCGCGCCGGCGCGCGTTGCGCCATGAGGGGTCCTGCCACCGCGAGCGCCCCCAGGGTGACGCGGACGATCGCGCGGCTCACCGAATCACGGGATGCAGCCGTGCCACGGCCCAGCCGATCCCGACACCGAGCGCGGCCCCGGCGACCACGTCCGTGGGAAAGTGCCTGCCGCCGGCGACGCGCGCGGCGCTGACGCCCACCGCGCCGATGTACAACAGGATCGTAGTGCGGCGGGCGTGGGGGAGATGCTGGCGCGCCGCCAGCGTCGCGTACGCGGTCGCCGCGGCGAACGCGGCAGATGCGTGCCCCGAGTGGAACGACTTCCGGTTGTCCGGATCGGCCGCCGCGGTGGCCGCGCCGCTCTTGTACAGCGCCGGTCGCGCGCGGTGCACGCCGACCTTGAGCAGCTCGGTCGCGGCCGTCGTCCACGAGATCGCCTGCGCCAGGACGACCGCGTTGCCGCGCGCGCGCGCCGGCTCGAGGCCCGTGACGCTCGCGAGCACGGCCCCGCCGGCGACACCGATCAAGAGCACATGACTTCCCATGCGCGCTGCCGAGGAGTTCGACCCGAGCACACCGCGATCCAGACCGATGAGACCGGCGCGATCGCACGGGGCGCACGAGGCCGCCGGTGGTCGCGCCAGTATGCCGACGCCCGCCAGCAGACCGCTGCCGGCGACGGAAGCGACGTCCCACCATCCGGTGGTGTAGCGCGGCGTTGCGTTTTGCGCCGTGAGGGAACCGGCGGCGAGCGCCGTGGTGTAGCACAGCGCGACGAGCCGGCGGGCGCCGGCGGAAGAGTGAGCCACGAGGCCCGTAACTTACGCGCGGGTCATCACGCCCGCTAACGCGCAACCCACGCTTCGCCTTGCGGTTTGGGCATGTCACGGCTAAGCTGTAGCACGATTTCCACAGGTGAGAGATTCGTGCGGACCGAGATCCTGCAGCACATCGCGCTCTTTGACAAATGTCGCAATTTCACCAAGGCGCGCGAAGTCCAGG
>JBGPHP010000229.1:0-4739 GCA_041484445.1 Gemmatimonadota bacterium
AAAGCCGGACGTTAGTTTCGCCCGATCCCATGGCCAGTGAGAACCTCGCCGGTCGCACAATCGCCGGCTATCGCCTCCTCGAACGCGTCGGTGAAGGAGGCACGGCGGAAGTCTACCGCGCCGAGCACGCCGAGCACGGCACCTGTGCGTTCAAGGTATTACGCCCCCGCTTGCGGGGCGACCCCACGGCGGTCAAGCGGTTCCTCCGCGAGGCGAGCTACGGCGCGCGCGTCCGTCATCCGGCGGTGGTCTGTACCTACGACTACGGCGAAGCGGATGGGCTGTATTACCTCGCGCTCGAGTGGGCGGGCGGGCAATCTCTGGCCGACTTCCTACACCAGAGCGGCCCCGTCGCTCCGGCTACGGCCGCAGCCATCGTCGCCCAGCTCGCCGCCGGTCTCGGCGCGGCCCACCAGGGCGGCATCATTCATCGCGACCTGAAGCCCGAGAACATCATCTATGATGCTCGCACGGGGGTAACAAAGCTGCTGGACTTCGGGATCGCGCGCGACGCCGAGCTGCCTCCCGAGGAACGCCTCACCCGAACCGGATTCTTCGTCGGCACGCTGCAATACGTGGCGCCGGAAGCGCTCTCGGGCGAGCTGGTGGACGCGCGCGCCGACATCTACAGCCTGGCGACGATCGCCTATTACATGCTGACGGGAAGGCACCCCTTCACCGGCCGCAACCCGAGAGAGCTGTTCCAGCAGCTGTTGAAGGAAGCGCCGCTGCCGCTCAATGAGGCTCTGCCGGGCCGGCGCTTCTCCGCCGCGCTCGAAGCAGCGGTGATGCGCGGGTTGAGCCGCGACCCCGCGCAGCGCCAATCCAGCGTGATGGGATTCGCCGAGGAGGTCGCGGCCGCCACCTCCGGCACGACCGAGCCTGCGGAAACCGGTCTGCTGGGCACCCTCCGACGATTCATGGGCGGCAAGAAGGAATAGTAGTAGTGAATACAACTACTAGCTCGGATGGAGCCAAGGCCGTCGGTCGGCTCACCGAGCTGCTGCGACACCGTTCCCTCACGCGCGGGGATTTCGTCCTCGCTTCGGGTCGGCGTTCGACTTTCTACATCGACGCCCGCCGGACCACCATGTCCGGCGAGGGACAAGCGCTCGTCGGGGCTGCCGGCCTGGCCGCCCTCAACGCCCACGGCTGGCATCCCCGCGCCGTCGGCGGCCTGACCCTCGGAGCCGATCCCGTGGCGTACGCCATCGCGCATGCGGCCCGGCTCGCGGGCACCCCGCTCGACGCCTTCACCGTGCGCAAGCAGGCCAAAGACCATGGCACAGGGCGTCGTATCGAAGGGTGCCTCGAGGCCGGCGATCCCGTGGTCGTGTGCGAGGACGTGCTCACCACGGGACGATCGGCCCTCGAGGCGGTCGCCGCGGTACGCGCCGCGGGCGCCGAGGTGCTCGGCGTGCTGGCCGTCATCGATCGCGAGGAAGGGGGTCGGCAAGCGATCGAAGCCGCCGCGCTGGCCGTCGCCGTCCTCGTGACCGCTCGGGAGCTCGGCGTGGAGTGACGACGCCCGCCACCCCCGACTCCCCCCTCGTTGTGCTCCGGCTGAGCGACTCGTTCAGCGAATTCTGGGCGCTCCTCGCACGCGAGCTCGCCGTTCCCCTCATTCTGGCCGACGCGGCCGACAACACATTCCCTCCCAACGCCCTGGCGGTGGTCGTCGCCGCCGGCGGGGCCGAAGCGGAGGTCGGTCCACTCCTCGGGCGCCTGGGGCCCTCCGGGACGGTACCGCTCGTCGTCGCCGGGGCCAGCACCTCACACCGCGTCGCCGCGCAGGCGGTGGCCGCCGGGGCGGCGGACTACTACGCCCTGCCCGAGGACCGCGACGCGCTCCGCAGTACCCTGGCAGCGGCGCTGGAGCGGCACCGCGCTGCCCGGGACCGCGTCACCTTGGCCACGCTCGAAGCCCAGGCCCACGCGTTTCGGGAGATCGTGGGCGACAGCGCGGCGCTCCAGACCGCCCTGGCCCGCGCCGCTCGGGTCCTGCCGCACGCCGATGCCACCGTACTGGTGACGGGTGAAACGGGCACCGGGAAAGAGCTGCTGGCGCGGGCGCTGCACTACGGCGGCCCGCGCGCCGCAGCACCCTTTGTCGAGCTCAACTGCGCCGCACTCCCCCCGGCGTTGCTCGAGAGCGAGCTGTTCGGTCACGAGCGCGGCGCGTTTACCGACGCCAAGACCGCCAAGCCGGGCCTCTTCGAGGTCGCGGCCGGCGGGACGTTGTTCCTCGACGAGATCAACAGCCTCGCTCTGGAGCTGCAGAGCAAGCTGTTGCGGGCGCTGGAGCAGAAGGTCGTCCGCCGGCTGGGCGCCACCACCGCCCGTACCCTCGACGTCCGGATCGTCGCCGCCACGAACGCGCGGCTCGACCGCTCGGTCGCCGAAGGGCGGTTTCGCGAAGACCTGTATTACCGTTTGAACGTCGTCACGCTGGAGCTGCCTCCGCTGCGGGCGCGCGGCGACGATGTGCTGCGGCTCGCCGAGCACTTCCTGCTCAAGTTCAGCAAGCAGTACGGGCTTCCCGAGCCGCCCCTCTCCGCCGACACGCGCCGCGCCCTGCTGGCCCACCCCTGGCCGGGCAACGTGCGCGAGCTGCGCAACGTGATCGAGCGGACGTTGCTCCTCTCCACACCCGGTCGGTTCGAGCTGGAGTCCTTCGACACGCCGGTGTCGCAGGCGTCCACCACCGCAGGCTTGCCGTTCCCGACCACGCTCGCCGAGGTCCAACGTGCTGCGGCGCACGCCATGCTCGCGCTCACGGGCGGCAACCGTTCGGAAGCGGCTCGCCGCCTGGGGGTGTCCCGCTCGCGCCTGCTGCGTCTGCTGCGCGGGGCCGGGGACGAGGAGCCGGAGGATGAAGGTCCATGATTCGAATTGAGACAGTTGGCTCGACCCGCTGCAGTGCAATCACCGTATCACATTGATAGACAATTACTTGGCGTGGCGCGCCGCTTGCGGAGCATAGGCGTCAAACTCGTACGAGGGTGCCGCAACATGCAGATGAGGCCAATACTGATCCTGGCCGCGCTCGTCGTGGCCTGCAACAACAGCTCCGGTCCTCCGGATCCGGTTCCGACAAGCCAGCTCCACTTCGTCGTCCAGGATTCGACGGCGCCACCGCTGCTGTCCGACAGCGCCAGCTTTTACGCCAAGGTGGGTGCGGATCGGCGCGTGGAGTTGTTCTACCAGGGCTCGTCACCGACCGATACCGGTGAAGCGTTCCTGCAGTTCGAAGTGAGGGGCAACAGTCTGCTGGCGCATCCCGATGGCAGTCCGTTTCGGCCGGGGGACTCGATTCTCATCACGGTCACCGCGGGCAACCCGGGCACATTCGATTTCACGTTCGCGCCGACGGGGCTGACGTTCAATCCCGCCGATCCGGCGCGCCTCCACATCGAGTACAACCACTCGAACCACGATTTCAACCGGGATGGCCGCGAAGATTCCGAAGACAGCCACGCCGAGACCATGCTGGCGGTCTGGCGCCGCGAGCCCCCCGATACGATGTGGACGAAGGTCGGCACCGCGAGGAACGAGGAGTTCGACGAGATCGAAGGGGTCATCCTGTCGTTCAGCCATTACGCGGTCGCCTGGTAGGAGGTCCCAGACGCCGTGATGCCGCCGCTCGCTGACGAATCCGCCCTCCTCTCCCAGCTCCAAGCGTTGGCGCTGGAGGGTCGGTATCGTGAAGTGATCGAGGGGATCAGCGCGCTGCCGGCCGGAGTGGCCGACGATCGCGCCCCCCTCGCACTGCTCGCGGCGGAAGCGTACGGCCGGTTGGGAGAGTTTGACACCGCCGCTCGTTGGGCCGCGCGCGCGCTCGACCTCGCGCAGCGACGGCTCGACACGCCGGCCGAGCTGCGTGCCGTACACTACCAGGGGGCGATCGCCTGGCAGCGGGGCGCGGTGGAGGAGGCCGAGGCGCATTTCCAGCGGGCGCTCGAGCTTGCCCGCGCACTGATGGACGTCGCGGCCGAGGCCCGGGCATTTAACAACCTCGGGATCCTGCGCAACCTGCTCGGTCTCCCCGACGAAGCACTGACGAATTACCAGCTCGCGCTCGCATCCTATCAGCAGGACGGTAACCTGCGCGGCATGGCCGAGTCGCACACCAACATGGAAATCAGCTGGCTGGCGTTGGGGAACCCGGAGCGCGCCCGGAGCGCCGCCGACGAAGCGGTGCGCCTGGCGCGCGAAGTGGGGGACCCGACGCTGATCGGACTGGCATTGGTCGCGCGTGCCGAGGCGAGTCTGGCGCTGGGAGATCCGGCACTCGCGCTGGCCGAGCTGCGGCGCGCCGAGCAGGCGTACGAAAGCGTCCAGTTCACCGCCGGACTCCCGGAATTGCGCCGCCTCCAGGCCGCGGTGGCCCGCGCGCGCGCCGACCTGGCGGGGGCGAAGCGCTTGCTGGAACAGGCGCGCGATCTGGCACCGGGAGCCGCGTCGCTCGACACGCAGGCAGAGATCGAGCGCGACCTGGGCGACACCCTCGCCGCCCTGGGCGATGCGACCGGGGCACGCGCGGCGCGTGAGCGCGCCCTCGCCCTGTTCCGCCGCCTCGGCGCGCGCCACGCCGAACAGGCCCTCACCGCGCTGCTCGCGACGCAGTAGCATTCCCTGTCTCCTCACCCCGGCCGGCAGGCCAGGCCTTTGGCGGACGTGACAGGGTTCGAAGCGACTCCCCAGACACCGGGCGGCGGGCCGCGGTCGCGGCCGTCCCT
>JBGPHP010000230.1:0-4697 GCA_041484445.1 Gemmatimonadota bacterium
ATCTATACGCACCCGATCGGCGACCGCGGCCACGGCGCGGGGCCGCTGATCGGGTTGTGGGACCACCAGGAGGGCGTCCCGGGACGCGGCGATGTCCCGCTGCTCGCCGGCACGTGGTTCTCGATCGAGCTCCAGGCGACGACGCCGCTCCCGGAATGGAACGGCCAGGCGCTCCGCTCGGCGCAGGAGGAGGATGCCGAGCTGGGCGGCGACGGGCAGATGCGCTGGATCCTGCGGCGGCAGACGGCGTGGCACCTGGTGCGGTAGTGGGAATCGCACAGGTATGGCCTGGCTCGCCCGGCTCACCGGTCCACACGCTGAAGCGTGGGCCCGAACAACACTGCGCTATAGCGCAGTGTCATGTGGGCGCACGCTTCAGCGTGTCGACCCGGGGCGAGACCGGGCGTGACCCTCGCACGTTTCCGTGCCCTGAAGGACCGGCTCGGCGAATCGACGCGTCCTGAAGGACGCAATTGTGATCGACATGACCATGATCGAAACGCCCGCCCTGCTGCTGCACCTCGATGTCGTCGAGCGCAACCTCGAGCGCATGGCGGAGCGGGCGCGGCGGCTGGGCGTGACGCTCCGGCCGCACGCCAAGACCCACAAGTGCCCGGAGCTGGGCAAACGCCAGCTGGCGCACGGCGCCGTCGGGTTGACGGTGGCGACGCTGGCGGAGGCGGAGGCCTTCATCACGGCGGGCATCACCGACCTGACGTGGGCCTTCCCCATCGATCCGACGCACATTCCGCACGCGCGCCGCCTCGCGTCCCGCGCCACGCTGCGCGTCGTCACCGACGACCTCGACACGGCCCGCGCGCTCGGCCGATCCGGCCTCCACGTCTGGCTCAAGGTCGACTGCGGCTATCACCGCGCCGGCGTGGATCCCGAGTCGCCATACGCGCTGGAGGTGGCGCGCGAGCTGGCGCGCGAGGACGGGCTGGTATTCGACGGCACGCTGAGCCATTCGGGCCACGCCTACAAGACCGCGAGCCGCGCGGAGGCGGCGCGGGTCGCCGCAGCGGAGCGCGCAGCGATGGTGCGCTTCGCGCAACGGCTCCGGGTGGCCGGGATCGTGGCGCGCGGCGTCAGCGTGGGCTCGACGCCGGCGCTGGCGGCCGCGGAAGACTTGACCGGCGTCACCGAAGCCCGGCCGGGGAACTACATCTTCTACGACCGGACGATGGTGCTGATCGGCTGTTGCACCGAGGAGGACGTGGGCGTCACGGTGCTGGCGAGCGTCGTGTCGCACCAGCCCGGCGCCGACCACTTCGTGGTGGATGCCGGCGCGCTCGCCCTCTCCAAGGACACGGGACCGGCGCACCTGGGGCTGCCCCTCGCGTACGGGGCCATCCGGGGGCATCCCGACCTGACGCTCGTCTCGCTGTCGCAGGAGCACGGCATCGTGCACGGGCCGCCCGCGGCGCTCGACGGGCACTTCCCGGTGGGCGCGCGAGTGGAGATCGTTCCCAATCACTCGTGTCTCACGGTGGCCCACTTTGACGACTACCACGTGATGCGCGACGGCGGGGTGATCGACCGCTGGCGCATCGCACGCAGGAGGTGAGAAGGAGGTTGGTGGAGGTTGGTGGAGGTTGGTGGAGGCCGTGAAAGTCGATTCAGGTTGTGGAGGTCGCCATGAAGATTGCGATGCGTCATATCGTCCTCGCCTTTCTCCCCCTCGTCATCGGCGTCGGCGCGGGCTGGGTGTTCGCCCACCAACAGCCGGGGTGCGGCAGTCTCGTGGGTCCCTTGTTCGCGGCGAAATGCGGGCGCATGCTGGTGCAGTACCAACTGTGGTTTCAGATGATCGGGACGGCGGCCGGGTGCGTGCTGGCGGCCCTGCTGGGGATCTGGCTCGAGCGGCGCCGGATGAAGCGGGCGGCCAGAGCGCCGGCGCCTGCTCTACCCCCCGCACCACCGACGACGTGACTGAATCCAGCACGTGGGATGCAGCGGGTGGACTGGACGGGTAGACGGGTAGACGGGTAGACGGGTAGCAGTCGCCTATATTCTCAGCCTCTATGGATCTGGCCCATCACGTCGCGGCGAATCTCGAGGTCCCCGGGGCCGTCGCTGAGCGTGGGATCGGGGCGATCCTGAACGCGCTGCGCATGGTCGTGCCGCGCGACCTGTTCGAGCAGGTGAAGGCCACGGTGCCGGACGCCGAGAGCTACATGGGCCGCGCGCTCATGAGTGCGGCGCGCACCGGCGAAATGCCGGGACCCACCGGGCCGTCGGGGCTCGCGCGGGCGCTCTTGACTGCCGGGATCAAGCGGGAAGACATGGCGCGGCTGGGCCGGATCGTGCTGGAGCACCTGCGGCCGGTGATCGGGGAGCAGACGATCCAGCAGTTCCTGGACGTGGCGCCGGTGTTCAAGGAGTAGGGATCGGGGCGGATGCGTCGGGCCTCTCGTCGTCTTTTTTCGCGGCTGAGAGCCGCGACTCGGCTGGTCTGTCGCGTGAGAGCGACGTCACTCACGCGTCACTGTGAGTGACAGACAGCCGAGTCGTGGCTTTAGCCACGATAACGGGGGTGCGACCCTCCTCTCCATCTACGATGGCCTGCGGCGCGACGCTCCCCCCGTTCTCCCACCCCGGGATCGCCTCCCGAGGGTGATGCGCAGCCTGTCGCAGCACGTACCCGCGCACCGCGTCGAGCGCCCGCGGGCTGACCGACACGATGCCGTACCCTCTGGCCCAGCGCAGCGGATGCGCGCCGACGTGGCCTTCCCGGTTCGCGAGCACCGAGCTGCCGCCCTTCAATCGCTGCAGCAGGCGCGGGATGCTCATGGTCGGATGCAGCTGGAGCAGCAGGTGCACATGAGTGGCAACGATACCGAGCGCGTGCACGCCCGCCCGCTCCTGCCGCGCCACGGCGGGGAGGTACCGCGCCAGGAATCGCGCGACGGGGAGATCGATCGTGGCCTCCCGGTCGCGAGTGGTCCAGACGAGATGGACATAGAGGCGATCGCGCACGGGAGAACATCGGGTCGGCGGGGCAATCTCGGTAACCAGATTCACGCAGGGGGAGTTTGAACATCGCACGTCGTCCTTATTCGCGGCTAAAGCCGCGGCTCGGCTGTACTGTCGCGTGAGAGCGACGCATCTCGCGAGTCACTCTCAGTGACAGATAGCCGAGTCGTGGCTTTAGCCACGATCACGGGGCGTGAAGCGACGCGTGAGCCGCCGTGTCACTCTCAATGACAGATCGCCGAGTCGTGGCTTTAGCCACGACAACGACGAGCACCTCGGCGTCGTGCCGCGGAACCGTTTCCACCATAGATTACCCCGCCCGCGCTGGCCCACGACTTGCACCAGGTCAGCCCGTTTCTAGCCGGAGTCGCTGATGGACGTGCGCATCGAATCCGCCCGGAGCGACGACCTGCCGGCCATTCTCTCGCTCCTGGACCAGCACAAGCTGCCCCACGCCGCGATCGAGCAGCACATCGACGACGCCCTGGTGGCGCGCGAGGACCAGCGCGTGATCGGGTGCGCGGCGGTGGAGCGCTACGGCGCCGCGGGCTTGCTCCGCTCCGTGGCGGTCGCGGAGCCGCGCCGCGGCTCGGGCCTCGGGATCCGCCTCACCACCGCCGCCCTCGATCACGCCCGGGCACGCGGCATTCGCGCGGTCTACCTGCTGACCGAAACGGCCGCCGACTTCTTCCCCCGATTCGGCTTCCACCCGGTCGCCCGGACCGCCGTCGCGCCCGCCGTGCAGCAGTCGGTGGAATTCACGAGCGCCTGTTCGAAGACCGCGTTGGCGATGGTGAAGGAGCTGTAGCGGGTGCAGCACCGCCCCTACTGGTGGGACGCCGCCCCGCGCCCGGAGCTCGGCGTCTCGAGCGAGCTGCCCTCCCGCACCGACGCGGTCGTGATCGGCGGCGGCTACACCGGGGTCTCGGCGGCGCGCGCGCTGGCGCTGGCGGGCGCCTCCGTCACGGTGCTCGAGCGCGCCACGCTGGGCGCGGGCGCCTCCACGCGCAACGGCGGGTTCGTGCTGCCGGGCTTCAAGCGCGACGCGCGCTCGCTGGTGCAGAAGCTCGGCGCCGTGCGGGCGCGCGAGCTGCACGAAGCCTCCCGCGCCGCCGTGCGCTTCGTGGAGGAGTTCCTCGGATCGGACGCCCCGGACTGCGACTACCGCAAGTCGGGTCACCTGCTGCTCGCCGCCAAGCCGGCCCACTACGCCGAGCTGGAGCGCGAGGCGGAAGTGCTCGGCAAGGTGTTCCGCCACGAGACGCAGCTCGTGCCGCGCGCCCGCATGGGTGAGGAGCTCGGCACCACCGCCTATCACGGCGCCCTGCTCGATCCGGAAGGCGCCGGGGTGAACCCGGCCAAGCTCTACTGGAAGCTCGCGGCAGCAGCCCGGCGCGCCGGCGCGGCGTTCGTCGAAGACGTGGAGGTCCAGCACCTGGACCGCTCGGCCGGCCGCTTCATGGTGCGGACCAGCCGCGGCACGCTCGGCGCCAAGCACGTCGTGGTCGCCACCGACGGCTACACCGACGGCGTCGTCGGCGCCTTACGCCGCCGCGTCGTCCCGGTCGGCAGCTTCCTCATCGCCACCGCCCCGCTGGGGGCGAGCGTCGCGCGCGCCCTGATCCCGCGCGACCGCGTGGTGAGCGACACGCGCCACCTGCTGTCCTATTTCCGCATCGCCGCCGACACCCGCATGCTGTTCGGCGGACGCGTGGCCTTCG
>JBGPHP010000231.1:0-4628 GCA_041484445.1 Gemmatimonadota bacterium
CACCTGGATAATCAACTGGCAATACACACAAGCCAACTCTGAACTGGCTCTGGCTGCGTAAGCTTCGGCTTATGCACCTGCGTGAGTGGCAGCCCGCCTGAGGCGGCGCTCACGTATCGAAAAATCGGGCTGGTGCGATTCGGGGCCCGAACGGATCGCGCGAGAGCTGCAAAGGGCTTGTCGCTGCCCGCGGCCGGTGAAGCGCCGGGGTGGTGAGACCTCAAAGAAGCTTCGCCTACGCACGTAGTGGTGACATCGGAGTCATGCTCGGACCGGGGTTCGATTCCCCGCGCCTCCATGAACAACGGGGATGAGGGAAGGGGGAAGGGGCACCAGGCCCTTCCCCCTTCCCCTGTTTCCGGAGATTCGCCCCCAATGTTCATCGGCCACTTCGCCGTCGGCTTCGCCTGCAAGCGGATCGCCCCCCGGGCGTCGCTCGCCCCGCTCCTCGCCGCACCGTTGCTCGCCGACCTGCTATGGCCCGTGTTCCTGCTGGTCGGCTTCGAGGAAGTTCGCACCAACCCACCGGGCGGAAACCCGCTCCTGGCGCTCTCGTTCACGTCCTACCCCTGGTCACACAGTCTGGCGATGAGCGTGGTGTGGGGGGCGATCTTTGGCGGCGGATACTACGTCCTCACGCGGTACGCACGGGGGGCGTGGGTCATGGCCCTGGCGGTGGTGAGCCATTGGGTGCTCGACTACGTCACCCACATCGCGGATCTCCCGCTCGTCCCCTGGGGCGGGCCGCTCGTCGGCCTCGGGTTATGGCGGTCGGTACCTGGCACCGTGGCGGTCGAGGGCGCGCTGTATCTCGCCGGCGTGTGGCTCTACACCAGCGCGACCGTAGCCCGGGATCGTATCGGACGCATCGCGTGGTGGGTGCTGGTGCTGACGATGGCCGCGTCGTACGTCTGGAGTCTCCAGGGGGCCGTCCCGCCCACCGTCTCGGCATTGGCGTGGACCGCGATTGTGGCGAGCGGCGTGACGATCTGGTTGGCGTGGTGGGCCGACCGCCATCGGTCGGTGTCCGGCAACTGACTCCTGCCGGCCGGGATCCTAGTGGCGGGGGTTGGCCAAGGCCCGGGCGACCGCCCTCGAAGGGACGATCACCGGGCGGGCTGCCTGAACGGACGCGCCTGAGGCGCTGGCCGTCGGCGCCAGGACGACGCTCGGAGTGGCAGCCGTGCCGAAACGCCGTACTGTGCCAGCCGTCGTCCAGCCCGGCAACGGTGCGGCACCCTGCGGGGCGGAGGACGTCTGGGGCGCTCTGCGGACAATGATGCGCTGCCCGGGCAGCGCGCTCATCGGAGCGCCCGGATCAGGCGCGACATCGGACGAGGCGACGGCGTCCGGATGGCTCGCCGCCCGGGGCTGCTGCACGACGATGGGGGGCGGCCGGCGCGGCGGCGGCGGCACGATTCGCCCCGGCACGCGGCGCAGATTCAGCGCGATCGCCGGTGGCGGCGGCGCGGGCGCACGCGGCGGACGGCGAAACCGACGCAGCGGGAAGAACAGGGGCGTGTAGACCGGATACACGACCGACGTGGACTGATAGACCGTCGATTCTTCAACGGTCGTCGACACGCTGTTGTCCTGGACGCCGCAGAAGGAATCGACCAGCGTCGCACTCGAGCAATCGACCACGGTGCCACCCGGCGCTGCCGCGTAGCTGTGGTCGAGCGCCACCGCAGAATTCGTGATATCGCTTCCCGTCGCCCCTGAAGCCGTTCGGGACCGCCGTGCGGTGAGGCAGCTGAAGCAGACGGAATCGGGTGCGACGCTCCGCGACGCCACCGCACCGGGCGTGCGGTAAGCCGCCAGGTCGAAATTGTACGCCTCCCCGTCCGCGATCCGGTCGGCGATGTCGAGCAGCGCGGCGAACGGGTTCCCGGCCGTGGGCAACAGCAGCAATGCGTGGTCGTAGTCCCAGCGGCTGCCCGCGGTGAGTCCATCGAACCGGAACGGCGCCCGCGATCGAACCGCGAGCACGGTCCCCAGACCGGGGCCAGGTACCCGGAACGTGACGCCGTCCTCGCTCCCGGCAACGGCGAAGGTCTCACCCCCCGGCACCAGGTCGGGGTCCGTCGGGCTCCTGGGGAACAGCACCCGGATCCGGCCGGACGCGTCCACGTGCAACACGACGAGGTTGCTGGTGTCGCGCAGGGCGACGTACACGCGGACCGGGTCGCCTACGGGGCGCAGCGTATCGGGGAGCCACACGCGCACGGGAGGCGGGTCCACGCGCCTGGTGGAAGGCGCGGTTGGGCCCTGGGCGAGCAGCCCGAGTCCGAGGATCAGGTGGACCGTCATGGGTTCTTGTCGTACTGTACCCCGGGCCTTCGCGAAGGGTCAAGGGTGACGCACGAGGCCTACGAGGCGCTGGTGCAGCGGCTGGAAGCCTACGCCGGAGCCCATCCCGGCCGCTATGCGGCGCGCGTTGGAGTGCTGGCGGGGCTGGGCTATGGCTACGTGTGGCTCGTCCTGCTGCTCGCCACCGGGCTGCTGGTGTGGCTGGTCCGGCTCGAGATCGGCGGCGGATTCGGCGGCGGCGGGCTGATCCGGATCATGCTCGCCCTGGTCCTGGTCGTCTACACCATCCTCCGGGCGCTCTGGGTGCCATTCCAGCCGCCGGTCGGGATCGCCATCGGTCGGACCGATGCGCCCGCGCTGATGGCGTTGGTGGACGAGCTGGTCGGTGCGGTCCACGCCAGGCCGTTCGACCAGGTCGTGATCAGTGAAGACGTCAACGCGGCCGTTTCGCAGCATCCCCGGTTCGGCCTGCTGGGCGGATACCGGAACTACCTGATCGTCGGACTGCCGCTGGCGCACGCGCTGTCGGCCGAGGAGTTCCGCGCGGTCCTGGCGCACGAGGTGGGGCATCTGTCCCGCGCGCACGGCCGGTTCGGCGCGTGGATCTATCGGGTCCGGGTGATGTGGCTGCGGCTGAGCGAGCAGATGCAGGCGCGACGCACCTGGGGGGCGTGGCTCTTCGAGTGGTTCTTGTCGCGCTGGAGCCCCTACTTCAACGCCTATTCATTCGTGCTGGCGCGGTCGCAGGAGTATGAGGCCGACCGGTTCGCCGTCCAGGTCGGTGGGGCCGACGCGTTGGGACGGGCCCTGACGAGACTGGAGCTGGCGGGGGCGTGGATCGAGCCGCGGTTCTGGACCGGCGTGCGCCGCAGGCTCGCGGACACCGCGGAGCCGCCGGCGGGCATCATCGAGGAGTTGAGTGCCGCCGTGCGCCAGGTGATCCCGCCCGATATGGTGCACCGCTCCCTCGCGCAGGCCCTCGCACGGCGCACCGACGTCGCGGACACCCACCCCAGCCTGTCCGACCGGCTGCACGCGATGGGTGTGGGGCCGGACGTCGCAGCCGCCTCCGTCGCCCAGCCACCGGGGGCCTTGGCGAGCGCGGTGGAGCGCTACTTCGGCGCTGCCGGGAATCGTCTGACGACGCAGCTCGACGAACACTGGCGGGCGCTCGTTCATGCGGGATGGGCCGCGGGGCATCAGGAAGCGGCACGCAAGCGGTCCCGGCTCCAGGAGCTCGACCAGCACGCGGCGTTGGAGTCGCCCGGGGAATCGCTGCAGTGGGAGCGGTGCGAGCTGACGGTCGAACTGCGTGGCCCGGAGGAGGCTGAGCTCCTGCTACGCGATCTGCTCCGGGCGGCCCCGGATCATCCCTTCGCGAACCTGATCATGGGGCGTCTGCTGTTGGAGCGGGACGACGCGGCGGGATTCGCGTTGGTGGAGCGTGCCATCGAGCGCCATCCGGCGTGCCGGGAGCAGGGGCACGCGCTGCTGATCGCCTATCACGAGCGCCACGGTCGCGGAGCGGAAGTCGAGCGCCAGCGGCGACTGGCCTGGTCGCACGACGACCAGATGGCCGTCGCGGAAGCCGAGCGGGTCGGGGTCAGCAACACCGACACCCTGATGGCGCACACGCTGCCGGCCGAAGAGGTGCGCCGCATCGCCGAGCAGCTGGAGAAGTTCCCCGAGGTGAAGGAGGCGTATCTGGCGCGGAAAGAAGTCCGGCAGTTCAGCGACGTCCCCCTGTACGTGCTCGGCATTCGGCTAGACCGTCCATGGTATCGCTCCCCGACTGCGGGGAGCCGCGACCTGTTTCAGCGCATCGCGGCCGAGGTCCAGGTGTCGGGGGAGTGGCTCGTGGTGGCGTTGGGACAGGATACGGCCGGGATCGCCGAGAACCTCAAGCGGATTCCCGGCGCCCGTCTCGTGCCGCCTCGAGGGTGAGGCGCCCTCGGGGAGCCCCGCTGCAACTCTGGACCGGAGCATCTCGTATTTCGCCATCGGAGATGGTGGGCAGCGGCAGGACGAAGTGGCCGTATATTGGCGCAGCGTGGAGGGACAGGGAACTCTCTCACCTGATGGAGGATCGGCATGGGCTCGGTATTGGATCTGTTTCGGGTGTTGTTGTCGCCGACCGAGGTGTTTGAGCGGGTTCGGGAGCGGCCGAAGTTCCTCGTGCCGGCGCTCACGATCTCCGTGATGGCGATCATCCTCAACTACTTCATGCTGCCATACCGGACGGCGGCCATGGCCACCCGGATGGCGCAGATCGCGCAACAAAACCCGGCCGCAGCGGAGCAGGCGGCGAAGTTTCAGAC
>JBGPHP010000232.1:0-4621 GCA_041484445.1 Gemmatimonadota bacterium
ACTCGATCAGCGGCGCCTGGCCGTGCTGCTCGCCGTGCTCGAGCGTCGCGGCGGCCTTCCGGTCGGGGCGCTCGACGTGTTCGTGAACGTCACGGGCGGGGTCCGCCTGCTCGAGCCGTCGACCGATCTCGCGGTGCTCGCGGCGCTGGCGTCCAGCGTGCACGACCGTCCCGTGCCGGCCGATGCGCTGTTCCTGGGCGAAGTGGGCCTGGGCGGAGAGGTGCGGCCCGTATCCGGTCTGGAGCGGCGGTTGACGGAGGCCCAGCGCCAGGGGTTCCGCCGCGTCTTTCTCTCGGCGCGGTCCCGTGTGCCCGGCGGGCTCGACGTCGTGGCGATCGAGCACATCGGTGAGCTCGCGCGCCGGCTCGCCGCCTGACGTCGGCGTCGTGATCGTGGCGGCCGGGTCCGGCGTGCGCGCCGGCCCCGGTGGGCCGAAGCAGTTCCGGCCGATCGCCGGGGTGCCGGTGTTGCTGCGCGCGTTGCGGCCGTTTCTGGCGCGCTCCGACGTCCGGCAGGTGGTGGTGACCTTACCGCCCGACGTCGCGAAGCGACCGCCCGTCTGGCTGCAGGAGCTGCTGGGCGAGCGCGTGACGGGCGTAGCCGGCGGCGCCACCCGGGCGGATTCGGTGCGGGCGGGTCTCGACGCGCTGGGTGATCCACCCCCCGTGGTGCTGGTGCACGATGCCGCCCGGCCGTTCGTGGAGGCCGCCACGATCGCGGCCGTGATCGAGCGCGCACGCACCGGGGTCGGGGCCGTCGCCGCGGTCCCGATCGGCGACACGGTAAAGGACGTGGACGACGACGGCCGCGTGGCGCGGACCGTGGGGCGCGCTCGTTTGTGGCGGGCGCAGACCCCGCAGGCGTTTCCGGGATCGATGCTCGCCGCGGGGTACGCCCGCTGGCCCGACGACGCACCACCGCCTACCGACGATGCCGAAGTGGTGGAGCGAGCGGGGTTCCCGGTGGAAGTGGTGCCCGGCTCGGCCTGCAATCTCAAAGTGACGACGGAGGAGGATTGGCGACTGGCGGAGGCGCTGGCGCGGGAGCTGGGATGAGCGCGCTGCCGTTCGCCACGGAATCGGACGCGCGGGCCGTCGTCCCCAGCGTGGGAGAGCACCTGCGCGGGGGGGGACTGCTCGCGTATCCTACGGAGACGGTGTACGGTTTGGGGTCGCGGCCGGTGGAGGCGGACGTGCGCGCGCTGGCGGCGCTCAAGGGGCGGCCGCGGGACAAGCCGTTCCTGCTCCTCGTGGCGAGCCGGGAGATGGCCGAGGCACAGGGGCTCGCGTTCAACGAATCCGCCCGGG
Source organism: Gemmatimonadota bacterium (assembly GCA_041484445.1). Classification (GTDB taxonomy): domain Bacteria; phylum Gemmatimonadota; class Gemmatimonadetes; order Gemmatimonadales; family GWC2-71-9; genus DASTHG01. Next base: position 1,308 of record JBGPHP010000232.1, read on the forward strand.
CGCTGGCGCGGGCGTTCTGGCCTGGGCCGCTGACCCTGGTGCTGCCCGGCGGCAGCGGCCGACTGCCGGATCTCTTACGCGGACCAGAAGGGGGCATCGCGGTGCGCTGGACCTCCCACACACGGATGGCGCTGCTCATCGCGGCGCTGGGCGAGCCGCTGACGTCCACCTCGGCGAATCTCCCGGGCAGTCCGCCGGCGCCAGGGGTCGACGCCATTCTGCGGGATTTCGCCGCCGCCGTGACGGCCGGTCGCTTGCTCGTGCTGGATGGGGGCGTCCTGGGCAATCGTCCCCCCTCGACGGTGGTGGATTGCACCGGCACCGCGCCGCGGGTGGTGCGCGCCGGCGCGATCTCCATCACCGAGCTCCGGGCGGGGGCGGGGATGCTCGCCCCGTGAAGCGGATCCTCTTCGTCTGCACTGGGAACATCTGCCGCAGCCCGCTCGCCGAAACGTTGCTGCGCCGCGCGCTGGTGGAGCGCGGGTTGGCAGATATGACCGTCGAGTCGGCCGGGACGGGGGCGTGGGACGGAGCGCCTGCCTCCGAAGGCGCCTATCTCGTCGCGCTGGAGCGGGGCCTCGATCTCTCGAGCCACCGCGCGCGCCTGCTCACGCGCGAGATCGTGGAAGACACGGACATGATCTTCACGATGGCGCGCCATCACCGGGCGCGGGTGCACGAGCTGGGCGGCGAGGGCCGGGTGTTCGTGCTGGGGGAATACGCGGGACGTGAGGGGGAGGAGGCGGAGGTGGGCGATCCGTTCGGGGGCGATCTCGAAGTGTATCGCGACACCTGTGCCGAGCTCGAGACGCTGATCGCGGCGGTGGCCGACCGGCTCGCGGGCGGAGCCCGGCGTGAGGATCGGCAGTAGCACGCGGCTGCTGGCCGTGCTGGGCGATCCCGTCGCCCATTCATTGTCTCCCATCATGCACAATGCGGCGCTCACCGCGCTGGGCGTGGACGGTGTGTACGTGGCGCTGCGGGTCGCCGCGGCGGCGTTCGCCGACACCTTCGACGCGCTTGCGCGGGTGGGTGTGGCCGGCAACGTCACGATTCCCCATAAAGAGGCGGCGGAACGGTCCGTCTCGCGTAAAACGGAGCTGTGCGCGCAGGCGGGGGCCTGCAATACGTTCTGGATGGAGCAGGGGGTCCTCGTCGGCGACAACACCGACGTGGCCGCCATCGCGGCCGAGCTCGGGGAGCTGGGGTTTCCGGAAGGACGCTGGCTCGTGCTGGGGACGGGGGGCTCTGCCCGGGCGGTCGCATTGGCCGCGTCGCAGGCCCGGGTCGACCTGCTCGTGCACTCGCGCGATCCCGCCAAAGCCCGGGAGTTCGTGCGCTGGGCACGCGGCCTCGCCGTGCGCGCCCGCGTTGCCGAGCCGCCGCTCGCCGCCGACGTCGTCGTCAATGCCACGCCGCTCGGACTCGCTCCCCGTGACCCGCTCCCCATCGATCCCGCGGTATTGCGCGATGCGCGCGGCGCCCTCGATCTCGTGTACGGTGCCGGGGAGACGCCGTGGGTGCGCGCGTTGCGGCGCGGCGGCGTATCGGCCCGGGACGGCCGTGGGGTGCTGATCCGTCAGGGAGCGCTGGCCTGGGCGCGCTTCTTCCCAGACCAACCCGCGCCGGTCGAGATCATGCGGGCGGCGGTGGATCGTGCACTCCGCGGGTAACGCGATCGAGCAGTTGCTGCTGCCCGCCGAATGTCTCGTGTGCCATGGACTGCTTGCGACGGCGCACGCCGACGACCTCATCTGTCCCGTCTGCCGCCTGCGATGGCGCTCCGTGCGACCCCCCTGGTGCGAACGCTGCGGTCAGCCCGAGCCCCACTTCGGCCCCTGCCGCCTGTGCCGGGAATGGCCGGCAGCGTTGCGCAGCGTGCGCTCCGGCGTCTGGCTGGATGGCGGCGCACGCTCGGCGGTGCACGCGCTGAAGTACGGCGGTCTGCCGCGCATCGCCATCGACATGGCGAGCGGGCTGAGCCGGCTCCTCGCCCGGCCACCGTCGGGGGCGCGCCTCGTCCCGATTCCCCTTGGAGCCGCGCGGCTGAAGCGCCGAGGTTACAATCAAAGCGAAGTGTTGGCGCGCGCCCTGGGGCGGCGTTGGGGACTTCCCGTGCGGTCACAACTCCTTGTCAGAACGCGCGATACATCGACGCAGACGGCGTTGACACCGGCCGCGCGCCTAGCGAACGTGGCGGGGGCTTTTGGAGTGCAACAAGACGGACGCAGGGAGAAGAATGATCTGGTTCTCATCGACGACGTCTTCACCACCGGCGCGACGATTGCGGAGGCGGCTCGGGCGCTGAGTGGTGCGGGGTTCACCTCGATCACGGCCGTGACCTTCGGCCGGGCGAGCATTCCGGATTTCACTTAGGGAGCGTGTATGGCGGTGCGGGTCGGCATCAACGGGTTCGGTCGGATCGGCCGCAACGTGGTTCGGGCGGCGTTGCTCTCCAAACAGACGGCGCTCGAGTTCGTAGGCGTCAACGACATCACCGATACCAAGACGCTCGGGCACCTGCTCAAGTACGATTCGGTCCACGGCCGCTTTCCGGGCTCCGTGGAGGTGCGGGGCGAGGCGCTGGTCGTGAACGGGAAGGAGATCCGGGTCACGGCGATCAAGGAGCCGGAGAAGCTCCCCTGGAAAGAGCTGGGCGTGGAGCTGGTGCTCGAGAGCACGGGGCGGTTCACCGACCGTGACTCCGCCGCCAAGCACCTCAGCGCCGGGGCGAAGAAGGTGGTGATTTCCGCGCCGGCCAAGGGCGAAGATATCACGATCGTCATGGGGGTGAACGAGAAGCAGTACGATCCCGCCGCCCATCACATCATTTCCAACGCGTCCTGCACCACGAACTGCCTGGTCCCCGTGGTGAAGGTGGTGCTCGATACCTGGGGCTTCGTGCACGGGTTCATGACGACCGTGCACAGCTACACCAACGACCAACAGATCCTCGATCTGCCGCACAAGGACTTGCGGCGCGCGCGGGCCGCCGCGCTGTCGATCATCCCGACGACGACGGGCGCCGCCAAGGCGACCGGCCTCGTGCTGCCCGAGGTCAAAGGAAAGATCGACGGGGTCTCGCTGCGGGTGCCCACGCCCGACGTCTCCCTCGTGGACCTGACGGCGGAGGTGAAGAAGCCCACGACGATCGAGGAAGTCAACGCCGCGTTCAAGCGGGCGGCGCAGGGGGATCTGAAGGGTGTGCTCGACGTGTCGGATGAGCCGCTCGTCTCGGTGGACTACATCGGGAACCTGTTCTCGAGCGTGGTGGACGCCAAGTCCACCAACGTGATCGACGGCACGCTGGTGCA
>JBGPHP010000233.1:0-4581 GCA_041484445.1 Gemmatimonadota bacterium
ATGGCATCCAAGGGCTGGGCCCGGTGTCTCGACTCGGTGGCGGACATCCTGCGCCGCGGCGCGTGGTATCCGATCGTCGAGGAGACCTCGGAGCACGTCGTGCTCGACGTGCACGAGAAGCGGATCCGCTTGTCGCGCGCGGACCTGCAGGTGCGGCTCACGCCGCCCGACCACTGGAGCATCGTGGTCCGCACCGGGGTGATGCGCCCGACCCTGGGCGGCAACCGGGAAGCGGTCACCCAGACCTACGCGGTGTGCCCCATCTGCAACGAGCGTCAGGAATTCTCCGGCAAGCCGACCCAGCTGCGCTGCACCAAGTGCCGCGGGGATGCGTCGGTGGACTGGTCGGTGACCTGCTAGCTATCGCAACCCCGCCGGCTCCATCCGCTCCAGCACCGGTCCCAGGAGCCGCACACCGAGGTAGCACTCCGCGGCGAGCACCAGGGCGGCCGACACCGCCCAAACCGCACCGGTCCACATCGGGTCGGTGCCCGCGGCCCGCGCCACGATCGCCGCCACGGCGCCCACGAGCGCCGCCGGGAGCACCGCGACGACCAGGGCGAACGCCGCCCCCACCACGTTGAGGATGCGCTGTCCGGTGGCTTCGAAGCCGGTGGCGCGATCGGGGCCGATCGCGCTCCAGGCGGGGAAGAGAATCGCGGCGGCGTTCTGGACCAGCAGCAGCACCATGAGCACGGGGGGCGCGACGGCGAGCGCGGCCACGAGCAGGGCGATGCGGTCGCCCGCCGCGGGGAGCGGCGTCGCGCTCGCGAACGAGGCGGCGAACGCCAGGCAGACCCCGAGGCCCACCACGGCCGAGAGGAGCAACGCCGGGGCCAGGACCTCCGCGGCCACCAGCTCGCGTCCCCGCAGCGGATAGGTCTTCAGCATGTCCAGCATTTCGAGATCGCGGCGCAGGTCGTAGCGCAGCGTCAGCGGCCCGAACACGAGCACCACGCCGGAGAGGGCGAGGGCGAGCAGGGCGACGAGGTCGGCCGCCCCGCCGCGCCCCCCCAGGACGGACCCCATCGCCACGATCATGATGACGAGCAGCAGCAGGGTGCGCAGCCGGAATTCCCGCAGCGCGCCGGTGACGTTCTTCCACACGATCGCCGCCGCGGGACCGCCGGTGGCGGCCAGCGGCACGAAGGTGCGGGGGGCGTCGCCGCTCTTGGGGGTGGCGACATCGTTGCGGCCGCGCCGCCGCGCCTCGATGCGGCGCGCCACCTTCCCGGCGTGCTCCACCGCCGCTTCCTCGAAGGCGAGGGTCGAGCGCACCACCCACACGTAATGCGCCCCGGCGACGAGCAGCGCCGCGGGGAGGCGCACCAGGAACTGGGAGACGCTCCGCGCCAGCAACGGGCCCTTGAGGGCGAACAGGGGCCACAGCACCACTCCCAGGACGCCGTGGTGCAGCGCCCGCGCCAGCTCGGCGGCCCCGGCGTCGGCATCGTCCCGCCACGCCGCGACGATCCCCGGCAGCGATGCCCGCACGCCGAGCCACAGCCCCACGAGGAGCGCGGCGATGACGCCGAGGGTGATCAGCCGGCGCTGCACCCCGGTCATGCCCTGCTGCATCAGACTGCCGCGCACCATCGCCGCCCCGGCGGTGTGCAGCTGCAGCGTGAGGTACATGACCCACAGCCCGAGGATGCGGAGCGGCAGGCGCGCGTCGAAGTGGCCGCGCGAGAAGATCAGCACGGAGAACGCCGCCGAGATGAGCAGCGGCACCTGGGTGCGCAGCAGCCGGAACTGGATCACCTGGCGCCGGGTGAGGGGCGCCGGGAAGAGAAAGTCGGTTTCGGCCAGCTGAAAGGTGAACGGCGTCTCGGCGCTGCCGAAGATCCAGGTGAAGAGCAGCACCACGGCGAGCCCGCCCACGGCCGCCACGTCGCCCAGGGCGGACACCACACCGCTGCCGGGGAAGGTGGCGCCGGCCGGCGGCCGCGGCCCGCCGCCGGGGCGCACGATCAACCAGTAGAAATACAGCAGCCCGACGCAGAACCCGATGAGGTACTTCGGCTGGCGCAGCCGCTGGAGCCGGCGGCGCAGCGCGTTGGCGAAGCTGCGCCGCGAGAGGTACAGCGCGGCGTCGATCACGCGGCCGTTCCTCCACCATCTCCCGTCAGGGCCAGGAACACATCCTCGAGACTCTTGCCCGCCAGATCGGGGCGGCGCGCGAGAATCTCCGCCAGCGTCCCGATCGTCACCATGCGGCCGCGCTGCAGGATCAGGACGCGGGTGCAGAGCTCTTCCACGAGGTGCAGCAGCTGCGACGACAACAGCACCGCGGCCCCCGCGCGGGCCCGCTCCACGATCGTCTGCTTCATGCGGCGGATCCCCGCGGGGTCGAGCCCGGTGAGCGGCTCGTCGAACAGCAGCACCTGGGGGTCGTGCAGCAGGCCGCAGGCGATGACGAGCTTCTGGCGCATGCCGCGCGACAGCTCGGGCGGCAGCACGCGGGCCTTGTCGGACAGCTCGAGCTCGGCCAGCAGGGCAGGGATGCGGCGCTCCACGTCGGGCACCCCGTAGAGCCGCGCCGTGAAGCGCAGGTGCTCCTCCACGGTGAGGTACTCGAACAGGTGGGGCTCGTCCGGCATGAAGGCGAGCAGCCGCTTGGCGGCGACCGGGTCGCGCTCGAGGTCGTGGCCGCCGATCTGCACCGTGCCCCGGGTGGGCCGGATGATGCCCACGAGACTGCGCAGCGTCGTGGTCTTGCCCGCGCCGTTGGGACCGACCAGTCCCAGCACCTCCCCCGGGGCGACGCCGAACGACAGATCGTCCACGGCGACGAGCTCGCCGTAGAGCTTGGTGAGGTTCGCGACCTGGATCATGGGCCCGAATCTAGGCCTCTTGCGGCCGACTGGATTGAGATTAGTATGTTAACTGTGAACATATTAAGCAGGTGCGCGGTGCGCGGTGCGCGGTATTCTCCCAGCGTAACCGTCGCTACGGAGCGGGCCGGGGAATACTGCGCACCGCGCACCGCGCACCGCGTCTCATGAGCGACCGCTCCGAGCTGGCGCTGCAGCTGGCCGATGCCCTGGCCGCAGCCTATGCCGAGCTGCAGCGCGCCGGGGATCGGGCGTTCCGGAGCTACGGGCTGGGGCACCGCGCGCACGTGGCGCTCGCGGCGGTGGACCTGGCGGGCCCCGATGGGGCGCGCCCGCGCGACGTGGCGCTGCAGCTCGGTGTGAGCCGCCCGGCTGCCACCACCTTCATCCAGCGGCTGGAGACCAAGGGGCTGGTCGAGACCACACCCGACGCCGAGGATGACCGGGGGGTGCGGGTGACGCTCACGCGGCGCGGGCTGGAGGTGCTGCTGCGGGTAGGGCAGCTGGAGCGGCGCCTCGCCTCCCGCACGATCGAAGGCATCCCCGCGACCACGATCCAGCGTGCCGTGCACCTGCTGGAGGACTACCGGCGGCGGCTGCAGGGGCGACACCTGGAGGTGTTACGCTAGGGACCCCGGGAAGCGGGACGGGGGATCGGGGACGGGTGGTGTGCGTATCTTTATTCAGTCCAGCGAAGCTCGGTTCCGCAGCTCGAGCAGCGCGAGAATCGGCTTGAAGCCGGACTTGTACCCAGGCTTTCCACACGCAGTTAGAGCAGCGCCGCCGCGGCGGAGACTCCCCTCCGATCAGGGAGTATGGGGAGTCCACGAGTGCGCGAGTTATCCACACCGCGCCCTCCTTGATATCCTGTGGATAACTACGACGCCGAGCTGAGGATGTCAGAGTTGATCCGCCGTACCAAGATCGTGGCCACGCTGGGTCCGGCGACGGCTATCTCCTCCCGCGTCACGGCGCTGCTGGACGCCGGCGCCAATGTCATCCGCATCAACTCTTCCCACGGCACACCCGAGCTGCGCGCCCGGTGGCTTGCGCTGGTCCGGGAGCTCGCCGCCGAGCGCGAGCAGCCGGTGGCGATCCTGGTGGACCTGCAGGGACCGCGGATCCGGGTGGGGGAGCTGCCGGTGCCGCGCCAGCTCGAGCCCGGCGCGGAGGTCGTGCTCGCCCCCGAGGACGTGGCGCGGGGGGACGACCTGCCCACGACCTACGACGATCTGGCGCGCGACGCGCGGGTGGGGGCGAAGATCCTGCTGAACGACGGACTGCTGTCGCTCGAGGTGACGAAGATCGCGCCGCCCCGCGTGGTGGCCCGGGTGATCGACGGGGGCGAGCTGACATCGCACAAGGGAATGAACCTCCCGGGACTGACGGTGAGCGCGCCGCCCCTGACCGACAAGGACAAGGAGGATGTGGCGGCGGCGGTGGCTGGCGGGGCGGACTATTTGGGGTTGTCGTTCGTGCGCCGCGCCGAGGACCTGCACGCGCTGCGCGCGCTCGTGCCGCCCGGGGTCAAGCTGGTGGCGAAAATCGAGAAAGCGGCGGCGCTGGACGACCTGGAGCGGATCCTCGTCGCGACCGATGCGGTGATGGTCGCCCGCGGCGACCTGGGGGTGGAGCTGCCGTTCGAGACGGTGCCGCTGGTGCAGAAGCGGCTGATCCGCGAATCGAACCGGCACGGCAAGCCGGTGATCACGGCGACGCAGATGCTCGAGTCGATGATCCACGCACC
>JBGPHP010000234.1:0-4566 GCA_041484445.1 Gemmatimonadota bacterium
AGTCCATCACCTTCAGGAACCCGTTCGGCTCGACGACGATGTTCTGCGGCTTGATGTCGCGGTGGATCACGCCCTGCTCGTGCGCCACCTCGAGCGCGCGGCTCAGCTGCTTCCCCACTGTGAGGGTGACCGGAACCGGGAGCCGGCCGCGGCTCTGGATCAGCGCCTTGAGCGACGTGCCCTCGACGAACTCCATCGTCAGATAGTACAGGCCGTTGACCTCACCCAGGTCATAGGTGCGCACGACGTTGCGGTGCGTGATCTTGCGGGCGAGGCGGATCTCCTGCTTGAAGCGCTCGAGGGCGATGGGGTCACCCGCCACCGTGTCGGGGCGCAGGGTCTTGATAGCGACGGGCTCGCCCAGCTCACGATCGAATGCGCGGTACACTACCCCCATGCCACCCGCTCCGAGCACCTCCTTCACCTCGTAGCGGCCGGCGAACACCGAGCCGGGGCGCAGCGCGTCGCCACCCGAGCCAAGCGACGGCCGGTCGGCGACCTGCCGGATGGCGGTGGGGGCCGAGCCGAGCGGTTGCGTGGCCGAAGCCCCTGCGGCCTGCAGCAAGTTGACGAGCTGTGCCTTCTCTTTCAGGTCTTCCACCAGGTTGCGGAACGCCTGCGACAGCACGCCGATCTCGTCCTGTCCCGTCACCGGGATTTCGACCGAGTAGTCGCCGTCCTGCACCCGGCGCGTCGCCCGGGCGAGTTGCTGCACCGGCCGGGCGATCTGCCGCGCCAGCACGAACGCCGACGCCAGCGCGAGCGCGATGCCGAAGAGGATGGCGCCGAGAATCGTCCGTTGCAGCGTGCGGAACGCCGCCAGCTCGGCCTCGCGCGAGCGGAAGGCGACGAAGCCGCCGCGCAGGTCCCCGGCCGGCGAGCGGATGGCGCCCGCCAGCCCGATCAGGTGCTCGCCGCCCGAGCGGGCCGTCATCGCCTCCCCCGCCGAGTCCCGCGCCAGCTCCTCGGGATGCATTCCTTGCTGCAGCGCCGCGGTGATCTCATCGCGCGGCAGCGTGCTCGCCACCACGTAGGGGTGGTCGAGGGTGTCGAGCGCGAAGAACACCACGTCGGAGCTCGTGGCCTGGTGAATCGCCTGCGCCAGGCTGTCGTTCACTTCGTAGGTCGCGACCAGCGCGCCTTGCGGCGCAGCCTCTGGAGACGCCCGCAATGGCGTGCCGACCGCGATGAACAGCTTGTTGCGCACGTCGTCGAGCCAGGCGCCGGAGGACGTTTCACCGGAGAGGGCGTTGGCCACCAGGGGAGCGCCCGAGAGATCGCGGTCGAACTGCTCCGGGTAGTCGGTCCGGGCGATGAGGATGCCCTCGTTGTCGGTGACCAGCAGCCACGCGCCGCCGATGAGGTCGCGGACGTCGTTCGCCTGATCGAGCGCCTCGGCGCGGTCCTTCCCCCGTTGCAGCAGCCGCTCGCGGTATTGCGGCACGTCGGTCGCTACGGTGCTGGCACGGCCGAGGGTGCGGGTGCGCGCGGCGAGGAAATCCTCCACTGCCGTGCGGGTGGCGGCGAGGGCGCGCTGAATCGAGGCATCGGCGGTGCGATTGGCCTGGTAGGAGGTGACGCCGAAGGTGACCCCGAGCACCACCGCGACGAGCAGGGCCGACGCGAGGAAGATCTTCCCGGCGAGCCCGAAGCGGACGCCCTTAGTAGCGCTCGCGTCCGGCATTCGTGGGATAGTCCTTCCCGAACTTGTTCTTGTGCGGCTGCGGGCGGAAGCCGCGCGCATTGAGCGTGATGACGAGGTCGGGGAGCCCGCTGGGCCCGACCGTCACGTCCTTGACGACCTCGGTCGGTGCGCGCTCGTGCCACACGTGCAGCCGGTAGGCCCCGGGCTCCACGCCCGCGACGGTGAACTGGCCGTCGGCGCCCGCCTGGGCGAAGTGATGCGTGCCCATGACCTGCACCAGCGCGACCATGCGGGGATGCACGTTGCAGAACACGCGCACCAGCCCGGGGTGCTTCAGCGTTACGGTCTTGCCTTCGCCCCGGCCGTACAGTCCCAGGTCGAAGCTGTTCGAATCGGAAACGGAGAACACGTTGTGGTCGAACGGGTCGTGGTTCGGAAAGGCGACGGTCGAGCCGATCGGCACGACCAGGACGTGCGGTGAGAAGGTCTTGTCGCTGATCGTGATTTCGAACCGGGCCAGGGGGGCGGTGATGCCGCGGCCCTCGAGGTACACGACGGCGTCCCCCAGATCGGGGGAGGGCTTGTTGTCCTTTTCGAGGATCACGACGCGGCCGCTCACCCGCCCGGCCTGGGCGAGGGTGGCGACCGGCCAGGCGACTCCGAGGACGGCGCAGACCCCCGCCCACCATCTCACGCAGTGACTCCCTGTTGCGTCCACGGGCGCTCAGCTTAGTCTAATCCCATCGATCTCGCCAGGAGTATGATCCACATGCGCCGCTTCATGCCGCTCGTCGCCCTCGCCGTCCTCGCCGTCCTCGCGCGTCCGGCCTCGGGACAGAACCCGCCCGCCGATACGACGCACCCCGCCGCGCGCCGGACCGTCGAATTCTCCGGCTTCGTCCTGGTGAACGGCTTCTTTACCAACGCGCGGATGAACAACAGCGACGTGCCGCAGCTCGCGGAAGCCGACACGACCGGCGCCGCCGGCACCGGCGGATCGATCCGCCAGACCCGTCTCGGCGTGTTCGTGAGCGAGCCCGATGTGTTGGGGGGCAGCTTTTCGGGTGAGGTCGATGTCGACTTCTTCGGCGGCCAGCAGCCGAGCTCCGGCGGCCGGACCTTTCCCTTACTCCGGATGCGGCGCGCCGTGGGCACGGTGCAGTGGACCCATGCGCAGCTGCTCTTCGGGCAGGAGTCGCCGCTCGTGGCCGAGCGCTCGCCGCGCTCCCTCGCTTCGGTGGGATTCCCCGACTTCGCGGGCGCCGGCAATCTGTGGCTGTGGACGCCGCAGGGTCGGGTCACGATCGAGACCGGATTCACCCTGCGGCTCGCGCTCCAGGCCGCGGTCCTGGCGCCCACGGCCGGCTCGGCGCAGTCGACGTTCGCCACCCAGCTCGATTCCGCCGAGCGCACCAAACGGCCCGCGCTCGAGGGTCGGCTGCGCCTCGGCTGGGGTCCGAGCGACGACCCGAGCGAGATCGCGGTCGGCGGACACCTGGGCTGGCTCAAAGGACTGGACTCGGCGAGCGGAGACACGCTGCTCGTCTCCAAGGCGGTGACGGTGGACGCCCGCATCAAGATCGGCATCGCCGAGCTGATCGGTGAGGCGTACACGGGACAAGCGCTCGCCGGCCTCGGCGGGGGTGGGATCGGTCAGAACACGGGCGTCGGCGGAGCGCCGGTCCGTACCAAAGGCGGGTGGGGACAGCTGAACCTACGTCCCGTCCGGCATTTCATGTTCGGCGGCGGCTGCGGGCTCGACGACCCGAACGACGCGGACGTCCTGGCGACCGGGCGGCTGCGCAACTTCGTCTGTGAAGGGCACGCTGAGTGGCGACCGCCGGGTCCGCTCGTCTTCGGGTTCGAGTACCGACACTTCTCGACTCGCTATCAGGGCGGCGATTTCTCGGCCAGTCACTTGAACCTGGCGGCGGGCTACCACTTCTAGGTGTCGGGTGTCGGGGAAATGGGGTCAGGGGGTGGACCCTGACACCGGACACCTGACACCCGACACCTGTTCGGTTTCGGGACCCCGCTTCCCACATCCGGCCAAAACCGTGCCGCGCGCGCTCCAGCCCACCTCGTAACCCGCTTCCCGTAAACCAGTTGCCTCCGGCCTCCCTGGCATGTGCCGTGCTTTTCGCCAGGGGGCTGGCCGTCGACTCATCCGTTTCTTCTTATAGAGGACCGTCGTGGACATACCGCGCGCCCCCGTAAAAAACCGCCGTCGGTTGTGGCAGGCCGGGATCGGCCTCGGTGCGATCATCCTCATCACGCTCGTCCTCTCGAGCCTGAGTCCCGCGGCCCCCTCGATCGAGGGCGGCACGCCCTGGATCGATTCGGTGCGGCGCGGCGAAATGCTGCGCGAGATGCGCGGCCCCGGTACGCTCGTTCCCGAGCACATCCGCTACATCACCGCCCTCGCCTCGGCGCGCGTCGAGCGCATCCTGTCCCAGCCGGGCGCGATCGTACAGCCCGGGACGCAGCTGCTCGAGCTGTCGAACCCTGACGTACAGATCCAGGCCCTGCAAGCCGAGCAGCAGCTCACCGAGGCCCAGGCGCAGCTCGTGAGCCTGCGCACCAACCTCCAAAACCAGCGGCTGACCCAGGAAGGCCTGGTCGCCACGACCCGCACGGAATTCGAGAGAGTCAAACGCGACGCCCTGGGGGCCGACACGCTGGTGGCGCACGGGCTGATGGCGCGCAACGACGCCGCGCTGGCCAAGGACCGGGCCGAGGAGCTCGCGACCCGCTACCGCGTCGAGCAGCAGCGCCTCGAGCTCATGACCTCGACCATCGACTCCCAGGTGGCGGTGCAGGCATCCCAGATCGAGCGGCTCCGCGCCATCGCCCTGTTCCAGCAGGGCCGCGTGCGCTCGCTGCAGGTGCGGGCGGGGGATCCCGGCATCGTCACCGACCTC